>NZ_JAPYKM010000024.1:0-93556 GCF_029623465.1 Pseudomonas sp. RIT-To-2 | reverse complement strand
CTGGGTCAGCCTGGTGGTGGGAGCGTAGCTTGCTAGCGAAAAAGGCAGCGCGGTATACCTGATGAACCGCGTTGTGCCCTTCGCCAGCAAGCTGTGCTCCTACAGGCTGGGTCAGCCTGGCGCTCCTTGGTGTCCTGGTGGGAGCGTAGCTTGCTAGCGAAAAAGGCAACGCGGTGTACCTGATGGGCCGCGTTGTGCCCTTCGCCAGCAAGCTGTGCTCCTACAGGCTGTGTCGGCCTGGTGGTAGGAGAGTAGCTTGCTAGCGAAAAAGGCAACGCGGTATACCTGATGGACCGCATTGCGCCCTTCGCCAGCAAGCTGTGCTCCTACAGGCTGCGTCGGCGCGGGGGTGGGAGCGTAGCTTGCTAGCGAAAAAGGCAGCGCGGTGTACCTGATGGGCCGCATTGCGTCCTTCGCCAGCAAGCTGTGCTCCCACAGGCTGTGTCAGCCCGGGACTCGGCGAAGCTGCTTGATGGGTTTAAGTGGTCTCGTAACCGATGATGGCCTTGGTTTCCAGGTACTCCTCGAACCCATGCACGCCAAACTCCCGGCCATTGCCCGAGCGCTTGTAGCCGCCGAACGGCGCGTGCGGGTTCCAGGCCGGATGATTGAGCAACACCTGGCCGGCGCGGATACGCGAGGCCACCGCGCGCACCTGGTTCAGGTCCGTGCCTTGCACGTGGGCGCTGAGGCCATAGACCGTGTTGTTGGCGATGGCCACGGCGTCGTCAAGGGTGTCATAAGGGAGGATGCACAGCACCGGGCCGAAGATTTCTTCCTGGGCAATGGCCATGCCCGGTTCGACGTCGGAGAAAATGGTCGGCCGGGCGTAATAACCAACTTCCAGGCTCGCCACACGTCCCGTACCGCCGCAGATCAGCCTGGCGCCCGCCTCGATGCCTGAAGCGATCATCGCCTGCACGCGGTTGAATTGGGCCTGGTTGGCGATAGGGCCAAGCACGGTGTCAGGCGAGGCCGGGTCACCCACCAGGATCGACTCGGCGGTGGCCGCCGCCAGGGCTTCGACCTCAGCCAGGCGCGCTCGTGGCACCAGCATGCGGGTCGGCGCGCTGCAGGACTGGCCCACGTTACGGAATGCCGTCATCACGCCCAGCGGTACCACCCTGGCGAAGTCGGCATCGGGCAAGAGCACGTTGGGGGATTTGCCACCCAGTTCCTGGGTCACGCGCTTCACTGTCGGTGCCGCGGCCTGGGCTACCAGGGCGCCGGCGCGGTTGGAGCCGGTGATGGAGATCATGTCGATGTCAGGATGGCTGGCCATGGCTTCGCCCACCTCGGCGCCGCTGCCGTTGACCAGGTTGAATACCCCGGCAGGCACACCGGCGTCGTGCACCAGTTGGGCGAACAGCAGCGCGCTCAACGGCGACAGTTCGCTGGGTTTGAGCACCACGGTGCAACCTGCGGCGATGGCCGCGGCGGCCTTGGCGGTGATCTGGTAGAGCGGCCAGTTCCATGGGGTGATCAGCGCGCACACGCCAATGGCTTCACGGACGATGGCGGTACCGTTCTCAACCTGCTGGAAGGGATACTCGGGCAACAGATCACGGACCACCCGAATGTGCTCCGCGGCCAGGGGCACCTGCAAGGTGCGGGCAAAGCCGATGGCAGCGCCCATCTCGAGGGACAAGGCCTGGGCGAACTGCTCGTTGCGCTCCAGCATCAGCTCATGCAAGCGCGTGAGTATCCGCACCCGGCTGGCCACCGGCGAAACGCTCCAGTGGGTAAACGCAGCGCGGGCAGCCACCACGGCCTGGTCGACATCCAGCGCGGTGCCTTTGGCGACGTCGGCCACTACCTGCTCGGTCGCGGGGTTGACCACGGGCAGGCTGCCCGCCTCGCGCACCGGCAGGCACCAGTCGCCATTGATATAGAACCGGCGCGTGAGGGCCGGGTCGATGCTGAAAACATGGGTGGTCTGGTCGGTCATTCACGTGGCCCCGAAAAAGGAAAATCCATGGCTGATACGCTACCAGACGCGGCCAGGCGCAGCGTGCCGTTCTCCGGGGTTGCGTGGGATGTTGTGCTGAATGGCGGCGGTTTTCCGCGCACTAGTGCCGGATCAGCTTGCGCAGGGGGACCACCTCTTTCATCACCGGTGACTTGATGACGATGTAGCTGAAGTATTTGGCGATGCCGATGTTCTTGTCGATGATGCTTTCGATCACCTCCTGATAGTGCTGGATGCTGCGCGTCATGAAGCGCACCAGGTAGTCGTAACCGCCGCTGATGAGGTGGCACTCGAGCACCTCGTCGACCTGGCGAATGTTGGCCTCGAACTTGGCGAAGTCCTCGCGCTTGTGGTCGCTGAGGGTCACCTCGGTGAAGATCGTCACCGACTCGGTGATCTTCGCCAGGTTGATGTGGGCCTTGTAGCTGGAGATATAGCCCGCCGCTTCCAGACGCTTGACCCGCTGCAGGCAGGGGCTGGCCGAGAGGCCAACGGCGTCGGCGAGGCTGACGTTGGTCATGCGGCCATCTTTTTGCAGCTCGACCAGGATATTGATGTCGATGCGGTCCAGTTTGACCATGCCTTCCATTCAGTTGCCCTCGAATGCCAATGTCCCTGAGGTTTTTCAATCAATTCAACGGCGTAACCATAGCTGATGTTGAGCCACCAGGTCGGCGAGGCTGTTGACGCACTCGTCCACCGGGCATTGGCCTGCTTGCCGCCGGCCCCGTCGCAACAGGCACACGGCGCCCTGCACCGCAGGCTCAGGCAGGCTGGCGCGCACCCACAGCGCCTGCTCGAACGGTACTTGCTGCTGGTCCAGCCAGGCCTGGCCTTGGGCGGGCGCCACCAGCTCCTCGGTGTGGATCCCCAGGCGCTCGCACAGCGCTTCGCGGTCCTGGGCATCGCGATCACACAGTATCACCAGCCGGTAGAACTTGCGCAGGTACAGCAATGCCCCGGGCGCGTCCTCGAACAGCGGCCAGGTCACGGGGGTGCGGGCGAAGCTCAGGCTCTCCTCCCAACTGGCCCGCACCTGCAACGCTTCGGCCAACTGGCGATGGGCGAAACACAACAGCCCGGTAAAGCCCAGCTCCTCGAACCGCGGGTACAGGCCATGCAGCACCTGTTCGAAGCGGTCCAGCACGGGGCCCTTTTCCGCCACCACGCCCGTGCCGACGAGCAGGCCCTGCAGCGCCGTCCAGACGCCACTGTCACGGTCGATCAGCACGCCGTCACAGTCGAGCAGCAACACACGATAATCAGTCAGGCGCATGCCAACTTCATCTCCATGATGGACAACGGCGGCCCAGGCGATGAAGCCCGGGCCTGTCGTGAGGTTCAGGCAATCAAGACCCGTGCCAAAGCGCGGTCGAGGATGGCCAGGGCTTCGTCGAGTTCGAGGTCGGTGGTGGTCAGGGGGGCGAGGAACCGCACGACATTGCGGTGCACCCCGCACTTGATCACCAGCAGTCCGCCTTCGCGGGCGGCGTCGATGACCTGCTGAGCCAGGGCCGCGTCGGGGCTGGCACCGGCATCGCCGCTGACCATTTCCATGGCCAGCATGAAGCCTTGGCCGCGCACGTCGCCGATGCGTGGGTAACGCTGCTGCAGCACCTGCAGCCCCGCGCGCAAGCGCACGCCCAACTGTTCGCCACGGGCCAGCAAATGCTCGTGCTCAAAGGCATCGATCACCGCCAGCGCCGCAGCGCAGGCCAGGGCATTGCCACCGTAGGTGCCGCCCAGGCCGCCGGGCGTGGGCGCGTCCATGATCTCACTGCGCCCGACCACGGCGGACAGCGGCAGGCCGCCGGCCAGGCTCTTGGCGACGGTGACCAGGTCCGGCTGGATGCCAGCGTGCTGGAAGCCGAACCAGCGGCCGGTGCGGCCAAATCCGGCCTGGATTTCATCGAGGATCAGCACAATGCCGTGTTGCTCGGTCAACGCGCGCAGTGCCTGCAGGAACTCCGGCGGCGCGGTGAGGAAGCCGCCATCGCCCTGCACCGGCTCGACGATGATGGCCGCCACTCGGTCCGCGGCGATCTGGGTGGCGAACACGTCTTGCAAGGCCGCCAGTGCATCAGCGCTGCTGATGCCACGGTAAGGGTTGGGGTACGGAGTGTGGAAGATCTCCGGCGCGAACGGGCCGAAGTTCTGTTTGTACGGCTGACTCATGCCGGTCAGGCTGCAACCCAGCAGCGTACGCCCGTGGAAGCCACCGCGAAAGGCGATGACACCGGGACGGTTGGTGTGGCCACGGGCGATCTTGATGGCGTTTTCCACCGCCTCGGCGCCCGAAGTGAACAACGCCGCCTTGTGCGGTACCTCACCGCCGACCAGTGTGCTCAAACGCTGGGCCAGCTCAATGTAGGGGGGGTAGGCGACCACCTGAAAACAGGCATGGGAGACTTTCGTCAACTGTGCCTGCACCGCTTCGACCACTTTGGGGTGGTTGTGCCCGATATTGAGCACGCCGATGCCACCGACAAAGTCCAGGTAGCGCTTGCCGTCCACGTCCCACAGCTGTGAGCCCTGGGCGCGGTCGATCACCAGCGGGTGGGCGGTGAGCACGCCGCGGGGCACTGATTGTTCACGCTGTTGCAGCAGTCGAGGGGTGTCATTGAGTTTGCTGTTCATGAAAGCTTCCTGTGGCCATGCCCGAGGTGGGTTTCGATGTATTCCAGAGTACGGGTTGCGCGGAGGCGACGTGGCCGAAGTTGCCGGCCAGCAAGGGCACATCGACTGTTTTGCGGGGCGCAAACGGCAGAATCGCTTGGCGTGGATGGGGCACAATGGAATGAAGGCTTTATTGAACAAACGCTTCAACAGCCTGACTCCCCCGACAAGGACTCCCCCATGGCATTGCTCTACAAAGCCGACCCCCAGCGAGGCGAGCGCTGGCGACAGCTATTCGCCGCCCACGCCCCCGATATCGAGTTCCGCCAGTGGCCCGACATCGGCAACCCTGCCGACATCGAATACCTGGCCGCGTGGCAGGCACCCGATGACCTGGCCACCCTGCTGCCCAACCTCAAGGCCTTGCTGGCGATATCCGCCGGGGTCGACCAGTTGAACCTGCCCGCACTGCCCCCGCACTTGCCGGTGGCGCGCATGCTCGACCCAGGCATCACCCAGGGCATGTGCGAATACGCTACCTGGGCGGTGCTGAGCCTGCACCGCGACATGCTACGCTACCGTGCCCAGCAGCAGGCCGGGGCATGGGAAGCGCGGGCGCTGGTGCCCGCCAGCCAGCGTCGCGTCGGGGTGATGGGGATGGGGCAGCAGGGCAAGGCCATCATCAAGTGCCTGCAGGGGCTGGGTTTTGCGCTATCGGGCTGGGCGCGCAGCGCGCATCAGCTGACAGGGGTCGAGTGTTTCGCAGGTTCTGCGCAGTTGTCTGCCTTTCTCGGCCAGTGCGACATCCTGATCTGCCTGCTGCCGTTGACCGAGCAGACCCGCGGCATCCTCGACCGTTCCTTGTTCGAGCAACTGCCCAGGGGCGCCGCCCTGATCAACATGGGCCGTGGGGCACACCTGAACGAAGCCGACCTGCTGACGGCCTTGGCCAGCGGCCAGTTGAGCGGCGCGGTGCTGGACGTGCTGGGGGTTGAGCCGGCCCCGGCCGACCACCCTTTCTGGCAGCACCCCGGCATTGTGCTGACACCGCACATCGCTGCCATGACCCAGCCGGACAGCGCCTTTGCCGTGCTGCTGGACAACATCCGCCGCCACCAGCGCGGCGAACCTCTGAACGGCCAGATCGACCGCGCCGACGGCTACTGACCCCCGCCCGGTCCCTCAGGGAGGGACCGAGCCTGCCGCGGTTACAGCCCGCCGATGTGAAACGCCTTGATTTCCAGGTATTCATCCAGCCCGTAGCGCGAACCTTCACGGCCCAGCCCGGATTGCTTCACGCCACCAAACGGCGCGACTTCCATGGAGATGGCGCCGGTATTGAGGCCCACCATGCCAAACTCCAATGCCTCCCCTACCCGCCATGAACGTTGCAGGTTCTGGGTGAAGTAATAGGCCGCCAGCCCGTAGGGGGTGTCGTTGGCGATGGCGATCGCCTGGGCTTCGGTGTCGAAGCGAATCAAGGGCACCAGCGGGCCGAAGGTTTCCTCGCGGGTGCACAGCATGTCAGCCGTGACATCCGCCAGCACCACGGGCTCGACGAAGGGGCTGGCCGCCTCTGGCACACCGCCGCACAACAGCCGCGCGCCCTGCCCCAGGGCGTCATCCACATGGCGCGCGACTTTTTCCACGGCAGCCTGGTTGATCAACGGCCCCAGGGTGACGCCCGCCTCCAGGCCGTTGCCGACCTTCAGCGTTGCCACTTCCTGCAGCAACCGCGCGGCAAAGCGCTCGTAAATCCCCGTTTGCACCAGGATGCGGTTGGCGCACACGCACGTCTGCCCGGCGTTGCGGAACTTGCTCTGCATCAGCCCCGCCACTGCCTGCTCGATGTCGGCATCATCAAACACAATGAACGGCGCGTTGCCGCCCAGCTCCAGGCTCAGGCGCTTGATGTGTTCGGCGCTCTGGCGCATCAGCAGCCGGCCAACGGCGGTGGAGCCGGTAAAGGATATCTTGCGCACGGCAGGGTTGCCGGTCAGCTCGCCGCCGATGCCCTGGGGCATGCCGGTCACCACATTGAACACCCCGGCCGCAATGCCCACCCGCTCGGCCAGCACCGCCAGGGCCAGGGCCGACAACGGTGTCAAGTCCGAAGGCTTGACCACGATGGTGCACCCCGCCGCCAACGCAGGCGCGCACTTGCGAGTGATCATGGCGGTGGGAAAATTCCAGGGGGTGATGGCGGCGCAGACACCCACCGGCTGCTTGAGCGTCAACAGACGACGGTCGCCACTGGGCGAAGGAATGGTCTCGCCGTACTGGCGTCGGGCTTCCTCGGCGAACCATTTGACGAAGCTGGCGGCGTAGCGGATCTCGCCTTGGGCCTCGGCCAGGGGCTTGCCCTGCTCCAGGGTCATGATCAGTGCCAGGTCGTCCAGGTTGTCCAGAATCGCCTGGTACCAGGCCTCCAGCAGCAAGGCGCGCTGCGCCGCCGGGCGTTCACGCCACGCCGGCAACGCCGCTTCGGCGGCCTTGATGGCGCGGCGGGTTTCGGTACCCTGCAGGGCCGGCACGTGGGCGATGCACTGGCCGGTGGCCGGGTCGAGCACCTCCAGGGTGGCGCCGTCATCGGCCGCCAGCCATTGCCCGTTGATATAGGCCCGTTCGGCCAGCAGGGTGGGGTCTTTCAAGCGGTTGCGCAACATGGGGCTGATCCTGTGAGTCGTGGTAGGACCAGTCTAAAAACATGCGCCGCCGGGGTGATGCCGAATACGCCCCGGCAACAGTGCCGAATGCTGAAATCGGCGGCCAGGCAGCATGAGCTGCCTGCTCAGCCGCGCACGCCCTGCAACAGGGTGTGCAGCAGGTGTTCGCAGGCCTGCAGTTGTGCCAGTTCCACGTACTCGTCGGGCTTGTGCGCCTGCTCGATGGAGCCCGGCCCGCAGACCACCACCGGCACGTTCAGGCGTTGGGCGAACAGCCCGCCCTCGGTACCAAAGGCGACTTTGACCTGGGCCGTTTCAGGCGGGGCGAATGCCTTCAGCCAGCGCACCGCCGCTACCGTCGGCGAGGTTTCCAGGCCCGGGTACGCGTTGAGGGTTTCGATGTGGATGTCGGCCACGCCACTGACCTTCTTCGCCTCGCGGGCAATGGCCTCGGCCTGCTCGGCCAGGTCCGCCAGCATCACCTCGGGATCATCGGCCGGCAGGTGGCGAATCTCGAATTCCAGGGTGCACAGGTTGGGCACGATGTTCAGCGCCTTGCCGCCATCGATACGCCCGACGTGCACGGTGCTGTAGGCAATGTCGTAAGCATCATCATGGGCGCCGTGTGCTTGCAGGCGTTGTTGGGTGGCGCGCAGCCGGGTGATGAAGTCGCTGGCCAGGTGAATGGCGTTAGCCGCCAGTGGTGCCAGGGACGAATGCGCTTCCTGGCCGTGGCACTGCACGCGGTACGAGGCCTTGCCCTTGTGGCCAAGGGCGAAGTGCATCTGGGTGGGCTCGCCGACGATGCACAGGAACGGCCGCTGGGGCGCCAGGTGCAACACATCCAGCAGACGGCGCACGCCCACGCAGCCGATTTCCTCGTCATAGGACAGGGCCAATTGCAGCGGCCGGCTGAGCGGCTGGTCGGCGGCCGTCAGCAGCGTATCGATGGCCACGGCGATGAAACCCTTCATGTCGCAGGCGCCACGGCCGTACAGCTTGCCGTCAATGACGGTGGCCTGGAACGGCGGCCTGGTCCAGGCCTGGCCGGCCACGGGCACCACATCGGTGTGACCGGACAGCAGCACGCCGGGCACGTCCCTGGGGCCGACACTGGCGAACAGGTTGGCCTTGGTACCGGCATCGTCATGCACCAGGCGGGTTTCGATACCCTTGGCCTCGAGTCGTTGCTGCACGTAATGAATCAACGCCAGGTTGGACTGGGACGACGTGGTGTCAAAGCTGATCAGTTGTTTGAGAATGTCGAGTGTGCGTGGGTTCATGAGTGGCCACTCAGGATGAGGTCATTATGCTCTCTGTGGGACCGGGCAAAGCTCGGGAATGAAGCGCTGCGCACCGGTTGAGCGCACGCGGTGTACCTTTCCCAAGCTTCGCCCGGTCCCACAGGGTCGGCTGTTGAATGTCAATGCATCAGTGTGTTCTGGCTGGTTTCATGAGCGCGTTCATGGAGGTGGCAGGTGCAAACCGGTTGATGTGGAAATCATGAATACGCGTGCTGGTGCTGCCGGTGGCGATCAGTTCGGCCATGACCGCGCCTACGCCGGGGCCCAGTTGGAAGCCGGCGCCGCAGAAACCAAAGGCGTAGTACAGGCCGTCGACCTGGCCGCTGGGGCCCATGATCGGCAACGAGTCCGGCGTGTAGCTCTCGATACCGCTCCACACCCGAATGATGTTCAACGGCGCGATGCCCGGCACCAGCCGGCGCATCTGGCTGATCTGGTTGAGGATGCTGCGCGGCTCCACGTGGGCGCGGCGGTTGAGCATGTCCGGCTTGCTGCGGTAACCGCCGCCAATGACGATGTTGCCACGGGCGATCTGGCGGAAGTAGATCACTTCTTCCGGGACCTTGGTGTACACGCCAATCACAGTTTTCAAGGCGTAAGGCACCGGTTCCGTCACCGCCATCTGCGGGCCGTTGGTGTCCAGCGGCACCGGTTCGCCGAACTGCGCCGACAGCCTGTCGCCCCAGGCGCCCGCGGTCACCAGCAGGTTGGGCGCACTGAAGCGGCGCCCGTCGGTGGTCTCGATGTGGAAGTCACCGCCTACCTTTTGCACCTCGCGCACCTCGGTGCGCTCATGCACCGTGGCGCCCGCGCGGACAGCGGCGCGGGCAAACGCCGGGGCCGCCAGGCGCGGGTTGGCGTGACCGTCGTGGGGCGCGTAGGAACCGCCCTGAACTTCCGGCCCCAGAAACGGGAAGCGCTCGTGCAAGGCTTTGCCACTGAAAATCTGCAAGTCCAGTTCGCGGGCTTCCGGCGCCTGGGCGTAGGCTTCCAGATCGGCGATGTGCGCCGCGTCATAACACACCCGCATGTGCCCGCTGGGCAGAAACTCCAGGTCTTCGCCGATCAATTCCGGCAGGCGCTTCCACAGGTGATACGAGCGGTTGGACAGCTCCAGCTGGCACAGGTAACGGCCCTGGCGGCGGACATTGCCGAAGTTGACGCCGCTGGCGTACTGACCGATCTGGTCACGTTCCAGCACAATCACCGAGCGCCCATGCTGGCGCAGGAAAAACGCGGCGGCTGCGCCCATGAAGCCTCCTCCCACGATGACTACATCGGCCTGTTGCACGTTCATGCCTGCACCTCCTGCAGCTTCAGGGTCAGTGGCTTGACGGGGGCCTGGCCACGTTGGCGCCCCACTTCCTTGACCGGCACCCCGGCCGCGGCGGCGATGATCTCGGCCCCGGCCTGGGAGCAGTAACGGCCCTGGCACCGGCCCATGCCCACCCGGCTGAACGCCTTGGCGCGGTTGACCTCGCAGGCGCCCTTTTCGCGCACCACGCCACGCAGTTCGCCGGCGCTGATCATCTCGCAGCGGCAGACGATGGCTTCGTCCGGCAAGTGCTGAACCTGCGCCGCCGGCCATGGAAACGCCTCGGTGAGGCCCAGGCGGAAGCGCTCCATCTGCGCCAGGACCCGCCGTTGGGCCTCGGCCGCGCCCGACGCCACCGGCAAACCCAGGTCGCTCAACAACGCCAGGGCCGCCAGGCGCCCCGCCGCCTCTGCCGCGTCCGCGCCACGAATACGCGCACCATCGCCAGCGGCGTAGACGCTGGCCAATGAGGTGCGGCCGTCTTGATCGGTCTGCACCAGCCACTGGCCAGATGCCTCGTCGAACGCGAAGGCGCAACCGGCCAGGTCCGCCAGTTGAGTTTCCGGGCGCAGGTGGTAGCCCAGGGCGACGGCGTCGCAACCCACCCGCAAGGTCGCGCCTTTGCCCGTGCGCACGGTCACGCCCTGCACACCCGTGCGTTCGTCGCCATCAATGTGCAACGGCGTGACGCCCAGGTGCACGGCCACACCCGCCTGGTACAACCCGGCCAGCAAACCGACGCCGGTGGCCAGCACGCCCGGGCGGGCCAGCAATTTTGGCGCGGCGCGCAGCCGCGAATACAGCGGCGAGGTGTCCAGAACGGCAGCCACCTTGGCACCGGCCTTCACGTACTGGCTGGCCACCAGGTACAGCAGCGGCCCCGTGCCCATGAACACCACGCTGGCACCGATGGACACCGCCTGGGCCTTCAGCGCGATCTGTGCGCCGCCCAGGCTGTAGGTGCCCGCCAACTGCCAGCCCTGCACCGGCAGCAGCCGGTCGGTGGCGCCGGTGCACAGCACCAGCGCGTCGTATTCGAGCGCCGTATGGCGGCCCTGGCTGACACAGCACAGTTGCTGGTCTGCCAGGTTCCACACCAGGGTATCGGGGCGGTAATCCAGCTGCCCGCGCACCTGGTCGAAACGTTCGTGCAGGGCCTGGGCCTTGCCGGCCTCGCTGCCGTACAGTTGGCGGTAGTCCCGGGTGAAGCCCTCGGGCTGGCGGCGGTAGATCTGCCCGCCCGCGCGACGCCCCTCGTCCACCAGCGTTGGGCGAATACCGGCCGCCAACAGGGTTTCGGCGCAGCGGATGCCCGCGGGCCCGGCGCCAACAATGGTTACCCGCGCAGTGGCCATGCCGCCTCCGGTTGTGAGGTAAGAATATCCAAGCCCTCGCGCACGTCTTCGCCGCACGCGCGCAGGCGCTCGCCGTCGCGGGTCCATACCCAGCAGTCCTGGCAGGCGCCCATCAGGCAGAAACCGGCGCGCCGGCCGTTGTCGAATTCAGAGCCGCGCAGGCTGTCGCCGCTGGTCAGCAGCGCCACCATCAGCGTGTCGCCTTCCAGCGCCTGAACCGGCTGGCCATCGACCAGCAAGTGAACGGCCGGGCGTTGCTGCTCGGCCAAGCGGACAAAACGGGCACTCATGCGTAGGCTCCCTGAGCGGGCAAGACAAGGGTCGGTTGGCCAGCGGCCAGTTGCGGGCTGTCCAGGTGGCAGAGAATCTCGCTGCCACCGGCGATCACCCGGCGGTTGGGCGCGGTGTGGTTGCACAACCCTTCCACCCGCAGCGGGCAACGGTTGAGGAACGTGCACAATTCACGCTGGTTGGCGGTGGGCGCGCTGATGGGCGGCAGCTTGCACGCCACCGCCGTGCTTTCCAGCCAGCCCTGGCGCAGGGCCGGCACCGAGTTGATCAACAGGTTGGTGTAAGGATGGAACGGTGCCTGCCCCAGCGCCTGGCGGCTGCCGCTTTCAACGATGTGGCCGCTGTACATCACCGCCACGTCGTCACACAGGGCGCGCACGGTGGAAATGTCGTGGCTGATGAAGAGGTACGACACCCCCAGCTCGCGGCGCAGTTCGGCCAGCAGCTCCAGAATGGCCGCCCCCACCACCGTGTCCAGGGCCGAGGTCACCTCGTCGCACAGAATCAGGTCCGGCTTGGCGGCCAAGGCCCTGGCCAGGTTGACCCGCTGTTTCTGCCCGCCCGACAGGGCGCCAGGGCGCCGTTCAGCCAGGCTGCGCGGCAGCTTCACCAGGTCCAGCAGTTCATCGATGCGCTGGCGCTGGGCGGCGCCTTTCAGGCCGTGGCACGCCCGCAAGGGGCGGCCAAGAATACTGGCGATGCTGTGCATGGGGTTGAGCGCGGTGTCGGCGTTCTGGAACACCATCTGTATGCGCCGGAACTGGTCTGGCGAACGCCCTTGCAGGTCACTGGACAAGGGCTGGCCGTCGAACATGACCTCGCCACGCGCCGGTTGCAACAAGCCGGCCACCACTCGCGCCAGGGTAGACTTGCCCGAGCCTGACTCGCCGATGATGCCGATAGCCTGCCCGCGGTGCAGGGTCAGGTCGATGTCTTCCAGCACGCGGATGCGCGGCAGCCCGTGCAGGTCGCGAGGGCCATAGCCGGCGGTCAGCCCGCGCAGGGTCAGCAACGGCGTGTTGCCCCGGGCCACGTCGTCGACGCGAATCTTCGCCGCCGGGCGCGCGGCCTCCAGCAAACGGCGGGTGTATTCATGGTTCGGCGACTTGAGCAGCGCGGCGGTGCCGTTGTCTTCAAGAATCTGCCCGCCCTTGAGCACGATGATCTGGTCGGCCATCTGTGCTACCACCGCCAGGTCATGGCTGACGTACACCGCCGTGGCGCCACGCTCGCGCACCACGCGCTTGAAGGCCCGCAACACCTCGATCTGGGTGGTGACGTCCAGCGCCGTGGTCGGCTCGTCGAGCACCACCAGCAGGGGGTCGCTGATCAGCGCCATGGCGGCCATGACGCGCTGCAACTGCCCGCCCGAGACCTGGTGCGGGTAACGCTCGCCGATGTGTTCGGGGTCTGGCAGGGCCAGGTCGCGGAACAACTCGATGGCCTTTGCCCGCAATTGCTCGCGGCTGCCGCCCACACCGTGGATCAGCGCACCTTCGAGCACCTGATCGATCAGGCGGTGCGCCGGGTTGAAAGCCGCCGCGGCGCTCTGCGCCACGTAGCTCACCCGGTTGCCACGCAGGGCTTGCAGTTCGCCCTCGCTCAGGGTCAATACGTCTTGATCACCCACCCGCACTTCACCGCCGGCGATGCGGCAGCCTCGGCGCGCATAGCCCAGCAGCGACAGGGCAATGGTGGTCTTGCCAGAACCCGACTCGCCGATCAGCGCCAGTACTTCGCCGCGCTCCAGGCTGAAACTCACACCCTTGACGATCTCGGTTTCGCCGCTGTCGCCGCAGGCGTTGACCCGCAGGTCCTTGACTTGGATGAGATGGCTCATTCAGTGCCCTCCCTTGCTACGCTGGCGATGGCTGGAAATGCTGTCGATCAGCAGGTTGATGCCCACGGTCATGGAGCCGATGGCCAACGCCGGGATCACCAGCGCCGGCGCCCCCTGGCTGAGGCCGCCGATGTTTTCCCGCACCAGCGAACCCAGGTCGGCGTCCGGAGGCTGCACGCCCAGGCCCAGAAAACTCATGCCACTGAGCAGCAGCACGATGAAACCGAACCGCAGGCCCAGGTCGGTGAGCACCGGGTTGAGCATGTTCGGCAGTATTTCCACGCAAGCGATGTACCAGCGCGGCTCGCCGCGGGTACGGGCCACTTGCACGTACTCCAGCGCTTCGATGTTGGTGGCCAGGCTGCGGGCAATGCGGTAGCAACCCGGTGCATAGCTGAGCACCGCCGTGGCAATCAGCAAGGGCACCGAGGCGCCGAACGCCGACACCACCACCAGCGCCAGCATCTTGCTGGGGATGGAAATCAACGCATCCATCAGGCGGCTGACGCAGCCGTCCAACCAGCGTGACGATACCACCGAGAGCAATGCCAACGAGGTGCCAACGGTGCTGGCGAGTACCGCCGCCACCAGGGCCAGGCCGACGGTGAAACGCGCGCCGATCAACACCCGGCTGAGCATGTCGCGGCCCAGGTAGTCAGTACCCAGGGGGAACGCACGGCCGATGTCATCGAACACGTTGCTGGAGATCACGTCACCCACGCCGTGGGGCGCCAGCCAGCCGCCGAACAGCGCCACCAGCAGCCAGAAGGCGCAGAGCCCCGCGCCGACCAGGCCCAACAGCGGCGTGCGCACCCAAGGGAACGGTTTGAAACGGGCAGACTTGCCAATGACGTTGTTCATTGCTGTCTCAGCCTCGGGTTGGAAAGGATTGCCGCCACGTCAGCCACCAGCACCAGCGCCAGGTAAGCGGCGCAGAACAGCATGGTGCAGGCCTGGACCAGGGCCATGTCGCGGTTGGTCACGGCATCCACCATCAGGCTGGCGATGCCGGGATAGTTGAAAATGGTCTCGACGATGACCACGCCGCCCAGCAAGTAGGACAGGCTCAGGGCCACGGCGTTGACGATGGGGCCGATGGCGTTGGGCAAGGCATGGCGCAGCACGATGCGCACCGGGCTTGCGCCTTTGAGGCGGGCCATTTCCACATAGGGGCTGTCGAGCTGGTCGATGACCGCGGCGCGGGTCATGCGCGCCATCTGCGCCACGATCACGCAGCACAGGGTCACCACCGGCAAGGCATAGGCGCGCAGAAACGCCAGCGGCGTGTGCACCTCGGTGGCGAACGACAGCGCCGAAAGCCAGCGCAGCTTCACCGCGAAGATCAGTACCGCCAGGGTCGCCACCAGGAATTCCGGTACCGCTACCAGGGTCAGGGTACAGAAGCTCAGCACGCTGTCCAGGCGGCCGCCGCGGCGCATGGCCGAGACGATGCCCAGGGTCAGCGCCACGGGCACCGACACCAGCGCGGTCACGGCCGCCAGCATCAGCGTGCTGGGCAGGCGCCCGGCCATCAGTTCGCTGACCGGCATGGCGTTGGACACCGAGTCGCCCAGGTGGCCGGTGACCAGGCCGCCCAGCCAGTGCAGGTAACGGACGATGCCTGGCTGGTCCAGGCCCAACTGGGTGCGCAGCGCTGCCACCTGCTCGGGGGTCGCGAACTGGCCCAGGGCCTGTTGCGCGGCGTCGCCGGGCAGTATCGCGGTGATGGCGAACACCACCATCGACACGATCAGCAGCGTCAGGGCCACCAGGCCCAGGCGCCGCGCGATCAGCCAGTACAGAGTGTTGTGCATGGTACGTCTCCTGCACCTGTGTGTTTACCCGGTTCAACGCGTTCCTGTAGCCGCGGCCTTCGGCAGCGGCTACGAAGGCTGAGGTCAGGCGTCCAGCCACACCTGCTCGGCGAACATGTAGCCCATGAAACCGCCCAGCGGGTTGCTACCGTAGCCCTTGATGCGCGCGTCCACCCCATCGATGTTGCTGATGAACACCGGAATGCCGATGCCGCAGTGGTCGTGCACCAGGGTCTGCATGTCCTTGTACATCTGGCTGCGCTTGGCGTCGTCGGTCTCGCCGCGGGCGGTCATCAGCAACTGGTCGAACTGCTCGTTCTTCCAGCCCGACTCGTTCCAGGGCGCCGTGGACTGGAAGAACTGCGAGAAGATGATGTCAGCATTGGGCCGTGGGTTGATGTTGCCGAAACTGATGGGGTGCTTCATCCAATGGTTGGACCAGTAGCCATCTGGCGGCAAGCGGTTCACGGTCAGGTCCAGGCCGGCCTGCTTGGCCGACTGCTGCAACAGCACCGCCATGTCCACCGAACCGGTGGCGGCCGGCGAGGCCACCAATGGCATCTTGACGCTGGCCATGCCGGCTTTCTTCAACAGGAAGCGCGCTTTGTCCGGGTCGTACGGCGTCTGCGGCAGGTCGGCATTGTAGTAGCGCGAACCGGGCGCGATCGGGTGGTCGTTGCCCACTACCGCATAACCGCGGAACACCGCCGACTTCACCTGCTCACGGTCCAGCAGGTACTTCATGGCCTGGCTGAAATCGGCATTCTGGGTGGGCATCTGGTCCTGCCGCAGGATCATGTCGGTGTAGTTGCCCGACGGCGCATCCACCACCGCGTGCCCGGCACTGGCGGCGATGCGGGCGGTGGAGCGCGGGTTGACCTCGTTGATCATGTGCACGTCGCCGGACAGCAGCGCATTGACCCGCGACGGCTCATCGGAGATGGCGATGAACTCGATCTCGTCCAGGTACGGCAGGCCCGGTTTCCAGTAGTTGGGGTTGCGCGCCGCCACCGAGCGCACGCCTGGGCGGAACTCCTTGACGGTGAACGGCCCGGTGCCGATGCCCAGGTTGAAGTCAGTAGTACCGGCTGGCACGATCAACAGGTGCGACACGGCCAGAATCGATGGCAGCTCGGCGTTGGGCGCGCTCAGCTTGATCTGTACTTCCAGCGGGCCGGTCGCCTTGATCTCGGCGAACTGCTCCATCAGCGGCATGACCTTGGAGCCGGTGGCCGGATCCTTGTGCCGGGTCAGGGAAAACACCACGTCCTCGGCGGTCAGCGACTTGCCGTTATGGAAGGTGATGCCGTTGCGCAGGGTGATGACCCACAGGCTGGCATCGGTGTGGTCGATTTTCTCGGCCAGTTCAAGCTGTGGTACCAGGTGCGAGTCGAAACGGGTCAGGCCGTTGTAGAACATGTACTGGCGGGCGTAGTCGGTGGACAGTGCGCCCTTGGCCGGGTCCAGGGTGTCGGCGGTAGACGACGACATACCGGCCACGCGAATTTTTCCGCCCTTCTTGCCCACGGTCGCGGGGCCGGCATCGGCTTCGGCAGCGAACACCGAACCGGCGCCTCCCAGCAAGCCGCCGACGCTGCTGGCCATGATCCCCGCCACCCCCAGCATGCGCAGGGCGTCACGGCGTGACATGCCACGGTTCAAACCATCGAAAATACGCACACTGTCGGCGCCGGTGATGAGCTGGGCTTCGACCTTCTTGTCTGTCATGGCGGTTCTACCTGTCGAGAATCGGGTTACACGAAGGGCTCGCGGTTGGCCGCGAACGTGCTTGAACGAAAGCAGGTTGAATCAGTGCAAGTGGTCCTGCAGCCGGTAGTACGCCCCTACCAGGGGCAGGAACCAGGGTTTGCCGAAATGCCCCGGAATGGCCGGCCAGTCGAGCCCGCGCCAGGGGTTGGCCGCGGCATTGCCGTCCAGCACATCGGCCATCACCCGGCCCATGTGCACCGACATCTGCACGCCATGGCCGCTGTAGCCCATGGAGTGAAAAATACCGCCATGCTGGCCGGCCCGTGGCAGGCGGTCGGCGGTCATGTCCACCAACCCGCCCCAGCAATAATCGATGCGCACCCGGGCCAGTTCCGGGAACATCTGCGCCAGGGCCGCGCGCAGAATCTCGCCGCTCTTGGCGTCGGAACGCGGGCTGGACATGGCGAAGCGCGCCCGGCCGCCAAACAGCAGGCGGTTGTCGGGCGTCACACGGAAATAATTGCCGATGATGCGGCTGGTCACGTACGAGCGCTGGGCCGGCAGCAACCGGGCCAGCAGGTCAGGGGCCAATACCTCGGTGACAATGATGAAACTGCCCACCGGGGCCATGCGCCGGCGGTACCAGTTCAGGTCGCCTACCTGGGACGCCCCCGAGGCCAGCAACAACTGCTTGGCCTGCACCGTGCCGCGTGCCGTGTGCACCTGGTACCCGCCCGCCCGGGCCTGCCACTGGCTGACCGCGGCGTTTTCGTAGATCAGCGCCCCCTTGCGCGCGGCCGCTTCGGCCAGCCCCACGCCAAAACGGCCCACATGCATCTGCACGCCATTGCGCTGCAACAGGCCGCCGTGAAACTGGTCCGAGTCCACCTCGCGGCGCACCTCGGCGGCCGACAGCAACTGCACGTCGGCATCCACCTCGCGGCGAATCAGTTCACAGGTTCTGGCCATGCCGGCGAAATGCTCCGGCTTGGCGGCCAGCTTCAGTTTGCCATTGCGCTGGTAATGACAGTCGATGCCCTCGCTGTGCACGATTTCGTCCACGCTGGCCACCGCGCTTTCATAAGCCTGGTAGAACGCTCGGGCCTGCCCTGCGCCCAGCTTGGCCGACAACGCCGCGTAGTCCTGGGCCACCCCGGTGTTGCACTGCCCGCCGTTGCGCCCCGACGCTTCGCCGATCACGCGGCCGGCCTCGAACACCGCGACCCGGGCGCCTTTTAGCGCCAAGGCGCGCGCCGCCGACAGGCCGGTGAAGCCACCCCCCACCACGGCCACGTCAACCTGCCCCTCGACCGGCCCGGCCTGGCCGAGGCCGAAGGCCGGGGCGGTATCCAACCAGTAGGATTCACTGCTCATGTACGGCTCCTGCAGGCAATGGGAACGGGCGCCAGCGTGGCGGCGCCCTGGGGTGCGCTTACAACCCGACGAGGCCCGGCAGGCCGCCGATGTCGCTGATCTGGTTGTACTCGTAGCTGGCATTGGCCGCAGGCTCATGGCCCCGGGCAACGAAGGCCTTGTTCTTGATGCCCATGTCATGGGCCGAGAACAGGTCGTAGCGGAAGCTGGACGACACGTGGAGCACGTCCTCGGGGCCGCAGCCCAGGTTGTCCAGCATGAACTCGAAGGCCGCCAGCCGCGGTTTGTACACCTTGGCCTGGTCGGCGGTGAATACCTTGTGGAACGGCACGCCCAGCTTGTCCACATTGGACATGATCTGCGAATCGCTGGCGTTGGAGAAAATCACCAGGGGGATCTTGTCGGCGATCTTCGCCAGGCCCGCGGTCACGTCCGGGTGCGGGCCCCAGGTGGGCACGGCGTCGTAGTAGAGGCGCGCCTCGGCTTCGCTGAACGCTACGCCCCAGCGCTTGCAGGTGCGCTCCAGGGCGTTCTTGAGGATGACGTCGTAGGGCTGCCAGTCGCCCATCACTTCATCCAAGCGGTAGGACGAGAAACTCTTGACGAAGGCGTCCATCTTTTCGGCCGGCACGCGGTCGGCGAACAGCTCACGGGTCATGGTGCCCATGTGAAAATTGGTGAGGGTGCCGTAGCAATCGAAGGTGATGTATTTGGGGCGAAGAAAGCTCATGGTGCCGTCCTGAGTTCGTGGAAGTCTGTGGCGCAAAGGCCCGTTGTTGCAGTCCCGGGGAGGGCAACCCTCCGTTGCGCAGCGACTTCATTACAACACTGTGAAATCAGCAGATGGCGTTTAAAGCGCAGGCTGGAAAACACAAAAAACCGTTTTGACACGTCCCCGCAGCATTGCGTGCTTTCTGCTCCACACGCGGGCAAAGGCCGAAAAAGTGCGCCGTTTTGGCCCCGTAATTCGGGACCTGGACGGCAGCAGCCGGCGAACGGCAGCAGAATCTGCGTTGGAAAAGACCAATGCAAGACGAGCGCCAGGTGCGTGGGGGCCTTGAAAAAACGGGGGTTCGCCGCTGCCTTATAGAGGGGCCCACCGCACCGCGCCTGCAGGTGGCCTGCGGCAAGCAGAATCTGCTGAAGACAACCCTGCCGACCTGGCTCGGTCCTGGCATTTGCTGCTGGGCACCTTGGCGGTGGAAGCAGTTAATGTGGTCTGCCCCGTGCCGCCGTGCACAATCTGCCGAAGTTGTCGCGCCCCCTTGCCAGCCCTCGGCGCAGGTGCGATACAAGGCGCCATCGCGACCCATCGGAGCCCCCCATGCCTGACTACACGTACCGCCCCATGACCGCCGCCGACGTGCCGGCCGCCCATGCCTTGTCGGCTGCCCTGAAGTGGCCGCACCGCACCCAGGACTGGGCCATGCTGCAGCGTGTCGCCGACGGCTTCGTCGCCCTGGACGACGGCCGCGTCATCGGCTCGGCCTTCGCCTGCCACCAGGGCGCGTGGTCGACCATCGGCCTGGTTATCGTCAGTGACGACTACCAGAGCCATGGCATTGGCCGACGCTTGATGGACCTGGCGCTGGCAAGCATCGGCCCGCGCACGGCGTTGTTGAATGCCACCGTGGCGGGCGCGCCGCTGTATCGCAAAATGGGTTTCGTGGAATTCGGCCATATTCAGCAACGCCAGGGGACCGTGGGTGTCCTGACCGCGCCTGCCACGCCAGGCCGTTGGCTGACGGCGGCAGACCACCCCCGCATGAGCGCACTGGCCAGTGCCGCTACCGGGCTGGCGCGCGGCAGCGTGATGCAGGCGGTGTTTGCCGACATCGAACAGGCGGTTGGCATCGATGTCGACGGCCAACTGCAGGCCTTCGCCGTGCTTCGCCCATTCGGCCGCGGCCGCTGCATCGGCCCGGTGGTGGCCGGCAGCGCCGAGCAGGCGCAAATGCTGATCGAGCACCTGCTGGCCCAGGTGCCGGATGCCTTCGTGCGCATCGACATCCCCGTGGGCTGCGGGCTTGAAGGGTTCCTGGACAGCGTCGGTTTGCCCGGGGTGGATACCGTTACCTGCATGAGCCGCGGGGAAATCCCGCGGCCCTCGGGTGACGCGCGTGCCTTTGCGTTGGTGACTCAGGCCATTGGTTGATTGCAGGGGAAAATGATATGAGCGGTTCGATTGCAGTGGTGTTGGCGTTTGCACAGGGGCACGCTGCCTGCGGCGCGGCAGGGGTTGGCCCATGGGTGGCCGACGATCCGTTCGCCGCGGGGCGCAGTACCGTCTTCACTGACGACCTGGGGTTTGCCGCCGGTGTTGTCAGGGTGGGCGGCCGGCATGAAGTGGTGGACTATCCGCTGACCGAGATGCTGGTCGTGCATGCCGGGGAATTGAGCGTGGTCAGCGGCGAGCAAGTGGTGCACTTGAAGGCTGGGGGCAGCGTGGTCATCGCCCGGGGCACGGCATTCACCCTCGACGCTGGTGCCGAGACGCTGTGGGCCTGGTGCGCAACCCGCGCACACGCGGGCGCAAAGCCTGGGCTGACGGTACTGGACCGGCACGCCCACTTGAGCCCGTCCGCGCCGCCGGGTGACGACATCCTCATCAGCCAGGCCCCACAGTGCCGGGCCCAAGGGGCGTTTGAGGAAGGCGCCCTGCGCATCGGCGTGTGGGACTCCACTGCGTATGAGCGACGCAGCCGCGGGCATCTGTGCCACGAGTTGATGCACCTGACCGAAGGCCAGGTGACATTGCGTCTGGACCAGGGCCGCGAGCTGGTGGTGAACCCTGGCGACACCGTGTTCGTCGCCAAGGGCGCGCGTTGCGGATGGTTGAGCCAGGGCTACGTGCGCAAGTTTTACGCCGTGGTCTGAGGCGCTTGAAACTATCATTTTCTTAATGATCCTCTACGGAACACCCGCCCTCTTCCGGCACTCACACCCTTGATCCCCCCATTCAAGGAGCCCCGCAATGCCCACAGCCGCCGATTTCATGGTCAACACCCTCAAGCAGGCCGGCGTCCAGCGCGTCTACGGCGTGGTTGGCGATTCGCTCAACGGCTTTACCGATTCCATGCGCCGCCTGGGTGGCCTGGACTGGGTGCACATGCGCAACGAAGAGTCCGGGGCGTTCGCCGCGGGCGCCGAGGCGCACCTGACCGGCGAGCTGGCGGTGTGCGCCGGTAGCTGCGGCCCCGGCAACCTGCACCTGATCAACGGCCTGTTCGATTGCCACCGCAGCGGCGTGCCGGTACTGGCCATCGCCGCCCATATTCCCAGCAGCGAAATCGGCATCGATTATTTTCAGGCCACCCACCCCGAATCCCTGTTCAAGGACTGCAGCCACTACGTGGAACTGGTATCACGCCCCCAGCAACTGCCCCAGGTGCTGGAGCGCGCCATGCGCGTGGCGGTCAGCCGCCGCGGCGTGGCGGTGGTGGTGATTCCCGGTGACGTGGCACTGGAGTCGCTGGACGCACCGGTCAGCCAGTGGCTGGCGCCGAAACCGCCCGTGGTGGTGCCCGATGCGGTGCAACTGGACGAGCTGGCGCACTTTCTCGACGCCGGCAAGCGCATCACCCTGCTGTGCGGCGCGGGCTGCGCCGGGGCCCATCAGGAAGTCGTGGCGCTGGCCCGCCTGCTCAAGGCACCCATCGTCCATGCCCTGCGTGGCAAGGAGCACCTGGAATACGACAACCCCTACGACGTCGGCATGACCGGCCTGATCGGCTTTGCCTCGGGTTTCAACGCGATGAAGGCCTGCGACACGCTGCTGATGCTGGGCAGCAACTTCCCCTACCGGCAGTTCTTTCCCGAGCACGGCCGCGTGGCCCAGGTCGACCTGCGCCCCGAGGCTCTGGGCAATCGCTGTTCGTTGAAGCTGGGGCTGATCGGCGACGTGCGCCACACCCTGCAGCAACTGCTGCCACGGCTGCATGAACGCACGGATACCACCCACCTGGACACCGCGTTGGCAGACTACGCCAAAACCCGGAAAGACCTGGACAACCTCGCCGAAAGCGGGCCGAACAGTTCCACCATTCACCCGCAGTACGTCAGCCGCCTGGTCAGCGAGATGGCCGACGCCGACGCCATCTTCACCTGCGACGTGGGCACGCCCACTGCCTGGGCTGCGCGCTACCTGAAAATGAACGGCCAGCGCCGCCTGATCGGCTCGTTCAACCATGGCTCCATGGCCAATGCCATGCTTCAGGCCATCGGCGCCCAGGCCACCCTCCCCGGCCGCCAGGTGATATCGCTGTCGGGTGACGGCGGCTTCAGCATGATGATGGGCGACTTCCTCACCCTCAAGCAGGCCAAGCTGCCGGTCAAGGTCATCGTGCTGAACAACGGCACCCTGGGCTTCGTCGAAATGGAAATGAAGGCCAGCGGCTTCGTCGATGTAGGCTGCGACCTGGAAAACCCCAACTTCGCCGCCATGGCTGAAGCCATGGGGGTCAAGGGTATTCGGGTAGAGAAACCCCAGGACCTGGAAGCCGCCCTGGCCCAAGCCTTTGCTCACGACGGCCCAGTGCTGGTGGACGTGGTCAGCGAGCGGCAGGAGTTGATCATGCCGCCGGAAATCACCGCGGCCAACGTCAAGGGCTTCGGCCTGTTCATGATGCGCGCCGTGCTGGATGGGCGGGCCAAGGAACTGGTGAACCTGGCCAAGGGCAACTGGTGGCGGTGAAGCCCCTGTAGCGGCGCCCCAGGCCGCGTCCTGGGGCGCCGCGGCGTATCATGCGCACCCTGTGCAGGCTGACGCGGCCTTGCGGCCACTGCTGCAGGGTGGGCCGCGCCGTCAGGGAACGCAGGGGCGCGCCAGGGCTCTACACTGGGAACGGGCGCCGTGCAGGCGCCTTCCTGATGCCGCCAGAAGGATGATCCCGTGCCCCGACTTGGCCTGCCCCTGCTGTGGAGCTTTTCCCTGTGCTGCGCCGCCACTTGCGCCAGTGGCGCCAGTGACGCACCGCTCAGCCCCTCCCCCGAACGACTGGCCGCCAGTGGTATCCACCCCGCACCGCGAACCGCTGATGGCTATGAGAACAACGACGGCCCGCTGCAGCACGGTTCCGTGTGGAAATGGCGCTGGAATGCCTTTATCCATCACCTGCCGCCGCCCCCGGAAAACGGCTACGCCTTCCCCATGGCCCACCCGGACGTGGCCTGGCTGAAAGCCAACCGCAGAACCGACACCCTGACCTGGGTCGGCCACTCCACGGCGCTGGTGCAGGTGAACGGGGTAAATGTGCTGACCGATCCGGTGTTCTCCGAACGCGCATCGCCTTTCACCTTCGCCGGCCCCAAACGGCGGACACCACCGGGGCTGGCCCTGAACGAGTTGCCCCGTATCGACGTGGTGCTGATTTCCCACAGCCACTACGACCACCTCGACACCGCCAGCGTCCAGGCCCTGAATGCTCAGCCGGGTGGGCCGCCGCGCTTCCTGGTGCCCTTGGGCATCAAGGCCTGGCTGGCCGGCAAGGGCATCGACAACGCCGAGGAGCTGGACTGGAGCGACCACACCCGGGTCGCCGGCCTGGACTTCTGGTTCGTGCCGGCTACCCACTGGTCCGCCCGCAGCTACACCGACCGCAATGAAACCCTGTGGGGCGGCTGGGCAGTCAAAACCGTGCCCGGCGCCGCGCGGCCCTACTCGTTCTACTTTGCCGGCGATACCGGTTACTCCAGCGACTCACGGCGCATTGGCGCCGCCTTTGGCGGCTTCGACCTGGCATTGATTCCGGTAGGCGGATACGCGCCCCGCTGGTTCATGGGACCCCAGCACGTCGATCCCGAACAGGCGGTGAAAATCTTCCAGGACGTGGGTGCGAAAAAAGCCGTGGGCATTCACTGGGGCACATTCGAACTGACCGACGAGCCACTGGATGAACCGCCGAAGAAGTTGCATGAAGCGGCCCAGGCGGCGGGCTTGCCCGAAAACGCCTTCACGGTATTGCAGCATGGGCAGATGGTCCGGCTTGCACCGTGAGAGGGGGCTTCAGCCAGCCCGCCCACATCAGCCGTGCACGGCTTCGGGCCGTGCGCAGCGCAGGCAGTCGCGCCCGGCGCGTTTGGCGTCATACAGGGCGCTGTCGGCCGAGGCGATCAGGGCATTGGCGGTAACCCGCGGCGCCATCGCCGCCGCGATGCCCAGGCTGATCGTCACCCGCGCCCCTTCGCCCAGCACCGGGTGGGGAACCCCCAGCGACGCCACCGCGCCGCGGAAAGCCTCGGCCAACTCCCTGGCCTGGGCCGCATCGGCATCAACCTGCACCACCAGTATTTCCTCGCCGCCAAAACGGAACGCCAGGGCACCATGCGCTTGCGCCGTACGCTGCACGGCGCGGCTCACCTGCTTGAGGCACGCGTCGCCCTGCAGGTGGCCATAGTTGTCGTTGTAGGCCTTGAAGTGGTCGATATCCAGCAGAATCACCGCCACGCTGGCCGGCGCATTCGCCGCGGCCGCCCATATGGAGTTCATCACCTCGCCCTGATAGCGGCGGTTGAACAACTGGGTCAACGCATCGGTGCGCGCCAGGGCCATCAATTGCACCTGCAGCAAACGCCCGCGCAAGGCGAACAGATAACTCAGCCGGCTGCCGCGCTCCAGAAAGTAGGAGCCCATCAGCAACAGCGCCGCCGTGGACACAAACAGCAACGCGTTGGCCTGCCAGATCCTGATGTCGGCAAAATCGGCGAGATAGGTGGTCGCCAGTTGAATCACCAGCATGCACAACATGGCCACCGAGGCGAAACGCGTGGGCAACTGCTGGATCATGGTGCAGTACACCATGATCAGCAGCATCCCCAGTTGGTAGTGCAGCCGGTAGGGGCTGTCGCTGTAGATCATCACCACCAGCGGCATCAGCGACGACACCACCGTGCCGGTCGCCGCCACCACTTCCACCGCCCAGCGCTGGGTCAGGCGCTGACCGAAATACAGCAAGGCGATGAACATTGGCGTTATCAGGCACAAGCGCCCTGCCGCCACCCAGGCGAACTTGTCGTTCAGGGTCAGCCAGTCGCTGAGCAGGAACAGGTTGTAGACCAGCGCGCCGCCGATACCGACAGTCGTGATGAACCTCAGACGCTGCTTGAGGGTGTCACGCTGGTAGCGCTGCTCCAGTTCACGGCTGAAACGCAATGTGCGCACCCCGGCGGCGATGGTCAGCTCGACCTCCGCCAGCATGTGAGGGTCGTCGGGGCTGGAGCTGTCGGGAGCGGGAACAGGCATGCGGCACCGGATCATGGGTTGGGTCGCAGTGGGACAGTACCAGGGGGTGTTCGTGCCCATGTCCGTGGCAGGTCTGGTGTTTTTGTGCGGGACATGAGGGTATCGGCCGGGCGCCGGCAAAGCTGAAGCCGCCGGTCGGCGCTGTGCACCGGCCACGACCGTCACGGCTGTGCATCAAACCGCTGGCCAAACACCTCTACCAAAAAATCCATCACGGCGCGCAACAGCGCCGAGTGCCGCAAGTCCTCGTGCACCACCAGCCAGATATCCGGGCAAAACCCTTCGCCGTCCCATGCCAGCCGCCGCAACTGGGGGTCGTTGTCGCCGATGAACGTCGGCAGACCAGCCACGCCAACGCCTGCCCGCGCCGCGGCGTGCTGGGTGGTGATATCGCTGACACCACACGCGATGGGCCGTCCCGCCGCCACGCCGAGCAGCCATTTCTGATGCGCGCGGTCGGCCCATTGGCTCTCGTAGGCGATGAATGCCCAGCGGACCGGCGCGTCCAGGTGTTCATAGTCGAGGCTGGCGTACAGGGCAAAGGGCATGCTGCCCACCTTGCGGATGACACTATCCGGCTCGGTTGGCCGGTAAAGCCGAATGGCGATGTCAGCTTCGCGGCGGCCCAACGACACACTCTGGCTTTGCCCGGCGAGGGACAGTTGCACCTGGGGATAGCGCTGGCGGAAAGCCCCCAGTGTGCCCGCCAGAAAGTTGCTGGCCAGCACCGGTGGGGCGCTGACAGTCACGTGGCCGGCAGTGGGCGAGTGCTCGGCGCGCACTGCACGTTGTACCGCGAAGGCACTGGCCTCCATCTGGGTGGCCAGTTTGAACACCTGTTCGCCCACCCCGGTCAGTTGGCAGGCACGGGGCAACCGGTCGACCAGGCGCACCTGCAATTGCGTTTCCAGGGCACTGAGGCGCCGGCTGACCGTGGCGTGGTCGACGTTCAACGCCCGCGCGGCGCCCGATAACGTGCCGGCCTGGGCAACGGCCAGGAAAAAACGAAGGTTTTCCCATTCGAACATCGGTGCGTTTTCTCCAGTTTGCCGTGCACTTTTACGGGATTTTCGCACAGTCGGTGCCCCTGTAGCTTAAGTCGCCCAACCAGGAGGTCAACCGATGCAAGCGCTCACTCGCCCCACTTCACGCTATGTGCAGTTCTCCACGTGCCTGGGCTTTTTCGTGGTGCTCATGGACGTCAGCGTGGTCAACGTGGCGTTGCAGTCCTTGCACGAAGGGCTGGATGCCGATATCACCGCGCTTCAATGGGTGGTGAATGCCTACGCCCTGGTGTTCGCCTCGCTGCTCTTGATGGCCGGTACCCTGGGTGACCGGCTGGGGGCCAAGCGCGTGTTCATGCTGGGCTTTGGCGTGTTCTCGCTGGCGTCGCTGGGCTGCGGCCTGTCCCCCAGCCTGGGTGCTTTGATCGGTTGGCGGCTGGCCCAGGGGGTAGGCGCTGCCTTGCTGGTACCGACCTCACTGTCACTGCTGCAACAAGCATTCGTCGACGACCACGCCCGTAGCCGCGCCGTGGGCTGGTGGGGGGCCGGCGGTGGCATCGCGCTGGCGGCAGGGCCGGTAGTGGGCGGGCTGCTGATCGCCGCGTTCGGCTGGCGCAGCCTGTTCTTCATCAATATGCCGGTCGGGTTGATCGGCCTGTGGCTGACCGCGCACCATGCCCCCAGCTCGCCGGCGCAGCCCCAGCGCAGCCTTGATATACCCGGGCAACTCGCCGCGGTACTGACCCTGGCCAGCTTCACCTTTGCCCTGACCGAGGCAAGTCAGTGGGGTTGGTGCAACCCCATGATTCTGGGGGCGTTGGCCGCAAGCCTGGTGCTGGCGATGCTGTTCGTATGGCGGCAATCGCGCGCGGCTCAGCCGATGCTGCCCCTGGGCCTGTTTCACGACCCAGCGTTGCGCAGCGCCAGCGTCATCGGCCTGGTCGCGAACCTGGTGTTCTACGGCATGGTCTTCACCCTGAGCCTGTATTTCCAAGGCACCGAACAGTTCACCCCCGAGCAGACCGGGCTCGCGTTTCTGCCCATGATGGCCGTGCTGATGGTAATGAACATCCTCGCCAGCAGGCTGGCGAGGCGCGTCGGCCGGCGCTCACTGGCCAGTGCTGGCCTGCTGATCTCGGCAGTCGGTTACCTGCTGATGGTACCTGCCCTGACGATGCCCGGCTTCGGCTGGCTGATCGCCCCGATGCTGCTTTCTGGCAGCGGCATCGCCCTGACCATCCCCACCATCACCAGCGCCACCCTGATGTCGGTGCCCTCGGCGCTTGCAGGCACAGCATCGGGGTTGCTCAACGCGGCGCGGCAGGTGGGCGGCATCGTCGGTGTGGCGTGGTTCGGTTTTCTGGTCCGGGGGCCGGCTCCCCAGGCATTCATGCCGGGCCTGCGCGAGGCACTGTTCGTGGCGGTGGCGGCGTTGCTGCTCGCCGCAGTGGCTGCCTTCAAAGGCCTACCGCCAGCCAGTGGCAGAGACCGCTCGCGGTAGGAGCGGTCGAAGCTCGGGAAAGCCACGCCGCGGTCTGCACGATACACCGCGCCGCCCACTTCCCGAGCTGGCGCCCGGTCCTACCCGTTGGCAGCGCTGCCGCCGACACCCAGCAACCGCCCCGTGAACACTGCATTGCCCACCGCCGCATCCCGCGCGGTGTTGTCGAAGATGCACCAAGTGGGTACGCCATCGGCGAGGGTCGCTTCGATTTCCCCGGCCAGGCGCTCAAGCCATTCATCCCCGTAGGCGCTGTAATAAATGCGCGGGGCGCCATGCAGGCGCCAGTAGCGCATACCCTGCCACCCGCCCGGCAGGCTATCGCTGCTGATTCGCGAGGGGTCGACCGCCGCCTGGGCGATCCGATGCGCTAGCAGTAAATCGTGAGCCTCAACCCAGGACTCGTGCCGTGGCTCGACCACCACATCCCCTGAGTACTGCGCCCGCAGGGTCTGGAAAAACGCCTGCGCCACGCCCGCATCGAATGCCAGGGAGGGTGGCAACTGCACCAACAGGCAACCGAGCCGCTCCCCCAGTGCCGAGCATTGGCAAAGAAACCCTTCCAGCAGCATCGACACGTCTTGCAGGCGCTGTTCGTGGGTGATGGCCTTGGGCATTTTCACCGAAAAGCGAAACGCCTCCCCCACGCTGGCCGCCCAGCGGGCATAGGTGGCGGGGCGATGCGGGCGGTAGAACGCACTATTGATCTCGACGGCATTCAGGCGCGAGGCGTAACGCGCCAGGTGGGTGCCAACGCTGGCGAATTCCGGCCAGTATTCGCGGCCCAGCTTCCAGCCCGCGCAGCCCAGGTAGAGCGCGGTGCGGTTCAAAACAGCACACCGCGGGCATCCCGCAGGAAGATCTCGACGGTTTTCGGCCCAATACCCTCAAACGCCTTGAGCCGCGTTTCGAAGGCCGGACAGTCGTCGCTGGCCTGGCGGATGTTGGTCACCTTGCCACCATACTCATCATTCAGGCGCCTGCTTAACTTGAGCAACCGCTCGGCGGTGGATTCATCGTATCGGGTATAACGTGCCTCCCCTAGCATGCGCACCAGCTCACGATGGCTGCACGCCGCCAGCTTGCTCGGTGTATCGCATCGGTGTTTTTGAACGATGACCCGGTAAGCCTCGGCGGCAATGTCACTCTGGATGCGCTTGCCCATCAGAAAACTGGCGACCAGCCATTTGAACAGCGCAGGGTCATCGTCTGCTCCCAGACGAATATTCAGATCGGCTGCGGTGATAACGCTTTTCACGGTGCGCACCTTATTGGCCGGTGGGAGGATACGCTTGTTGACCTGAGGGCTGCCGGTTTGGTTGCACAACGCCTGCCGCCCGATGGGAAGCCAGGTGCGCGAGCTTGCCCCCCCACACAATCAGGTTGGTGGCATAATGCGCGGCATACCTTTGGCTGTACGCCAGAACCAGCCGTCTCTTGCGACAGGGGAATTGAAATGACGCCTCGCCTACTCCTGCGTTGGGCCGTGCTTGCCCTGGGACTGGCAATGCTGGCCGGGTGCTCCAGCCAGTCGGCCTCCAGGTGCTATGCAAAGGCGCTGCCGACCCGGGGCGAGGGCAGCCTGGCCTGGGGCGCGAGCCTCGGCGCGGCGCGCAAGAAGTCCCTGCAGAACTGCGCGCTCTACGCCGAGCGCTCGGGAGGCACGCCGCGTACGTGCAAGGTCGTGCTGGAACAGTGCAAATAGTCTCACCCCATTGAGCGAAACACCATGAACCGTCGCAAGAAGATCAATCAGCTATTGAAAGCCAATGCCAAGAAAGCCAGCGCCAAGCTGGCCCCCAAAAGCAAGCCGCAATACATCAGCAAGGCTGACCGGGCGAAACTGGCCAGTGAAACCGACCAGGCGGCCACCGCGCCTGCCGAGGCCTGAATGCCGTCAGGCGCTATTTGGCGCAACCGCTGGCACAGCGTTCCTGGGGGTGGCCTCGGTGATCGCCCGGCTGTGTGCTGGGGCTCGCGATAGGGTGGTGGGTGTGGCCACTGGTGGCAAGCCTGTAGCTCATGACCATTGCGGGACCCCGAACACCCGGTCGAAGCCCCACTGAAACACCAGCGCGTACAGAAAGAAAAACCCGAACAGCCCCAGGTCAGCCGCCAGCGCCTGCCACAGCCCGATGCCTAGCCAGGCCGCCATCAAGGGGACCAGCATCACCACCAACCCGCCCTCGAAACCAGCCGCGTGCAGCACCCGTCGTGCGGGCGTGCGCGCCGGGTGGCGCTGGTGGCGCTCCCAGTGCTCGAAAACCAGGTTGAACAACAGGTTCCAACCCAGAGCCACCACGCTGATGATCACCGCCAGCGCCGTGGAGTAGCCCATGCCCTGGTGAAAAAACAGGTTCAGCAGCGGGCCGACGCACAGCACCGCAATGCCTTCGTAGAGCAATGCCTGAAGTACACGACGGGAAATGCCTTGCATGATCGAACACCTGAAACCGTTGAGAGACCGGTAGCCTAGTGCTGCGTCGCGTGCCGCCTCAAACGAGCTTTTCTGAGCCTGCCTCAAATGATTTCAGCCTGCACACAGGGCCTATCGATAGCCTTTTCTCGACACCCGCTTATTGCTAGCTAAAATTGGATTTTTACTAGCCAAAATCAGGATCCGGCTGAAAAGCCCATTCCAGACACCTTACGATACATTTTGATGCACCCGGCGAATACGATACTATCGCTTCACACCTATTGCAGATGGCTTTACGGATGAAGATCAAGATCGAAAAAAACAACAACGATAACACCTGCCTGGTCTGGCTGAACGATGCCCCGGTCACCTTCCGCAACGAGGAAGAGGCCCAGGCCTATGTCGAACAGCTCAGGACCCGCCTGGAAGCGGCACCCGTGCTGATGCCCGAACCTCGCGACTGAGCAGGCCGTCTCGTACCTGCCGCGGATGGACCACACATGATCAAGGCAATCAAGCAAGTCAACGATGCCCTGGACCAGCAGATGGAGCTCAATTTCTTCCTCGCCAACCAACTCATTCAGCTATCGCCTGCCCACGAACGCGACCAGTTGAAAGAGCAATTGCATACGCGTCTCAGCGCCCTGCGCGAACACACCCTCATGGCCGCCAGCACCCTGGATGCCCTGAAAGAACGCCCTGCCCCTGCTACAAGCGGCGGCCTGGCGCGGCTCAAACGCTGGATCACCCGCTACTGAGTCACCTTGACTAAACACGTTCGGCTTGCGCTTCATAGGCTGCCAATGCCCATGATCGAGAGCCGACCGTGTTTGCCAGACTGCCCCTGACCGCCCTTCGCACCTTCGAGTCCGCTGCCCGCCTGGGGGGCTTCAAGGCGGCCGCCGATGAACTGGCGGTGACACCAGCGGCGGTGTCCCATCAGGTCAAGAGCCTGGAACAGCATGTGGGCGTGTTGCTGTTCGAACGCACCGGCCAGGGCGTGCGCCTGACCGCTGACGGCGAGCGCCTGCGACTCCAGGTGCACGATGCCTTGCGCGACTTGCTGGACAGCTTGAGCGCGTTGGTGCCGGACCGTGATACTCACAGCCTGACGCTGACCACCACTGCGGCGTTCGCCAGCCTGTGGCTGATCCCGCGCCTGGGGGATTTCTACCGGCGCTACCCTGACGTCCAGGTACGGGTGCAAACCGACAACCAGTTGGTTGACCTGCACCGCGACGCGGCGGTGGACCTGGCCTTGCGCGCCGTCATCCAGCCCGACCCGACGCTGTTTGCCCAGCCGCTGCTGGAGGAGTTCATGGCGGTTTACCTGCAGCCGGGCCTGGTTGTGCCGGACCGGGGGCCGCTGGACCTGATCAGCGTGCCGTGGCAAAGCCAGGCGCCCCTGGTCCTGGACTGGCCCACCTGGTGCGAGCGGGCCGGGCAACCGGACTGGCCAGCACGGGCGCGGCTGCGCCAGTACGATGATGAACATTATGCGCTGCAGGCAGCCGTCGCGGGCCACGGCCTGGTGCTGGCCAGCAGCGTGCTGGTGGCTGACAGTGTCGCCCGCGGGCTGCTGGCGCCTTACCGTGCGCAGGTACGGCTGCCGGCAGCGACGTATTGCGCGGTGTGCGTGCCAGGCCAGGAGCGGCGCGCGCCTGTGCGCGAGTTCATCGCCTGGCTACGCAGCCAGGTTGAGGGTTGCGCCTAGGCTTTGCTCGGCCATGCTGTATTGAAAACAGGCGCGTGTTTTCGCCTTGCCTGGCCTTCGCTGGAATGCATTTCCTGCAAGCCCGAGGGATCCGAACGGCGAACCCCGGTTCAGGCGGGTATCCACGACGGGTGAAACCGTTATACTGCTTAACGATTACTCCAACAAAAAGTCCGATGCCATGGCCACTCCCAGTACGTTGCCCCCCACCCCCGACACCCTCGATACCGGGGTGCTCGACGACCTGATCGGTTACGCCTTGCGGCGTGCGCAAATTCAGGTTTTCCAGCACTTGGTCGAGCGTTTGAACGCCTACGACCTGCGCCCTGCGCAGTTTTCCGCGCTGGCGATCATTGCCCAGAACCCGGGCCCCACCCAGGCGGAACTGGCCAAGAGCCTGGCAATCGAGCCGCCCCAGGTGGTACCGATGGTGAACAAGCTGGAAGAGCGCGGCCTGGCCCTGCGCGTGCGCTGCAAACCGGACAAGCGTTCGTATGGACTGTTCTTGAGCAAGGCCGGCGAGGCGCTGCTCAAGGAGTTGAAAGAAGTCGCAGCGCGCAGCGACCAGGAGGCCACGGCGAACCTGAGCAGTGAAGAGCGCGAGCAACTGCGCGGGTTGCTGCGCAAGGTGTATCAGGGCTGAAAGCGGCGCCTGGAAGTTACTGCAAGCCACCTGGCCCCGCAGCAACTATCTTCGTGAGACCTGGTTGGTAGGACCGGGCGCAAGCTCGGGAAGCAGGCGACGCGGTCGATCTGTCGGGCCCCTTCCCGAGCGTCGCCCGGTCCCACAGGACTGCCACGGCCCTGTGGCAGCGTGCCGTTGTGGGACCGGGCGCAAGCTCGGGAAGCAGGCAACGCGGTCGATCTGGCGGGCCCCTTCCCGAGCTTCGCCCGGTCCCACAGGACTGCCATGGCCCTGTGGCAGCGTGCCGTTGTAGGACCGGGCGCAAGCTCGGGAAGCGGACAACGCGCTCGATCTGACCGGCCCCTTCCCGAGCTTCGCCCGGTCCCACAGGACTGCCATGGCCCTGTGGCAGCGTGCCGTTGTAGGACCGGGCGCAAGCTCGGGAAGCAGACGACGCGGTCGGCCTGGCGGGCCCTTTCCCGAGCTTCGCCCGGTCCCACAGGACTGCCATGGCCCTGTGGCAGCGTGCCGTTGTGGGACCGGGCGCAAGCTCGGGAAGCAGACGACGTGGTCGATCTGGCGGGCCCCTTCCCGAGCTTCGCCCGGTCCTACGGGTTCGCAATGGCCCTGTGGCAGACCAGGCATAACACGCCGACTCAGGGCGCCAGCACCCGCGAGATGTTGCCGGCGTAGAGGTCATCGATCAGGGCTGCACGGCATTGCAGCACCAGGCGTTGGTTGATCGAACCCTTGTCGGTGATTTCACCTCGGTCGATGGAGGGTGCCTCCTGGGCGAGGCTGGCCCAGTCCAGGCGGCTGGCGCTACCGGTGGCCTGTGCGTTCAGGTGGGCAAGCAAGCCGGCCAGCCAATCCTGCACGGGGGCTGCCGCTATTACCTGGGCGACCGACGCCTCGCTGCCCAGGCCACTGAGCTGGCGGCATTCGTCCAGCCGTGGAAACACCAGCAGCCCCAGGCGCTCACGATCCGGCCCCACCACCACGACGTCATGCACATAAGGCGCACCTTCGAGTATGACCCGCGTGCGCAACGGCCCGACACTGACGAAGACGCCGGACGACAGCTTGAAGTCTTCAGCGATTCGTCCATCGAACATCAGCCCCAATTGCGGGTTGGCCGGGTCGGCCAGCTTCACCGCGTCACCCGAACAATAAAAACCCTGCTCGTCGAACGCTTCCCGGGTCTGTTGCGGTGAACGCCAGTAGCCAGGCATCACGTGGGGGCCGCGAAAGCGCACTTCCAACTTGCCTTCGCGCGGCACCAGCTTGACCTCGCAACCCGGTGCCGGCAGGCCGACATAGCCCGCCACCGACAGCGGCCCGGTGGTGAAGGTGCAGGAAGGCGAGGTCTCGGTCATGCCCAGGCCGGCCATCATGCGGATACGTTCGCCACAGTGCGCCACCGAAACCTTGTCGAGGCGGTCCCAGACCGATTGAGACAGCCCGGCGCCCGCAAAGAAGAACAGCTTCATGCGCTTGAAAAACGTCGACCGCAGCGCGGCGTCATGCTCCAGGCGGCTGACCAGTTCTTCCCAGCCCTTGGGCACGGTCAGGTAGGCGGTGGGCGAAATCTCGGCAAGGTTGCGCAAGGTCTCCTCGAACAGCGCCGGGGTCGGCTTGCCGTCGTCGATGTACAGGCTGCCACCGTTGTACAGCACGATGCCGACATTGTGGCTGCCGCCAAAAGTGTGATTCCACGGCAGCCAATCCACCAGCACCGGCGGCTCGTCAGCGAATTCGGGGAAGGTCTGCAGCAGCATCTGCTGGTTGGCGCAGAGCATGCCCTGGGTGGTGACCACGCCCTTGGGCAGTTTCGTGGAGCCGGACGTGAAGAGGAATTTGGCAATGCTGTCGGCCGTCAGTGCGCTGAACGCGGCGTCGGCCCGGGCACCGCCCGTTCCCTTCAGCAGATCGGCGAAGACCAGGCCGCTGCGCTCTGGCAATTGCCCTTCGCCAAGCACCACCGGCAGCCCGTTGGGCAGCACCGCGGCGATGGCCCCGCCGTAGCTGGCATCGGCGGCGTAGACCAGGCCGGGGGTCAGCGTGTCGATGATATGACGCAACTTGCCATAGTCGCGCGACACCAACGAGTAGGCCGGCGATACCGGGCAATAGGGCACCCCGGCGTAGAGCGCGGCGCAGGTCAGTTGCAGGTGTTCAAGGTCGTTGCCAGAGAGAATCACCAGTGGCCGCTCGGCGCTGAGGTCGAAGTCCAGCAGCCGCTCGGCGATGACCCGGGTGCGTTCGAGCATCTGCGCATAGCTGATGCGCAGCCACTGGCCATCGGCGCCGCGACGGGCCACGAAGGTCTGCTGCGGGCGTACGCGGGCCCAGTGCTGCAGGCGCTCCATCAGGCGGTGCGGGTGGGCCTGCAGCGGTTCCAGGGCACGCATGTGCAGCACGCCCTGCACTTCATCGACCTGCACCTGCGGGTGGCCGATGTTCACGGCGCGCCATGGCGCCTCCATTGAACGGTTCACGTGATATCCCTCTGCCTGTTGTTTTTGTTGAAGCAGTGAATCAAAGCTTGCTGGCGAGCCAGCTCCCATACCGGGTCGGTGACGTATGGCCGCGGCGCCTAAATGGGATAATGGCGCGGGCCGTTCTGGATCGTTACCCAGCGCAGTTGGGTGAATTGCTCGATGGCCGCGGTGGCACCGAAGCTGCCGTAGCCGCTGGCCTTCACGCCGCCGAACGGCATGTGCGCCTCGTCGTGCACCGTGGGCCCGTTGATGTGGCAGATGCCGGACTCCAGGCGCTGGGCCAGGGCCAGGGCGCGACTGGTGTCGCGGCTGAAGATGGCCGCCGACAGCCCGAACGCTGAGTCGTTGGCCAAGGCCAGCAAGGCCTCGTCGCCCTCACCGCGCAGCACCACGGCCACCGGGCCGAAGGATTCTTCGGCATACAGGCGCATCGTCGGGGTGACCTGGTCCAGCAGCACCGGCTGCATCACGCTGCCGCTGGCAGGGCTGCCACAGACCAGCCGGGCACCCTGCCCCACGGCATCGTCCACCAGCCCCTGGATGCGCACCGCCGCAGAGGGGTCCACCAGCGAACCGAGCGTCGAGCTGCTGTCCGCCGGATCACCGGCGCGCAAGCCCGCGACCTTGCGTGCCAGCCGGGCCACGAAATCATCGGCCACTGCCGCGTCGACAATCAGGCGTTCGGTGGACATGCAGATCTGGCCCTGGTTGAAGTACGCGCCAAAGGCGGCGGCCTCGACGGCAGCGTCCAGGTCGGCGTCGGCCAGCACCAGGAACGGCGCCTTGCCGCCCAGTTCCAGCAGCGCGGGCTTGAGATGGCGTGCCGCGACCTGGCCGATGATGCGGCCCACATGGGTGGAGCCGGTGAAATTGACCCGACGCACCGCCGGGTGGGCGATCAGGCGCTCGACAATGGCCGCGGCGTCAGCCGGGGCGTTGCTGATGACATTCACCACCCCGGCACCAAGGCCGGCATCTTCCAGCACCTGGCCGATCAGGCGGTGCACGGCCGGGCTCAGTTCCGAGGACTTGAGCACCACGGTATTGCCACAGGCCAGCGGCATGGCGATGGCGCGGGTGGCGAGAATGACCGGGGCGTTCCACGGCGCGATGCTGAGGATGACCCCGCACGGTTGGCGCAGGGCCATGGCGAAGCTGCCGGGTACATCGGAGGGAATCACCTGGCCGTTGATCTGCGTGGTCAGGGCGGCGGCTTCGCGCAGGATGTTGGCGGCCAACTGCACATTGAAGCCGTACCAATTGGCCATGGCCCCGGTTTCGGTGGCCATGGCCATGAATTCGGCACTGCGTGCCAGCAGACTGTCCGCGGCTCGCAACAGGCGGTTGCGGCGCTCGCCGGGGCCCAGCGCCGCCCAGGCGGGAAACGCGGCCTGGGCGGCGTCGACGGCGGCGTCGGCGTCTTCCAGGGTCGCCGCAGCGGCGATCGACACCACCTGGCCGGTCATTGGGCAACGGCGCTCGAACGTGCGACCGTCACGGGCACCGACGGCCTTGCCGGCGATCAGCAGAGGGACTTCGAACATGGTGCATTCCTGTTGTTATGGTTGTGGGGAATGATCGTCAACGCTTGATCCTGCATGGCTAGGCTCCCGAGCTTCGCCCGGGCCTGCACCATTCTCTGCAGGACCGGGCGAAGCTCGGGAACCCGGCAACGCGATGCTCGATCAGCGTTTGTAGGCCTGCAACCCCGGCTTGATGCTCTTGTCATCGAGGAATTGTTTCAAGCCCTGCTCGCGACCGTGTTCAGGGTCGCGCAGCTGCGCCTGGTCGAGCTTGGCATACAGGTAGTCTTCGCTCTGCTCCCAGGTCAGCTCGCGGCAACGCTTGAAACCATTCTTGGCGGCGCGCAGCACCACCGGGTTCTTGTCCAGCAGGTCACGGGCCAGCAGCATCACCTCTTCACGCAACTGAGCCAGTGGCACGCTCTTGTTCACCAGGCCCATCTCGGCCGCCTTGGCGCCGTCGAAGGTCTTGCCGGTCATGATGTAGTACAGCGACTGGCGGTGGCCCACGGTGTCGGCCATGGCCTTGCTGACCAGGTTGCCCGGCGGGATGCCCCAGTTGATCTCCGACAGGCCGAAGGTAGCCTCGTCGGCGCAGATAGCCAGGTCGCACGCCACCAGCGGACTGAAACCGCCGCCAAAGCACCAGCCGTTGACCATGGCGATGGTCGGCTTGCTGTACAGGCGCAGCAACTTCCATTGCCATTCGGAGGCATCGCGGCGAATGCGTTCCTGGAGAATTTCCGGGCCGGCGTCCACTTCGCGGAAGTATTCCTTGAGGTCCATGCCCGCGGTCCAGGCACTGCCGGCACCGGTGAGCACCAGTACCCGGGCGTCGGCGTCCTGTTCAACGGTCTCCAGCACGTCGCGCATTTCCCGGTTCAGGGTCGGGCTCATGGCGTTGCGTTTTTCCGGGCGGTTCAGGGTGACCCAGGCAATGCCGTCTTCGACGTCGACGGTCACGGTCTGCCAGCAATTTTGGTAACGGCTCATCTCACACCTCTTGTTCTTTGAATGTGCGTTGCGAATGAACAGACAGTAGCGCGGGCAACTGATTACGTCAATTAATGATTAATACTATTAACTATATTTCCTGAAGAGGCGCGCTTGCTGGCTGCCGGGTGCCGCCTGCCAGCGCCAACGCCGCCATGGCCGCGATCACCAGCCCCGGGGCGGCAGCCAACAGCACACCGGCCACGCCGCCGCCAGCGGCCAGCAATTGCCCCGCGGCCAGCGGGCCTGCCATGGACCCCAGCCGCCCGACCGCCACGCACGCCCCGGTACCGGTACCCCGCATGTCAGCCGGGTACAGCCGCGGCGCCAGCGCATACAACACCAGTTGCCCGCCGATACAACAGTAACCGGCCGCCAGCCCGGCCAGGGCCATGGCAACGAAGCTGCTGGCCAGGCCCAGCCCGGCCAGCGACAGCAGCATGCCCAGGTAGGCAATGCTCACCGCCAGCGCCGTGCGGCCGCGGTCCATCAGGCGCCCGGTCAGGAACGAGCCCGCCGCACCACCGAGGTTGAACAACACTTGGATATGGCCTGCGTCGCCGCGGCTGTAACCCTGGGCCATGAGCAGTGACGGCAACCAGTTCAGCAGCATGTACAGCACGGTCAAGGTGAAGAAACAGGCCAGCCACAGCAACAGCGTACGGCGCCCGCGCCCCTCGGAGAACAGGCGCGCGGCCGACGACCCAGGCGCCTGCCCGACAGCCGCCGGCCGGCCAGCGGGTAGCCAGGCCAGCAGCCCAGCGGCGATGGCCAGCGGCGCCACGCCGCCCACCTGAAATACCAGGCGCCAGTCATCCCCGACCCCGGCCAGGCTGATCAGGGCGGCCAGCGCCCCACCCAGGGGCACACCACAATAGGTCAGGCTCACGGCGGTGCTGCGCCAATGGGGCGCGGCGGCTTCACTGGCCACGGCAATGATGATGGGCAGCGCCGCCCCCAGGCCCAGGCCGGTCAGCAACCGGGCCAACAACAGGCTGGGAAAGCTCATGGCGTGGGCGGTGAACCAGGTGAAAGCACCGAACAGCACCACCGCCGCCAGCAGCACCGGCTTGCGCCCCACACGGTCGGCCAGCCAGCCTCCCAGGAAGGCACCGGGCAACAGGCCGATCAGCCCGGCGCTGAATACCCAGCCCAACTGCTCGGGGCTGAGGCTCAGGGCCTTGGCCATGAAGGGGGCGGCGATGCCGGTGGATTGCAGGTCGAAGCCTTCGAGCAAGGCGACGGCGAAGCACAAGGCGACGGTCAGGACCGCGCGCCGGGAAGCAGCAGAAAAAACAGGCATGGCGTGCATCTCTTGTTGTGGTTGTGGGGCACGTAGGTAACACGACTAATGATTATATCTATTAACCAATTACCTGCCACCCCACCCTGCGGCACGCCTTGTGCGATAGTGTGCTGAACCAAGCGATAACGGCCTCTGTCGTAGTTATAAGCCGACTACACTGGCTTGTGCTGTGCATTGACAGGGTTCATCCAACTGATCGAGGACGTCATCCATGAAGCGATTGCTAGGCTGTGGGCTGTTAGTACTGGCGGGGGCGCTGAGCTTCCAGGCCAGCGCGGCGGACGAGGATACGTGCAACGCCAACATCCAGCGCTTGCAGGACCGGGTCAACAGCGCGGGCACCACCGACCCCAAGGTCAAGGAGCTGGTGGAGAAGGACATCGCGAGCGCAACCGCGGCCCGGGATAAGGGCAATGCGAAGGGATGCCTGACCATCACCGACCGCGTCAAAAGCCGTCTGGACAAGTACAACAAGTGATAGCCCCGTGGGCGCCCGCCGTACCGGCCCCACGTGTTCTCTTCAGGCCTGAGCGCCGCTTTCCAGGCGTGCGGTCAGGTCGTTCAACGCCGTGCGCAATGCGCCCACCAGCCCCTCCAGTGGTTCCCCCTGCGTCGCACAAGCCTGCTCGACCTGATCACAGGCGTCCAGCACCTGCGCTGCGCGAATGATGCGTGCACCGCCCTTGATGCGGTGCGCGAGGTCGGCGATGGCCTGGCGGTCCGCTTCCATGTCCAGTGAGTCGAGGGTCAGCAGGTCCTGCCGGCAGCAGTCGGCCAGGCCATCGAGCAGCGCCTGCAATGCCTGCGTATCCGCGCCAGTCAACGCCTGCAACGCGCCCAGGTCATGTTCGCCGCGCGGTGGCGCGGGCGCCGGGGCCGGCAGGTCACTCCCTGAAGGCTCCAGTGCCTGCGCCAGCCCGGTCAGGCTCAATGGCTTGAACAGGCAGCCGTCCATGCCCGCGGCCAGGCACCGAGCCCGTTCCTGGGGGACGGCATTGGCGGTAAAGCCCAACACCTTGCAACGCGTTCGGGCGCTGCGCTGCTCGTGCACACGGATGGCCTGGACCAGTTGGTAGCCATCCAGGCCCGGCATGTTGCAGTCGCTCATGACCAGGTCGAAATCCCCGCGCAGCCAGCACAGCAACCCGCTGTTGCCGTCCTCGGCCAAGGTCACTCGATGCCCCAGGTAAGCCAGTTGCTGTTGCAGCAGAATCCGGTTGGCGCGGTAGTCATCGACCACCAGCACGTTCAATGGGCGGCTGGCCGCAGGCACGCCTGAAGCGTCCGCCTGCCTGGCGGTCGCCCACGGCAGCGTCAGTTCAAACCCCGCCTGGGTACCCTGCCCCAGCGTGCTCTGCAGCCCCAGGCGCCCCCCCATCATGGCGCACAGCGTGCGGCTGATGTTCAGGCCCAGGCCGCAGCCGTCGCGGGGCGATTGCTGATGGTTGCTGGCCTGGGTAAAGGCACTGCCCAGTTGCGCCACTTCGTCCGGGGGGATGCCGACACCCGTGTCGCTGACCGTCAGGCTCACCCCAAGGCCCTGCTCGCCCGGACGCAAGCGCACTGCGACCCGCACCTCGCCTTCGTGGGTGAACTTCACGGCATTGCTGAGCAGGTTGGAGACAATCTGCTTGAAGCGCAGCGGGTCCAGCAGCACCAGCGAACCGGCCTCGCCCTCCACGTCCAGCGCCAGGCGCAGGCGTTTGTGCCGGGCCTGCACTTCGAACAGGCGCACCACCGCTTCCACATGGCCCATCAGGTCGGTGGGCTGAGGTTCCAGCGTCAGGTGGCCGGTTTCGATGCGGGTGATGTCGAGGATATCGCCGATCAGCGCCAGCAGACTGCTGGCAGCGTTGGCGGCCACTTCGATGGACAGGTGATCGAACACCCCCTGTTCGGATTTCTTCAAGGCCAGTTCGAGCATGCCGGTGATGGCGTTCATGGGCGTGCGAATCTCGTGGCTCATGGTAGCCAGGAACACAGTCTTGGCGCGGTTGGCAGCCTCGGCCTGCTCCTTGGCCTGCTGGTAGGCCAGCAACAGCCGCTGGCGCTCGGTGATGTCGATCCAGCCGCCGATGAGCCCGGCGATGGCACCGTCGGTGGTGGTGTAGGGCAGCGCCCAGTGGTAAATGGTCTTGAACTCGCCATTGCGCAAGCGCACCCGGCGGTCCGCCACCACCTTGACGTTGTCCTTCATGGCTTGCAGGTAAGCCTGCTGGTACGACTCGGCTTCCTCGAACGTAAAGGCAATGCTCTGGCCCACCGGTTTGCCGACCACCTCCTCGAACTGCACCTGCACGGCCTCCAGGTAGCTGGCATTGCAGGTCAACAGGCAACCTTCCGGGTCGCGCACGTAAATCGGGTGGGGGGTGCCGTCGATCATCACGCGCATGAACTCCAGCTGGTCGGTCAGCGCCACTTCCGCCTTGACCCGCCGCCGTACCTGGCGACGCAACTGGGTGATCCAGCCCAGCCCCAGGCCCAGCACGACCACGGCCATGATGATCAGCTGCACGATGTGCCAGCGGTGGCGCGCCCAGAAGCTTTCCTCCAGCACGACCTCGCCGCGCCACCGCGCCGCCAGGTCATTGAACTCCTGGGGCGGGATAGCCAGCAGTGCCTTGTTCAGGATCGACAGCAGCTCCGGAGCGTGGTGGGAAGTGGCGAACGCCACGCTGGCCGGGCGTACCGGCAGAGTGGCATTGATGTGCAGTCGCCCGGCGTACTGACGGAAAATTCGGTAGCGGGCGCCGATCAGGGTGAGCATCGCCGCGTCGGCCGCACCATTGGTCACCATCGACAGGGCATGGTCGGCACTGGGGGCCGGCACCGGGATGACGCCTGGGTATTGCTCACGCAGCACGTCAAACAGGAAACTGCCGTGAATCACCGCCAGGCGCTTGCCGTCCATCTGTTCCAGCGAGTGCGGTGCAACCTCGCCGTCCCGGGTGACCAATACCCGCGGGCTGCTCATGTAGGCGCGGGTGAAGCTCAACTGCTGCTCCCGTGCCTGGCTGGGTGGCAGCGCGGCCAGCAGGTCGGCGTCGCCGCGCTGCACGCGGCTGATCATCTCGGCCAGCGACTTGCCGGTCTGCACTTCGAACTCAAGCCCGGTCATCTGCCCGATCACTTCCAGCACCTGGGCGCTGATGCCCCGGTAACGGCCCTGGCTGTCCAGGTAGCTGAGGGGCAGGAACTGCGGGTCGATCAACACTTTGAGGGTGGGCGCATTGGCCAGCCAGCGCTGTTCGGCTTCAGTCAGGGCCAGGGCGTGGCGTTGCCCGATGGTGACCCCACCCACGCTCCAGCGCCCCAGAATGGCCAGGCGTTCATGCTCGGGAATGGCCTGTAGCGCTGCGTTCACCAACGTCAGCAGCCGGCTGTTGCGCGCCGAGACCGCAAAGCCGAAATAATTGCTCTGCACCTGCGGCAGGTGGCTGAGGTACAAACCGTTCAGTTGCCCTTTGTACACCTGGTAATAAGCGCCCAGGGCATTGCCCAGGAACATGTCGGCCTGCCCGAACGCCACCGCCCCCAGCGCTGCCACGGTAGAGGAATACAACTGGATGCGCGCGCCCGGGTACAGTTCCTGAACCACCGCCTGGGGAAGATAGAATTCCTGCATCGCCAGGCGCCTGTTGTCCAGGCCGCCAAACAGCGCGGTGCGGTCGTCACTGCGGCTGGCCAGCACTGACTCATCCTGGGCGTAGGCCTGTGACAAGACCAGGTTGGAGGTCGCGGCTTCGAACACGTTGGAGGTACCCAGCACATCCACCGAGCCATCGCGCACCGCCGCCAGGGCTTCGGCCCGGCTGGGGTAGCGCACCACTTCGACGTTGAGGTTCAGCAGGCTGGCCACAAGGCCGGCGTAATCGGCGGTGATGCCCTCGTATTCCTGGCCGGTGCCCAGGATATCGAAGGGTGCGTAGTCCGGCTGGCTGACGCCCAGGCGCAGCACGCGCCGTTGCCATAGCCAGCGGCGGTCGTCGTCGGTCAATTCAAGGCGCTCCGCCTGGCCTGCGGGCAAGGTGGAACGGCCATACAGCACCGGGGCATTCGGGGCCGCCAGGGCCGTCGACGCGCATACCAGGCACCACCAGCACAACATCCGTGTGAACATGGCGCGGCCCCTAGACCAAGGCATGCCGCCTGGCCAGGTCCGCCAGGTCAACCAGGGACTGAACACGCAGTTTTTCGATCAGGCGGGCCTTGTAGGTGCTGACCGTTTTGTTGCTCAGCAACATGGCGTCACCGATGGCCTTGTTGCTGTAGCCCCGGGCCAGTTGCTGGAGTATCAGTAACTCGCGGTCGGTGAGGCGGGCGATGCACTGGGCTTCAGTGTCCAGGCAGTCGCCACGGTGTACGGAGCTGAGAGCGACGTCGGGGAAATAGGTATAGCCGGAGGTGACGGCCTGAACGGCCTTGACCAGCTCGGTCAGGTTGTCCGACTTGCACACGTAGCCGGCGGCCCCCACTTTCATGCAGCGCAAGGAAAAATAGTCGGGCGCCTGGGAGGTCAGCACCAGGATCTTGACGGGCAGTTCCAGCGCCTTGATCCGCTGGATCACTTCCAGGCCGTCCATCTTGGGCATGCCGATGTCGAGGATGACCAACTGGGCACCGTAGTCCCGCACCATTTGCACCGCATCGGCGCCATTGTCCGTTTCCGCCACCACTTTGACCTTCATCTTTTCCAGCAGCAACCGCACGCTGGCGCGGATGAAAGGGTGGTCGTCGACAATCATTGCTCTGTACATGGCATCCTCGCTTGGCAGACGGTAGAGCAGCGGCGATGGAAACGCCTCCCTGCCCGTTAGGCCGCAGTATTGGCGCCAGAGGCTGTAGGAAAAAGCCGGACAATTCCGAATAAACCTCGGAAATTTCCCAAACACGGAAACCCCCGATCTGCTTCGCACCTCCGGGAAACCCTGCGGTCTATTAGCGAGAACCCCGAGGGAAAAACCACACCATGGCCGACCTTGCCGCCCAGTCCGAACTGCCCGAATTACCGCCGGACCTGCACTATGTCGATGACAGCCAGCCTGGCCTTCGCCGCGAGCGCGAAGGCGACCACTTCGTCTATTTCACCGCCAAGGGCGCGCTGATCGAAGACCCGGCGGTGATCAAGCGCATCAATGCCCTCGCGGTACCACCCGCCTACACCGACGTGTGGATATGCGCAGACCCGCGCGGCCACCTTCAGGCCACGGGCCGCGATGCCCGGGGGCGCAAGCAGTACCGCTACCACGCGCGCTGGCGCGAAGTGCGCGATGAGAACAAGTACGCCCGCATGGTGGCGTTCGGCAACGCGCTGCCCAAGCTGCGCAAGCAACTGGAAAGCCACCTGGCGCTGCCGGGCCTCGACCGCAACAAGATCATGGCCACGGTGATCTACCTGCTGGACACCACCCTGATTCGCGTGGGCAACAGCCAATATGCCCGGGACAACAAGTCCTACGGACTGACCACCTTGCGCAACCGCCATGTCGAGATAAAGGGCAGCGCCATTGAATTCCACTTCCGCGGCAAGAGCGGCGTGGAACACCGGGTGTCGGTGAAAGACAAGCGCGTGGCCCGTATCGTCAAGCGCTGCCTGGAGCTGCCTGGGCAACACCTGTTCCAGTACCTGGACGACCAGGGCGAACGCCATACCGTCACCTCGTCAGACATCAATGCTTACCTGCAGGACATGACGGGTGCCGACTTCACCGCCAAGGACTACCGCACCTGGGCCGGCAGCGCGCTGGCGCTGGCGATGCTGCGCGAACTGCACTGGCAGCCGGAGCCCGAGGCCAAGCGCCAGATCGTGGAGATGGTCAAGGCGGTGGCGCGCACCCTGGGCAACACCCCCGCCGTGTGCCGGCGCTGCTACATTCACCCGGCCGTGCTGGAACGGTATGTACTGGGTGAACTGGCCAAACTGCCCAAGCCACGCAAGCGCAAGGGCCTGCGGCTGGAAGAAGTGGCATTGGCGACGTTTCTGCAGCGGTTGCTGGACGTTCAAGCCGCGTCAGCCTGAGAGGGTGCCACGGGCGCGGCGCTTCGCCAGCAAGCTGTTTCAGGCCATGGCACGGACACCACGCGCACAGTGCGGACACTTCGCGCCGGCTTTTCTGCGCCCGGCGAACTTGTCACATTGGCGTTCATTTCGATACAGATAGTAGGCAGCCCAACCTGTCCCCAAGGAAGCTGCATTGTGTTGTCCCGAGTCCTTTGTTCACTGTCTGCCCTGACGCTGTCGATCACCGCTGCCCAGGCTGCCGAAACCTACGCCATCGACACGCCCATCCTGAGCAGTGTCGACAACTTCCGCGACATCGCCGGCACCACCACGGCCTATACCACCGCCCATGACGGCACCATGCGCTCGGGGGTGTTCTACCGCTCCAACGCCTTGACCCCTTCGGCGGCCGACCTGGCCACCCTCAACAGCCTGGGGATCACGGCGGTGTATGACCTGCGCACCGCCAGCGAGATCGCCGCCACACCGGACACCCTGCTCGATGGCGCTACCTACACAAACGTCGACATCCTGGGCAACCTCACCTCGGGCGCGGTGCTGTCCAGCATCACGGTGAACAGTGCGGCCAGCGCCGTGGCGCTGATGCAGGAAACCAACCGCGAGTTCGTCAGTGATGCCAACGTGCGCAGCGAGTTCTCGGTACTGTTCAACGACCTGGCCTCAGTGGACGGCGCCGCGCTGTTTCACTGCACCGCCGGCAAGGACCGCACCGGCTGGGCCACGGCAGTACTGTTAAGTATCGCCGGTGTCGACAGCGCCACCATCATGGCCGACTATCTGGCGACCAACGCCTACACCGCGACTCGCGTGGACGCCACCCTGGCGGCGTTGCCAGCCAGCCTCGCGGCCATCTACGAGCCCACGCTGACCGTCGATGCCAGCTACCTGCAGGCAGCGCTGGACGAAGTCACGGCGCTTTACGGCAGCATGGACAACTACCTCAAGGAAGGCCTGGGGTTGTCCCAGGCGACGATCTACGTGCTGCGCGCCAAGATGGTCTACTACAACAGCCTGCCCGGCCAGGCCGGTTTCCTGGGCAACGCCGCCGCAGGCGCCCTGCTGCTGCAACAGTTGCAGAACAGCAGCCTCTCCGGCACTTACACCGCTTACAACTACTACCTGCAAGCGGCCATCGACGCTGGCGACCTGGGTGGCGTGCAATCCACCGTGGGCGGCCAGGTACACGCCGATGCTACCAGCTACCTGTTGCGCCAGGACGCCTTGATCAACAGTGCAATGGCGCCCTACAGCAGCGGGACCGACCTCAAGGTCGGCCAGCGCAGCGTATGGACGGCAGGCCTGGCCGGCTACCTGGGCACCGACGGTTCCGGCCATGCCGCCAGCAGCAACGAGCACACCCAAGGCACTCTGGTGGGCCTCACCCAGCGCTTCAGCGAACAGCTCAGTGGCCACGCGGCGTTCGGCTATAGCCGCGGCACCGTCGGCGCGGCCAGCGGCTCGGTGGACACCGACCTGACCTTCCTGACGGCCGGCGCGCGCCTGGGCGCCGACAGCCTCGACCGCGGCCTGTTCGTCAGCGCCGATGCCACCGCCGGCTATGTCGACTACAGCAGCAAGCGTGACATCGGTGGCGGCCTGGGCACGGCCAGGGGCGATACCCACGGTACCGTCAGCAGCGCCAACGTCGCCCTGGGTTATCGCTTGCCCACGAGCCAGGTTACCCTGGAGCCAAGCCTGGGCGTGCGTGTCAGCCACTTGAACCTGAACGGCTTCGATGAGAAAGGCAGCGAAGTGGCCCTGGGCGTGGACGGCACGCACCAGACTCGCCGCAGCGCCTTCGGCCAGCTCAAGGCGTCCCTGGCACCAATCGGCATCGGCAGTGGCTGGCAACTGGTGCCCGGCGCACAAGTAGGCTACGAGCGTGTGCTGGGCGATCATTCGGTGAACAGCGAGGCTCACCTGCTGGGCCTGGATATCGAACAGCAGGCGGCTTACAGCACCCGTGACCAGTTCAACGGTGCGCTCAACCTCACCGCCAGCCTCGGCGCGTTCAGTGTGGGGGCCGAAGCGGGCGCCCTCACGGGCGGCGACAGCCAGGGTTTCAGCGGTAGCGTGAAGGCCAGCTACCAGTTCTGAGTGGTGCTGCGCAGGCCTTTGCGAACGTCCTGCGGGCTTAGCCCGTAGGCGTTCTGGAAGTACTGGCAGAAGCGACCGACATTGGAAAAACCCAGGGCCAGGGCCACCTGCGTCACTGACTCCGGCCCACCCTGGCGGAACGCCTCATGGGCGCGTTCCAGGCGCACCTGGCGCTGATAGGCGGCGATGGAGGTGCCCATGAACCGCCGAAAGCCCTCTTGCAGTGCACGCAGACTGACGTGGCTGAGGGCCGCCAACTCGGTGCCGCTGACCAGGCAGTGCGGGTGCTCCCGAATGTATTCCATGGCCAGGCGCACGTGCCGCGGGGCAATGGCCGGACCGGGCCGGCGCAGTGCCTCACTGTACGTATGCGGCCAGTTTTCCAGCAGCGCATCCACGAGCATTTCCTGCAGCCGCGCGGGCATCAACGCGCTGCTGTTCATCAGCGTGTCCAGCTCGGCACCCGTGGCGAACGCGACGATGGCCTTGATGCCCTGGAACGCGGCGCGGCTCAAGTCCACCTGGGGCTCGAAATTGATCGTGCGCACGATGGGCCGGCCCAGCAGGGTCGATAGCCGCTGGGTGAACAGCGCGCGTCGCACCGACAGGCCATGCTGCCCGTGGCCATCGATGATCTGCATCGACCGTACCTGAGCTTTCTCCACGGCCAGGCCCACATTCGGCCTGCCCACGGTAGCCCCTGGAAGGTTGAAGATGATCTGCCCTGCCGTGGGAATCACGAAGGTGATTTCATCATTGAGATCGGGAATTTCCACGGTGAAATCACCGCGGTAACTGAGCCGTCGAAAACTGACGCCCTCGTACCGGCCGTAGACCCCGGCGATACTCAAGGGGCTGCCCACGTGTGCGACGTCGTTATACAGATTGCCGAAGACGTTCGAGAAAAGGCGGCCGAATGCCTCGCCGCCCATGTGGTCGGAGCGGATGATGAACGGCCTGCGCGTGGCGGCTGCCTGCATGATTATCGATACCTGGGCGGGGTGCGCGCTCCTGGCCGCGACAGCCTGCCGGGCCGGAATGCTTGATTGTTGTAACCTGCGCTGTACAGGAGGTCGGCGGCAACGCTAGCAATGAAACATGACAGCGACATGACGGTACCTGCAGTTGAAACCGCAGCACGCTACCGCCGTTCGCCAGCAAGCTGTGGCGCTAGCGCATCAACAGCCCGCCATCCACCGCGTACTGGCTGCCGGTCACGTAAGCGGCATCTGCCGACAGCAGGAACAACGCTACCGCCGCGGCCTCTTGCGCCGACCCGGCACGCCCCAGCGGCACGAGGTCGACCACGCCGCGCTCGAATTGCGCCTGCGCCGCCTCGCCCATGAACCCGCGAAAACCGGTGTCGATCGGCCCCGGCACAATCGCGTTCACACGCACCCCCCGAGGCGCCAGGCTAGCCGCCCAGCATCGCATCATCGACAGCAGGGCGCCTTTGGTGGCCGCGTAGGCGCTGACCAGCGGCGCCGCCTCGAACGCCGACGATGACGCCGTCACCACCACCGAAGCGCCCGGTTTCAACAGCGGTGAAAGCCTCGCCAGTTGCAATGCCGGCGCCCGCACATTGGTGGCCATCAATGCGTCGAAACACTCGGCGGTCAACGCCTCCAGGGCCCCCACCCGCGCAAACCCGGCGTTAAGCCACAGCCCGTCCAGGCCACCGACCCGCTCGGCCGCCGCCACCAGCGCCTGCACGTTGGCGCAATCGCAGACATCGCCGAGCACTATCTGGCAGTCATCACCCAGGATCGAACGTTCGTTGCCGCGCCCGCTGGCAATCACCTGCCCGCCCTCTGCACGGATACGTTGGGCACCCGCCAGCCCGATGCCTCGGGTCCCTCCGGTGATCATCACCGTCTTGCCACCAAACCTGCCCATCTCGCGCCCCTGGCCGTTATGAAAGGCACACGATGACAGCGGCGCACTCAGAGGTTAATCCGCTATTATCACCAAGGGTCATTTAGCAACGGAGGCATAATGCGGGGCAGCGAATTCGCGGAATTGAAGGCCTTTGTCGCCATTGCCGAGCGCGGCAGTTTCACCCGAGCAGCGGCTTACCTGGGTCTGTCGGCCTCGGCACTGAGCCAAACCCTCAAGACCCTTGAGACTCGCCTGGGGGCACGCCTGTTGACCCGTACCACCCGCAGCGTCGCGCTCACCGACACCGGGGCGCAGTTGCTCGCCCGCTTGCAGCCCATGTTCGCCGCATTGGAGGCCGCCGTGGCCGAGGCCGGTGCCAAGCCCGGAAGCGTTACTGGCCGCCTGCGGATCAACAGCACCCGCGACGCCGCCAACCATTGCCTGGCCCCCCTGATTGCGCCGTTTCTGCACCTGCACCCCGGCATAAGGCTGGAGGTGGACGTGGACGACCGGCTGGTGGACATCGTCGCCCAAGGCTATGACGCCGGGGTGCGGCTGGGCGAACGCCTCGAACAAGACATGATCGCCGTGGGGCTGGGGGGGCCATTGCAGATGATGGTGGTCGCCTCCCCCGCCTATCTTCAGCGCCACGGCGCACCGCTCACGCCCCGCGACCTGCAAGGCCACGCGTGCCTGGGGTATCGACGGCCCACCGACGGCAGTCCCTACCGCTGGGAGTTCGAAGCCCATGGCAAGGCGCTGGAAATCACGGTGGACGGCCCGGTCCTGGTCAACGACCCGGCAATGCTGACCCGTGTCGCACTGGATGGCGCGGGCATCGCCTACCTCTTCGCCCACCAGGTGCAGGCCTACATCGACCAGGGCGCACTGGTGCAGGTGCTGGCTGACTGGACACCTGCCTTCGCAGGGTTCTACCTGTATTACCCCAGCCGCATGATGACGCCGCCGTTACGGGCACTGGTCGATTTTCTGCGCCTCAACGCCCAGTGACCGCCTCGCCCGCCGCCGTGCGGTCCACCAGGCGGATGCTGTCACGGCCCGCGCGCTTGGAGGCGTACAGCGCATGATCGCCCTGCTCGATCAGGGCGGCCAGGCTGACAGGCGGCTGGTCGAACACCGTGGCGCCAATGCTCAGGGTGACCGGCACCGGCGTATCGAAGGTCAGCGCCGCCACATGGCGGAACTGCTCGCGCAAGGCGGTGCCCAGGCCCTCGACGCGCTCGGTGGAGGCATTGGCCAGGAGGATGACGAACTCGTCGCCGCCCAGGCGCGCGGCCAGGGCGCCCTCGGGCAGTACCGCGCGGATCATCTCGCTGAGGGTGATCAGCAAGCGGTCACCTGCCGTGTGGCCATACAGGTCGTTGACCGGCTTGAAGTTGTCGATGTCGATCAACAGCAACGCCCCCGGCCGAGCGCTGGCAACCTGATTGAGCAAGCGCGGCGCGCGCACCTCCAACGCCCGGCGGTTGTACAGCGCCGTGAGCGGGTCACGGTTGGCCAGGCGAGCGATCTGCTGTTCGCGCCGGTAGCGCTCGGTACCGGTCATGGACAAGGCGATCAGCATGATCGCGATGGCCCCTTCCACCAGGGAGATCTGAATGATTTCGCCGCGAAACGACACCAGGTCGATGGCCGTGCCGGAAATGGCCGCGGTGCCCACCTTGAACAGGTAAAACACCCCATGGGCCAATAACACATAGCGCAACTGCACCGCGCCCACGCTCAGGGATTTGCCGTGGGAGCGCAGCAGAAAACTGCCGCGCAGGGTCACCAGGGCGATCATCGAGGACTGCACCATCAGCATGACCTTGGACCAGGCCTGGTCGCTGGGGAGCGTGAGCATGGCCAGCCAGACCGCCACGATCAGGTACCAGCCCCGGGACAACCGCGTTTCGGTAAACCGCGCCACCCCCAGCAGAAAGAGCCAGTGGGCCACCACCAGCAAGCCGTTGGCGAACCATACTCCCACCAGCACCAGGCCACTGCCGCGCATCAGCGCCAACACGCAGCCCACGGTGATGATCGCGAAGCCGCCGCTCCAGAACAGCAGCGAAGCCTCGCGAACGCTGCGCCACTCCACTGCCAGGTAAAGCGCCGCCGCCGCTGCCAGGGCGACGGAAAGGGTCAACATAGTGGGTGGATCGAGCGTCATAACCTGACCGGCCTGCCAATTCTGCGGTGAAAATTCGGATTGTAATCGTTTGCCGGTTTTTTTCGCAGGGGCGCAGGCACTCCACATTGCCGCAGCCGTGACTTTTCCGACCAAAGAGGCCAGGCCTGCACTGCGAACCAATACAGGTGCCAGCCGGTCCACTCTCGAACAACCCAAGGGAGGACAGCATGCTCAGTGACTGGGAAATGTGCATTCGACTGCTGCTGGCGGCCTTGCTCGGCAGCCTGATCGGCCTTGAGCGTGAGCGCCTGCTGTGGGCGGCGGGGCTGCGCACGCATATGCTGGTGTGCGTGGGCTCGTGCCTGTTGATGATCGTTTCGGCGTTCGGCTTCCATGATGCCTTGCAGATGGCCCATACCGAACTGGACCCTTCCAGGGTGGCGGCGCAGGTGGTCTCGGGGATCGGCTTTCTGGGCGCCGGCTCGATCCTGTTGCGCGGCGAGGTGATCCGTGGGCTGACCACGGCGGCCAGCCTGTGGACGGTGGCAGCCATCGGCCTGGCGGTGGGCGGCGGGCTGTACGCGGTGGGGACGGCAGCGACCTTCATGATTTTGCTGATTCTGGTGGCAATCAAGCCGGTGGAGCGGTTGTATCGCAACAAGGTGAAAAAGCATGTGCTGAAACTGGTAGCGCCCTCTCACACCTTGACGTTGAAAAAGGTCAACCAGGTGATGGGCAACCGCTCCAGCAAGGTCAAGCAGTTCATCGTCGAGAAAGGCAGCCATGAGGGCACCGATAGCGTCACCATCGAACTGGTGCGCACCTCCGGTGCCCAGGCCGAGGAAATCCTCAAGCAGTTGCTGACCATCGAAGGCGTGCAGGAAGACCAGGCGGCCCAGTGAACCCCGGACCGCCCCCTTACCGGGTGTCAGTCTTCCTCAGCCGGGGCCGGTGCGGTTACTGCGGTAGCACCTGAGTCAGCGGCTTGCCCAGTTCGGTGATGTAGGTGGACACGATCTCGGTTTCCTGCGGGCCGTTCTTGACGATGTGCGGGGCACCGGCCGGGGTTTCGAAAGTGTCACCGGCATGCAGCACGTGCTCCGGCTGGCCATCGATGGCAATGGTCACCGAGCCGCGCGCCACGTAGCCCGACTCGAGGCCCGGGTGGGTATGGTGTGGCGAGTTGGTGTTGGCCGGCAGGATGATGCGAATCACGTTCACTTCATAACCCGCCGGGTACACCACGTGCTGCAACACGGTGCGCGAGCCGGCCGCAGGCTTGGCCGCCGGGACGGTGGAAGCGCAGCCGGCCAGGGCTGCCACGGTGGCGAGCATCACGCAGGTCTTGCCATTCAAACCGAACATCATGGGTTTCCCTTATCACATCAATATCAAGTGGCCATCTTACCGTCGTGGCCGTCAGTCGTGGGAAAACTTCATCACCGTGGTCTGCTGGTACAACTGGCCCGGGTTCAAGCGGGTGCTGGGAAATGCTGGCTGGTTGGGCGAGTCGGGGTAGTGCTCCGCTTCCAGGGCAAATGCACCCCAGTGCCCGTAGACCTTGCCAGCCTTGCCCTTGATGGAGCCGTCCAGGGAGTTGGAGGTATAGAACTGCACCGCAGGCTGAGTGGTGAACAGTTGCAGGCGGCGGCCGCTTTTCGGATCGTGTACTTCCACGGCCGTTTTGCTCAGGTCGCCCTGGGTGTCCAGCACGTAGTTGAAGTCGTAGCCACCCTGCTTGGGCTCGGCGTACTTCAGTTGCGGGTGGTCGGCCTTGATGCGGGTGCCGATCGCCGTAGGCGTCAGGAAGTCCATCGGCGTGCTGGCCACCGGAGCTATTTCCCCGGTCGGAATCAGCTTGGCCGACACCGGCGTGTAATGGCTGGCGTGCAGGGTGGCCACCTGGTCCAGGATGGTGCCGCTGCCCGCGCCTGCCAGGTTGTAGTAGCCGTGGTTGGTCAGGTTGACGACCGTCGGCTTGCTGGTGGTGGCGTGGAACTGGATACGCAACTCATCCTGCTCGTTGAGACTGTAGGTGACCTGGGTGTCGAGTTCGCCGGGAAAGCCCATCTGGCCGTCCGGGCTGGCATAGCTCAGGGTCACGCCTACCGAATCCTTGTCGCGGGTGGGTTGCGCTTTCCAGACATGGGTATCGAAGCCCTCGGGGCCGCCGTGCATGGCGTTCGGGCCGGCGTTGAGGGGCACTTTGTAGACATGGCTGTCGAGGGCAAAGGTGCCGTCGGCGATACGGTTGGCGTAGCGGCCAATGGTGGCGCCGAAGTGCGGATCGCCGTTTTTCGCCTGGTAGTCGCGAGCGTTATCGAAGCCCAGTAGCACGTCGTCGAAATGGCCTTGTTTGTCGGCGACGATCACCGACTGCAGGATCGCGCCGTAGGTAATCACCCCCACCTGCATGCCATGGCTGTTGGTCAGGGTGTATTTCTCGATGGGCGTGCCATCGGCCAGGGTACCGAAGCTGCTGCGCTGGCTGGCCAACCCCGCGGCGTGGGCGGTGATGCTGGCCGTGAGCAGGGCCAGGACGAGGCTTGAGCGTAGCGGTAGGTGGTTCATCGGTCACTCCATGTGCGCAAAAGCCTTCATGAAACCATGATATGACCCCAGGGCGGATCCTACTTAGGTAGCAAGCGAAGAAAAAATGAATCAACCCGCGCCGGGGCCGGTCAAGACTTATGTATGCAGTCAATCTGGCGAGGTAAACACACATGACCATCGAAGCAGAGACACTGGTAGAACTGACCGAAGCCCTGCAACAGCGCGGCCTGGTACTGGTCTCGGACGTACACTTCACTCGCGCGCCTTACCGGCACGACCATCACTGGGTCTGTTGCGTGGAATAACCCCCCAGCCCCCGGGAGGAAGCGCGATAAGGCCGCGGGAAGCTCGGGAACGGTGCCTGACTGCTGTCAGCAGACATGGGCGGCGTGGTTCCCGAGCGTCGCCCGGCCCTTACCGAATCACGGCAGCGGATCGAACTTCAGGTCGGCGAGGCTTTGCACCTTGTCTTCACGAACCATCTTGTAGGCGGTGTCCGGTCCGATCCAGCGGTTCCAGATGGCGTCAATCTCACCGGCCTGGTCCATGGCGCGCAGCGCTTCGTTGACCTTGGCCAGGAAGGCGGGTTCGCCCTGGCGCATGCCAGCACCGATGGGTTCCAGGGCCATGGGCTCCTTGGCGATGGCCAGGTTTACCCCGCCCTCCTTCGCCTGGCCTACCAGCTTGATGGCGGTCATGGTGTTGGTCACCAGCCCCACTACTTTATTCTGCTGCAGCGCCATGTAGGCTGACCCGGTGTCTTGGAAGGTCACGGGCGTGGCATCGGCCAGGCGGATCGATTGCTCCGACGTCGAGCCCTTGGTGGAGCTGATTTTCTTGCCCTTGAAGAACTCGCGCGGCTGGTCGGCGTTCGGCGCGCGCACTACCAGGGTTTCCTTGGCAATGTAGTACGGGTCGCTGAACTGGATCTGTTCGGCGCGGCTCTTGGTGTACGCCAGGTTGGCGAAGATCAGGTCCACCCGGCCCATCTTCACCTCAGGCACCCGGGCTTCCACCGACATCGGCTTGAGCTCCAGGGCCACGCCCAGGTGCTTGGCCAGGGCGGTGCAGAGGTCGACATCCATGCCTACCAGTTCGCGGGTGGTCGGGTCGGGCGCCGAAAACGGTGGCACGTCGGCGTACACACCGCAACTCAGGCTCTTCTTGGCCATCACGTCGCTCAACTGGTCGGCTTGGGCCACCGCGATGGCCAGGGGCGCCAGGGCGATGGCGGTCAGCAATTTATTCAGTGCCATGGGGCTTACTCCAGAGGGTTGGATTCAGTGGGCACGCAGGTCGGCGATGAAGCGCTGCGCACGGGGATGGCTGGGTTGGCTGAAAAACTGTTCGGGGGCGGTCTTTTCCAGGATCTGCCCGGCGTCCATGAACCAGATGGTGTCTGCCACTTCGCGGGCAAAATTCATTTCGTGGGTCACGCACATCATGGTCATGCCCTCCTTGGCCAGGCCCTTCATCACGCTCAGCACTTCGCCGACCATCTCTGGGTCCAGGGCGCTGGTGGGTTCGTCGAAGAGCATCACCGGCGGCTCCATGGCCAGGGCGCGGGCGATCGCCACACGCTGCTGCTGGCCACCGGACAATTGCGCCGGGTAGGCGTTGGCTTTGTGCGCCAGGCCCACGCGGTCCAGCAACTGCAAGGCCTGACCCTTGGCGGCGCTGGCCTTGAGGCCGCGCACCTTGGTCGGGGTGAGGATGATGTTGTCCAGCACCGACAGGTGCGGGAACAGGTTGAAGCTCTGGAACACGAAGCCGACACGGCTGCGCAGGCGGTTGAGGTTGGCGTCGGTGCCGTTGACGTCCTGGCCGTCGAACAGGATCTGGCCTTTCTGGATGTCCTCCAGGCGGTTGACGGTGCGAATCAGCGTCGACTTGCCCGAGCCCGATGGCCCGCACAGCACCACCACTTCGCCACGCTTGACCTCGGCGGTGATGTTGGTGAGCGCCTGGTACTCGCCGTACCATTTGTTGATGCTGGAAAACATGATCATCGGATGCATGAAGGCAACCCTCTTCAGTTATCAGTGGTCAGCAGGGAAGCCTGCGGCGCGACGGTGGCGGCACTGCCCAGGCGCTTGCGGGCGATGCGCCCTTCCAGCGCGCCGGCCAGGCGGGTCAGGCCGTAGCACAGGACGTAATAGGTGATGGCCAGGATGAAGAACACCTGGAACGGCTTGGTCAGCAACTGGTTGTTGACCTGGTTGGCGGCGAAGGTCACTTCCTGCACGTTGATCACGTAGCCCAGGGAGGTTTCCTTGATGATCGACACGAACTGGCTGATCAGGCTGGGCAACGCGTTGTACAGCGCCTGGGGCAGGATCACCCACAGCGTGGTGCGCACATAGCCCAGACCCAGGGCGCGGGCCCCTTCGTACTGGCCACCGGGCAACGCCTGGATGCCGCCGCGGATGATCTCGCCCAGGTACGCGCTCTGGTACACCACCAGGGTGCAGAGCATGGTGGTGAAGCCGGTGATGTTGTGACCGATCAGCAAGGGCACCAGGAAGTAGGTCCAGAAGATCACCATCAGCAGCGGAATACCGCGCAGTACGTAGACCCACACGGTGGCCGGGTAACGCAGCCAGCGCCAGGGCGACACCCGGGCCAGGGCCAGCAGCAGGCCCAGCGGGAATGCCAGTACCAGGGCCGAGGCCGCCAGTATCAGCGTGCTGGCCAGGCCACCCAAGGGGCCGTGGGGGTATTGGCCGATGAGGAACAGCGGCCAGTTGTCGTGGACAATCTTGAACAAGTCGAACATCGCGGCCTACCTCGCCAGGGCTTTGCTGAAGTGCCGAGCCACCAAGGCGCCGGCGCCCATCAGCATCAGCGAGAACGCCAGGTACACCACCGTGGCCACCAGGTATGACTCGAACGTGCGGAAGGTGTAGTTCTCCACCTCGCGGGTGGCGTAGGTCAGTTCCACCACGCCGATGGCCATGGCCAGGCTGGTGTTCTTGAACAGCAGCACGCTGTGGTTGATCAGCGACGGCAGGCAGTTCCTCACCCCCTGGGGCAGCACCACGTAGCGCAGCGAGCGCACATAGCCCAGGCCCAGGGCACGGGCTGCTTCGGCCTGGCCACCGGGAATGGCGCGCAGGCCGCTGCGAATGTCTTCGCTGAAATAGGCGGCTTGGCACAGGCCCAGGGCGATGATCGCGAACAGATACTCGGTACTGAAATTGGCGAGCCACACCTGGGTGTTGTCGCTGAGCAGGGTCGGGATACCGAAGTACCACAGCATCAGTTGCACCAGGGTTGGCACGTTGCGGTGGTAGGACACGTAGGCCGCCACCAGGCGCTCGGCGTAGCGGTTGCCAGTCAACCGAATGGCCACCAGCAACAGCGCCAGGACCATCGCCAGGCACCAGGCAAAGAGGGCCAGTTGCAGGGTCATGCCGATGCCCTTGAGGATCAGCTCGGTGTATTCGCCCTGGAAAACGGCGGCAAGATCGAAGTCATGCTTCATGGTCAATTCCCATCGACATGCGGCGTGGGGCAGATACAAGGCGCCAGGGCAGCCCCGGCGCGGGTACGGCAGTGACGGCTAGGGCCGTTCTTCTGGCGGGGCGTGGTGCTCAGGCCTGGTAGTCCTGTGGGCGCGCAGTGGACAGGCCGCCCGGCACCTGCAGGGTGGGGGTGATCTCCATATGACCGACGTTCATCGACACCGGCGCGGCAATGGCGAAGGCAATGGCGTCGGCGATGTCCTTGGCTTCGGGCAATTCGAAGCCTTCGATGAAGCGCTGGCGCACCTCTTCGGAGTCGCCATGCACGTGGGCGAAAATGTCGGTGGCCACGCGGCCGGGGCAGATTTCGGTCACCCGCACGCGCTTGCCGAATGCGTCCACGCGCAGCTGTTTGGAGAGCATGCTCACCGCCGCCTTGGTGGCGTGGTAGGTGGCGTTGCCGCCGAAGTTGTAGGCGGCAGCGATCGAACTGATGTTGATGATATGGCCGCTGTCGCGCTCGACCATGCCCGGCAGCGCCAGGCGCGCCAGGTGCAGTACCGCGCGCAGGTTGACGTCCACCAGCAGGTCAATGCCCTCGGCGTCGGCCTTGAGCAGCGAACCCGGACGGTCGACACCGGCGTTGTTGACCAGGATGTCGAAGCGCTGGCGCTGGAACAGCGCGGTCAGCCCGGCCAGGTCAGTGACGTCGATGGCGTGGGCGATGCAGCCCGTGCGCTCGGCAAGCTCGGCCAGCTTGTCGGCGCTGCGGGCCAGGGCGTGTACCTGCAAGCCTTCGGCGCACAGGCGCTCGACCACGGCGGCGCCGATGCCGGAGGAAGCGCCGGTGACCAGCGCGGTTTTATAGTCGGAGAATGGCATGCTGTGTTCCTCAATTCCTGCTTCTGTTCTGGACTGTACCGAGCCAGGCTCGCAGCGACCAAGACGCATTGGTTGTGTGGCAATAAGGTGCGCTTATGACCGCACCAGTTGGCTGACAGGGGTGATGACGGCGCCCTGCCCTTCGATGAATGAGCGCAATTGGCGCGCCAGTTCCACTGCGCCCGGCGTGTCGCCGTGCAGCAGGATGGAACAGGCATTGACCTTGACCGCTTCGCCGTCGAGCGTGGTGACAGTGCCGTGTTGCAGCAGTTGCGCCACCCGCTGGCGCACCTGGGCCGGGTCCTTGATGACCGCGCCGGGGGTACCCCGCGGCACCAGCAGGCAGTTGCGGTCGTAGGCACGGTCGGCCAGGAAGGTCGTGGCTACGCGCAGCCCATGCTGGTCGGCGGCGGCCTCGATGGCCTGGCTGCTGGACGAACTGATGATCAGGCTCGGGTCGAACCTGGCCACCGCCCCCACCAGCACCTCGGCCATGCGCGGGTCGGCGGCCACGCGGTTGCCCAGGGCGCCGTGGAAGCTCATGTGGGTCATGGGGTGGCCGACCACGGCGGCCATGCCGGCCAGGGCACCCAACTGGTAGACCACGCAGGCGGCCAGCTCGGGCAGGTCGATGTTCATGGCGCGGCGGCCAAAGCCTTGCAGGTCGGGGTAGCCGACATGGGCCCCCAGGTCGATACCCAGGGCCTTGGCCCGGCGTACGGTGGTGTCCATGATCAGCGGGTCGCCGGCGTGAAAACCGCAGGCCACGTTGGCAGAGGAAACGATCTCCATCAGCGCCTGGTCTTCGCCCATCGTCCAGGGCCCGAAGCCTTCGCCAAGGTCTGCATTCAAATCGATACGCATGGTGTGCCTCCTCAGTTGGCCAGCTCGAACAGCGGCTGGCCATAGCCCACTGGCTCACCTTCACCAGCACGCACCGCGCGGACCAGCCCGGCCTGCTCGCTGCGCACCGGCAGCATCAATTGGCCGATCTGCAGCACGCCCAGCAGTTGCCCGGCCTGCACCCGGTCGCCCACCTGGACCCAGGGCTTGCGCTCGTCCGGGTGGTGGCTGAAAAAGTGCCCCGGGCCGCTGGCGTTCACCGTGGCCACGGGTTCCGCTGCCTGCACGACCTGGGCCACAGGGACCGGCGCTGGCAACGGCGCCTTGGCCGAACCGCGCCGGATCATCAGCTCGAAACCGCTGCGCTGAATGTGCAGCGCAGTGAGGTTGGCGGCGCTGAGCCAGGTGACCAGTTGGCGAATATCCTTGATGTTCATGGCGGCGCTCCTCAAAGGGTGTGCAAGGTCAGCAGGCGCCGGGTGGCGTCGAGGAAAGCCCGGTTGGCCTCCAGCGCGTCCAGGGCCTGTTCGTAGCTGCAAGGCATGAACCGCACGTGGCTGCCAATGGGCGCCTGGCCCAGCCGCCAGAGGTCGGCCTCGATCACCGTGGCGAATTTCGGATAGCCGCCGCTGGGCTGGGCGTCGCGCATCTGGATGATCGGCTGGCCGCCGTGGGGCACCTGGATCACGCCGGGCACGATGCCGTGGGAGCGGATTTCCAATGGCTGCTTCGGCAACAGGGGCTCGCCTTCCAGGCGGTAGCCGTAGCGGTTGCTCTGGGTGGTTATTTTCCACTGCCCGGCCCAGAAAGCGGCTTGCGAAGCCTCGCTGAAACAGTCGTATTCGGCTGCCGGCAATACACGCATGGCGGGTACGCCGTCCACCGCCAGGGGCAAGGCCCGGGCGGCCAGGCCGACGCCGAAGTCAGTCGCCCCCGCCAGGCCCGGACGGCCCGCTGGCAGACGGTCGCCCTGCTGCAGCATGCGCCCCTGCCAGCCACCGAACTCACCGCGCAACTGGGTGCTGCGCGAGCCGAGCACCAGAGGTACGTCGACGCCACCGGCCAGGCACAGGTACGCACGGCTGCCCGCCGACGGGTAACTCAACTTCAACACCTGGCCGGCGCGCGCCTGGGCTACCCAGTTGGGCGGCAGCGCCTGGCCATCCAGGGTGGCGCCGCATGCGGCACCGGTGACGGCGAAGGCACAGTCTTCAATGAAGCGCACCTGGAAAGGGAACAGCGGAATCTCGATGGCGGCGTCGCCCTCGGCGTTGCCCAGCAACAGGTTGCCGAGCATCAACGACAGGCTGTCCATGGCCCCGGACGTGCCGACACCGTAGCCCAGGCTGCCATGGCGGCCCAGGTCCTGGACGGTGGCCAGGGCGGTGGCGCTGATGATCTCGATCATCGAATGATCCTCTCGATACGCAAGCGAATATGGTCACCCGGCTGCAACAGCGCGGGGGGCGATTGCAGGGCGTCGAAGAACACCATGTCGGTGTGGCCGATGGTGTTCCAGCCGCTGGGGCCTGCCGAGGCCGACACACCGGTTTGCACGCCGCCAATGGAAACGGCACCGGCACCGATGTTCAGCACCGGCACCTGGCGCCGGGGGGTGGCCAGGCGCGGGTCCATGCCGCCCAGGTAGCAGTAGCCGGGGTGGCTACCCAGGGCATACACCGGGTACAGCGGCTCGCAATGCAGGTTGCAGAGGGTTTCCACGTCGAGCCCGGTGTGGGCGACGACGTCGGCCATGTGCGGGCCGAAGTCGCCGCCGTAGGTCACCGGCAGCTCGACGATGCGGCCCTCCAGAGGCAGCGGCTGGCAGGCTTCCCACGCCTCCAGCAGGCGGCTCTTGAGGCCATGCAGGTCGCGCGGAGGTTGGTGGAACGTCAGCATCAGGTTGTTCATGCCCGGCACGCCTTCGCGTATGCCTGGCCAGCCCTGGGCGAGGCGCGCCAGGGCCCAGATGCGTTGCTGCGGCGCCAGGTCCAGCGCCCCCGGGGCTTCGAACAGCACGGCGGTGGTGCCCAGCAGGCTGATGCGTGGGGTGGCGTCCATGTTCAGGGCACTCATGCTGAAGTCCTCGTGTGCAGCCAGCGTTCAAGGTGGTGGATGTCGACGCCGCCTTCGCGAAAACCCGGGTCCTGGAGGATGTCCAGGTGCAAGGCGATGTTGGTGCTGATGCCTTCCACGCGCATCTCGCCCAGGGCCAGTCGCATGCGGGCCAGGGCCTCTTCACGGGTGGCGCCGTGGGTGATCACCTTGGCCACCATGGAGTCGTAGTACGGGGGTACGCGGTAGCCATGGCTGACGTGGCTGTCGACCCGCACCCCGTAGCCGCCGGGCACTTCCCAGCGGCTGACGACACCGGGGGTGGGCATGAAGCTGGCCGGGTCCTCGGCGTTGATGCGGCATTCCAGGGCGTGGCCGTGGACGCCGATATCGGCCTGGCTCAGGCTCAGCCGTTCACCCCGCGCCATGCGGATCTGTTGCTGAACGATGTCGATGCCCGTGGTCATTTCGGTGACCGGGTGTTCCACCTGCAGGCGGGTGTTCATTTCGATGAAGTAGAAGGCGTCGTGCTCGAACAGAAACTCGAACGTGCCCACCCCCACGTAGCCGATCTGCCGGCAGGCGGCGGCGCAGCGCTCGCCCACCTGGGCCAGCAGCGCCGGGGCGATGCCGGGGGCGGGTGCCTCCTCCATGACTTTCTGGTGGCGGCGTTGCAGCGAGCAATCACGGGCCCCCAGCCACAGGGCATTGCCGTGGGCATCACAGAGCACCTGGATTTCCACATGGCGCGGCTCGCCGAGGAATTTCTCGATGTACAGCTCCGGGTTACCGAAAGCACGCCGGGCTTCCTCGCGGGTCAGGTTGATGGCGTCGAGCAGTTGGCTCTGCTGCTCCACCACGCGCATGCCGCGCCCACCACCGCCGCCGGCGGCCTTGACGATCACCGGGTAGCCAATGTCGCGGGCGATGGCCAGGATGGCCTCGGGGTCTTCGGGCATGCTGGTGTCAGGGCCGGGCACGCAGGGTACCCCGGCCTCGCGCATGGCGCGCTTGGCAGCCACCTTGTCGCCCATGGTGCGAATGCAGGCGGCACTGGGGCCAATGAAGGTCAGACCAGCCTGAGCGACGCGCTCGGCAAAGGCGGCATTTTCCGAGAGGAAACCGTAGCCGGGGTGAATGGCCTGGGCGCCGCTGACTTCGGCGGCGAACAGCAACGCGGCCTGGTTCAGGTAGCTCTGCCCAGGGGCGGCCGGGCCGATGCACACGGCCTGGTCGGCCAGTTGCACGTAGCGGGCGTCGCGGTCGGCTTCCGAGTACACGGCCACGGTCTTGAGACCCAGGCCCTGGCACGCGCGCAGGATGCGCAGGGCGATTTCGCCGCGGTTGGCGATCAATACAGTGTCGAACATGTCACGCCTCCCCCAGCTGAAAAACGGCTTGGCCGGCCGCGACTTCCTCGCCGCTGGCGGCGAGCACCGCCAACACCGTGCCGGCGCGTTCGGCCTTGAGGGGGTGGAACATCTTCATGGCTTCCACCACGGCCAGGGTCTGGCCGGCTTCCACTGCGTCGCCCACTTGCACGAATACCGGCTGGTCGGGGGCGGGGGTCAGGTGCAGCACGCCATACAGGGCCGCGCAGGCTTCGAAGCCGGCGGGGGGCGCCGCCTGGGGGGCGACAGGGCTGGGCGCTACCTGAGGCGCGGCGACAACAAGGGGCACCGCCGCAGCGTCGCGCAGCAGGCGCAAATGGGTATCGCCTTCGTTGAGGCTCAGTTCGCTGAGGTCTGAGGCGGCCATCAGGTCGATCAGCGCTTTGATGCGTTCCGGGTTCATGCAAAAGCCCCTGCCGTGAATGAGAAAAGTGGCTGGGTGAACGATATCGAGCGGCGCAAAACACGGCCAAGACGGTTTGACTGTGGGGAGATAAGCGGCCCTTATGACTGCGCCGACACCAGGTTGCCGCGCATGTCGGCGATCAGTTCCAGCAGGATGGCCTTGACCGCCTGGGCCGGTACCGACAGCGGCAAATGCCCGGAGAGGCACAGGGCCAGGGGCGCCTCGATGTCCGGCTGGGTGATGCGGCACAGGTGTGCATCGTGCACCGCCACCAGGGCGCGGGCGGCGGACTCCGGGAGGATGGTGGAGCCGAAGTGTTCACTGACGGCCGCCGCGAGGGTGGTGGACGACTCCACCTCGGCGATCACCCGAGCGGTGAGGCCGAGCTTCAGGAAGGCTTCGTCCACCAGGCGGCGCATGGTGTTGTAGGTGCGCGGCAGCAGCAAGTCGAGGCCCGCCAGCTCGGCCAGGCTGATCTCATCCCGGGCGTGCAGTTCGGGGTCGGCGCTGACCAGGTACAACTGCTCGCGCATCAACGGCACGAAGCTCAGGCCATGCACTTCACGGCCGCCGTACAGCACGGCCATGTCCATGCGCCCGTTCATGATCAGTTCGCTGAGGGTGGTGCCGAAGTTTTCGTTGAGGTACAGCAGAATACCGGGGTGGCGTTCACGCACCCGGCGCAGCAGCGGCAGCGACAACGCGGAGGCCGCCGTGCCGGGCGCCAGGCCCACGGAGACCTGGCCGGACAAGGCGAAGCCGGTGGCATTCACATCGCTCTGGGCTTGTTCGCATTGGCGCAGAATCAACTGCGCGTGGCCGTACAGCACCTTGCCGGCCTCGGTGGGGGTGACGCCGCGCTTGGTGCGGATAATCAACTGCTGTTGCAGCTCGGCTTCCAGGGTCACCAGTTGCTGGCTGAGGGCTGGCTGGGCAATGTGCAGCACATCGGCGGCCTGGGTCAGGCTGCCGACATCGACGATCTTCACGAAGTACTTCAAACGGCGCAGGTTCACTGGACAACACACTCGGGCAAGGCGGATGAGATCTTTAGAGCAAAAGCCGGGCCAGCCGGGCTCTTCCTGAAGCGTGAACCCGTCGGTGCGGCCATGCCCTGTGGGACCCTGCGGTGCATCAGGCCTACCGCGTCGTGCCCTTCCCGAGCTTCGCCCGGTCCCACAGGAGCAACCTCACCGGCCCAGCCGTTCTCTGTGGGACCGGGCGCCAGCTCGGGAAGCAGGCGCCGCGGTGCATCAGGCCTACCGCGTCGTGCCCTTCCCGAGCTTCGCCCGGTCCCACAGGAGCAACCTCACCGGCCCAGCCGTTCTCTGTGGGACCGGGCGCCAGCTCGGGAAGCAGGCGCCGCGGCGTATCAGGCCTACCGCGCCGTGGCCTTCCCGAGCTTCGCCCGGTCCCACAGGGTCAACATCACCGGCCCAGCAGTTCATCTCTGTGGGACCGGGCGCCAGCTCGGGAAGCAGGCACCACGGTGTATCAGGCATACCGGGAGGTATAAGCCTTCGCTATGGATACGCATAACAACGCAGCCACCCCCCTCGTCACGGCTAGCAATCAGGGCATTGCACTATTTTTGTGCGCATTGCGCTGGCGGCGGTCATAAGCTGTGCCTATCAAACCAGAACAAACTTGTCTTATCAGCGAAACCGCCGTGCCTCGTAACGTAGCCGTCATCAGGCCACCACCCGAGGAAAACCCCGTGACCGCTTCCCGCATCGCCGCCCGTGTGCACCGCATCAAACCCTCGCCCAGCAGCGCTGCCGCCGACCGCGCCCACGAACTGCGCCGCGCCGGCCACTCGATCATCAACCTGGTGGTGGGCGAGCCAGACTTCGACACCCCAAGCCACATCCGCCAGGCCGCCAGCGCCGCCATCGAAGCCGGCCACACCCGCTACACCCAGAACGCCGGTACCCCGGAGCTGCGCCAGGCCATCGTCGACAAGCTCAAGCGCGAGAACGGCCTGGATTACACCCCGGCGCAGATCGTGGTCACCAACGGCGCCAAGAGCGCGATCTACAACGCCTTCTCCGCCACCCTGGGCGCCGGCGATGAGGTGCTGATCCCAGCGCCGTACTGGGTGTCCTACCCGGACATGGTGCTGGCCTGCGAAGGCGAACCCGTGACCCTGACCTGCGACGAAGACCACCACTTCAAGCTCACCGCCGACCAATTGCGCGCCGCCATCACCCCGCGCACCCGCTGGCTGCTGCTGAACTCCCCCAGCAACCCGACCGGCGCCGTGTACCACGCCGACGAACTGCGCGCCTTGGCCAATGTATTGCTGGACTACCCCGACGTGCTGGTGATGACCGATGACATCTATGAGCACATCCGGTACGACGACCGCCCCGCCACCCATATCCTGGCCGTGGAGCCGGCGCTCAAGGACCGTGTGCTGGTGATCAATGGCGTGTCCAAGTCCTACGCCATGACCGGCTGGCGCATCGGCTACGGCGCCGGCCCTGCCGACCTGATCACCGCCATGGCCACCTTGCAGTCGCAGTCCACCAGCAATGCCTGCAGCGTCAGCCAGGCCGCCGCCGTGGCGGCCCTTACCGGCGATCAGGCGTTCATCGCCCAAAGCCGCGCCGTGTACCGCCAGCGCCGCGACCGTTGCCTGGCATTGATCAACGCCATCGAAGGCTTGAGCTGCCTGCCGCCGGAGGGCGCTTTCTACCTGTACGTCAACTGTGCCGCCGTACTGGGCAAGCGCACCCCGCAAGGCCAAGTGCTGGAAAGCGACAGCGACTTCATTCTGTACCTGCTGGAAAGCCAGGGCGTGGCGGTGATCCCGGGCAGTGCCTATGGCCTGGCGCCGTTCTTCCGCATGTCCACGGCCTCGGCCATCGAGACTCTGGAAATCGGGTGCCAGCGCATCGCCGCCGCCGTCGCGGCGCTGGTGTAAGGGGCTGACGATGACGCTGCCGAGCCCTCCGGCCCTGAGCTTCAAACAGGCCCTGCTGGCCATGCTCGGCCTGTCCCTGGTGCTGATGCTGTCGGCCCTGGACCAGACAGTGATCGGAAATGCGTTGCCAAGCATTGTCGCCCAACTGCAGGGGTTCGAGCTGTATGCCTGGGTGGCCACCGGTTACTTGCTGGCGTCCATCATCACCATCCCGATCTTCGGCCGCCTGGGTGACTACTTCGGCCGCAAGCCCTTCGTGCTCGCGGCCACCGTGGTGTTCACCCTGGCTTCGCTGGTGTGCGCGCTGGCCTCCAGCATGCCGGTGCTGGTACTGGGCCGGGGCCTGCAAGGCGTGGGCGGCGGCATGCTGATCGGCACGGCGTTCGCGTGCATTCCCGAGCTGTTTCCCGACACGCGCCAGCGCCTGCGCTGGCAAATCCTGCTCAGCGCCCTGTTCAGCGTGGTCAATGCCCTGGGCCCAGGCCTGGGGGGTTACCTGACCGGTGCGTTCGGCTGGCGTTCGGTGTTCTATATCAACCTGCCCCTGGGCGCGCTCGCGCTGTTCTTCGCCTGGCGCTACCTGCCCTGGTATCGGCCGCTGCGTCGGGGGGCCATTCGCCTCGACTGGCTGGGCGCGCTGCTGATTGCCCTGGTGCTGGGCAGCCTGCAACTGTGGGTGGAATGGCTGGGGCAGTCGTCCACCGCCGCCAGTGCCGCGCTGGGCGGTCTGTGCCTGGCGGCGCTGCTTGCCCTGGTCGGATGGGAGCGGCGCTACCAGCACGCCCTGTTGCCCGCCGCCCTCTTCAAGGCGGGCAGCGTGCGCCAGTTGTTCGTGTTGTCGCTGCTGGCCGGGGCGATCATGTTCACCCTGCTGTTCTACTTGCCGCTGCTGCTGCAAGGCAGCTATGGCTATTCCCCCCAGGACGCCGGGCTGCTGATTACCCCGCTGGCCCTGAGCATCACCCTGGGGGCGATCGTCAACGGCCGCGTCATCACCCACCTGCGCAACCCCAACCGCGTGCCCCTGGCCGGCTTCGCCGTGCTGGCGCTGGCCTGTCTGGGCCTGTGGTGGGTGGGCCTGGAGGCCTCGTTCCACTTGCTGTTGGGGTTGATCCTGCTGGCGGGGTTGGGCCTGGGTTTCATCCTGATGAACCTCACGGTGTTCACCCAGACCCTGGCCGCCCGCGAGTTCCTGGGCATCGCCACGGCCCTCACCCAGTCGCTGCGCCTGGTGGGTGGTTTGCTGGGCACCGCAGTGATGGGCGCACTGGTCAAACTGCTGTACGCCGTGCACCTGCGCCACGCCTTCGACGCCATCGGCCAGGGCGGCGCGCTGGCGCCCTACCTCGACCCGCAGGTACTGCTGCAACGTGGCCCCGCCCACGATAACAGCGCCCTGTTGGACCTGGCCCGGCAAGCGCTTGCCCAAGGCCTGGGCACCGGCCTGCTGCTGTGCGCGGCGCTGGCTGCGGTGGCCCTGTGGGTATTGATGCGCCTACCGCCGGTGGCGCTGACCCGCGCCCCGGCCGCGATTGCTCCTGAAGAACAATAACGACGTTGACTGCCGCCATTGCCTGCCTCCCACAACATTGACTACAGCATGAGGATAACCCGATGGTGCTTTTGAATCGCGCAGCCAACCGCGCACCCACTTTGCTGGCCGGCCTGTGCGGCCTGGTCATCGCGCAACAGAGCAACGCCGAAGGCTTTATCGAAGACAGCACCGCGAGCATCCTGGCGCGCAACTTCTTCAGTAACGCCGACAACCGCAGCGGCGCCGCCGACCCCAATTACACCCAGGAGTGGGGCCAGGGCTTCATCCTCAATTTCAAGTCGGGCTATACCCCCGGCACCGTCGGCTTCGGGGTGGACGCCATCGGCATGCTGGGCATCAAGCTGGACTCGGGCAAGGGCCGCCATTACAACCCGTCGGGCACCGCTTACAACGGCAACATCTTCCCCACCGACAATGGCCGTGCGGCTGACGAATTCGCCAGCCTGGGTGCCACCGCCAAGATGCGTGTGGCCAAGACCGAAATCCGCGCCGGTGCGCTGGTCCCCATGCTGCCAGTCGTCATGTCCACCGACCGCATGCTGCAACAGACCTTCAACGGCGAACAGATCCAGTCCAGGGACCTGCGCGACTTCACCTTCACCGCAGGCCAGCTGGACAGTGTCAAAGGCCGTGGGTCGACCAACCAGATGGGCATGTCGATTCCAGGGGCCAACAGCCGCCTGACCGGCAAGTTCGTGCACAAATTCCAGTACGCTGGCGTGGATTGGAAAGCCAACCCCGACCTGTTGCTGCAGTACTACTACGGCAACCTGGAAAACTTCTACACCCAGCATTTCCTCGGCCTGGTGCACAACTGGAAGGTCGGCCCCGGCACCTTGCGCAGCGACCTGCGCTACTTCAACAACAGCGCCGATGGCAAGGACAACAACGACCCGGACTACTACACCGCCGGTTACTACGGCGACGGCGTCACCAAGGGCAAGGTCGACAGCCAGCTGTCCAGTGCCCTGTTCACCTACCTGGTGGGCCCGCACACCCTCGCCGCCGGCTACCAGCAAGTGACCGGCGACAGCGATGCAGTGTGGCTGAACCAGGGTGACGGCTCCACCGCTTACTTCATGACCGAGTCCATGATCGGCAAATTCCAGCGCGCCGGCGAGCGGACCTGGCAGGTGCGCTACGGCTACGACTTCGCCGCCATGGGGGTGCCGGGGTTGACGTTCCTGGGCATGTATGAAAGCGGCTCGGGGATTCACACCGCCACCGGCGACAAGCGCGAGTGGGAACGCAACCTGACGCTCACCTACACCGTGCAATCGGGTCCGGCAAAGGATTTGAGCGTCGCCTTGCGCCATGCCTCCCTGCGCACCGAATTTCCAGGGGCGCGGGACCAGGATGAGCACCGGGTGATCGTCACCTACCCGATCAACCTGTTCTGACCTCAGAAAAGCCGAACTCCTGCACGCGGTGCATCTCCAATGTTCAGAACAACCGAGGAGACGGACATGAGCAACCGCGACAGTAACAACAACCCGCCCACCGACGTGGCGGGCAAACCGGTGAACGTGGTCGAGCGAGACCTGCAAGACCGCGACGACGACACCCGCGCCGTGGATGAGGCGATCACGCCTTCCTCCACCCGCGTGCTGGAGCAGGACGCCGAGGAAATTCGCCGCAAGACCGACGAGATCGAACGCAAAGTGGCGGACGGGAACTGAGCCAATACCGCTGAACAGCTCGCTGGCAAGCCAACGAGCTGTTCAGTTTCAAAGCGTTGCGGTCAGCGGTGGTTCGAGGGACAGGAGGTAGTCGCCGAAACCTTCACGGCATTTGAAGTCACGGCGGGCGCTGGTGACGACTGGATGGGTAGCGGTCCAGATGATTCGCGCCCCCGTACGCTCCAGGTCGGCCACCAGCTGCACGTCTTCATGGGCAGCCAGGTGCTGAAAACCACCCGCGCTCAGGTAGGCCTTGGCGCTCAGGCCCAGGTTGGCACCATGGATATGCCGGTGGCCTTCGACGAAACGATACGCCGCCAGGTAACTGTCACGTACCTCCGGGGCGTGGTGCTCCCAACTGTCTACCTGCACGGTGCCGCACACGGCGTCCGCTTCAAAGTCCAACTGCCTGGCCAACCAATCAAACGGCACCTGGGTGTCCGCATCGGTAAAGGCCAGCCACTGAGCCCCCTCTTCGATCATCACCTGGGCGCCTACCGCGCGCGACCGGCCGACATTGCGGAAGGTCACGGCCAGGGTGGTGACGCCGGCGGCATGGGCCAGGTCGCCAGTGAGGTCGGTGCAGTCATCCAGCACCACCAGCACCTCGACCCTGATACCCGCCAGGCGGGGATGCCCGGCAGCCAGCGTAACTGACGCCAGGCATTGTTCGATGTAACTTGCCTCATTATGTGCGGGTATCACGACACCGATCATTTACTGTCCCTCGCCGCGCCGAAGCCATGACTGATGAGTTATCGACTGCTGGTCTTCGCACAAGGTTTAAAAAATTTTTGCCTTCGCGGGACGCGGAGAAAATTTGAACGTTTGCCTGCCCCTCGCCCTCCACTGCCATGACTTCAATGATGCCGTCCGAGGAGAACCGACATGGCGACCGACAACCAGTACAGCATGCAGAACCCGCTGACCCAGTACCCGCAGCCCGAGTTCCCCGACCAGCCGCAGTCAGCCCCCGGCACAGTGCACAAATTGCACCCGGCCGCCGACCACGGCGAGACCAGCTACAAGGGCTTTGGCCGCCTGGCCGGGCGCAAGGCGCTGATCACCGGCGCCGACTCGGGCATTGGCCGTGCCGCCGCCATCGCCTACGCCCGTGAAGGCGCCGATATCGTGCTCAACTACCTGCCCGAGGAAGAAAGCGACGCGCGGGAAGTGGTGCAACTGATCGAAGCCGAAGGCCGCAAGGCCATCTGCCTGCCGGGCGACCTGAAGGACGAGCGCTTTTGCCAGTCGCTGGTCAGCCAGGCCGTGGAGCGCCTGAGCGGCCTGGACATCCTGGTGAACGTGGCCGGCAAACAGCAGGCCGTGGAAGCCATCGCCGACATCACCACCGAGCAGTTCGACGCCACGTTCAAGTCCAACGTCTACGCGATGTTCTGGCTGTGCAAGGCGGCACTGCCGCATTTGCCAGCCGGTGCGACCATCATCAACACGGCGTCGATCCAGTCCTATAGCCCGTCGCAGAACCTGCTGGACTATGCGTCCACCAAGGCCGCGATCGTGGCGTTCACCAAGGCCCTGGCCAAGCAGGTGATCGCCCAGGGCGTGCGGGTCAACGCCGTGGCGCCCGGTCCCATCTGGACGCCGCTGCAACCCAGCGGTGGCCAGCCGCGGGACAAGATCCCCACCTTCGGCTCGCAGACGCCCATGGGGCGCCCCGGCCAACCGGCCGAGTGCGCGCCGTTGTATGTATTCCTGGCGACTCAGGAATCGAGCTATATCACCGGTGAGACGTATGGCGTGACGGGCGGCAACCCGTTGCCATGAAGCGAGGCGTGCCGGAGCTACGCGGCTTGTACCTATAGTCCGTTGGCCATGGTTGGGCGGCCGCGGATACCGCGGCTGCCCGCCTGCTTGATCAGGTGCCTGCGGCTCAGCCTTTGTCCGCATCCAGCGCATAGCGCCGGCAGTGCTCCAGGTAACCGATTTCGTGGTTGCCCACCAGTTGCACCACACTGGACCACAACCACGAGGGTGCATCCAGCACCCGCGAGCGGTTCAGTTGCAGGTCGTTGATCCATTCGGCGCGGGTACCCTTGTCCATCTGCCGGGCATGGGCCTGGCCCACCACCCGCGCCAGGTAGGCGGCCGCGCGCATGGCTTCAACCTGGCTTAGCTGGTCGAGTTCCAGTTTCATGTCCTGGGGCAGCAATTCGCGAATGAAAAAACCCTGGTCCAGCATGCGCGCACTGATCATGCGGTTGCCCAGGCCGGGGCTCAGGTGCCGCGCACCCTCGACCACGCGTTTGCCGTTGTCGCGTGGCATGTGTGCACGGGCCGCCCGAGGCGCGGCGGCGCCCACGGCCTGCTTGATGTCGATCAGGCAGTAATCGGGGTCGTCGTCATCGCCCACGCCCAGCAACGCAGCGTAGCGGCTCAGCCCCAGGGAGCTGCAGCCCTTGACCCAGTAGGCCGAGTCCAGCAGTTCTACCCGGTCATTCTTCGAACGGCCCTTGAGGGAGGTGACCAGGCCATGGATTTCCTGACTGTCGCACAGCGTCTGCAAGGCCGTGCGCTCCTGGCGCGACAGCGGCCAGAAATGCTTGCCCAGCGGAATAGTGGGGCGCGCATCCTCGATGCGCTCCTGCGCCAGGTGCTTCCAGGTGCGCTGCACGGCGCTGCGCATGCCGGCCTTGACCTGGGCTGGGCGCGGCGGGTCTTCATCGCTGGCGTCGGTGAACGCCAACTGGTAACCGCGCATCACCTCTTCAAGCATCTTGGCGGTAACCACGCCGGGCAGGTCGGAGCCGCGCGCGGCGGTGGCCAGGGACAGCGCCAGGCGCACCAGATCATGAACCGGATTGCCGATGACGGTCTGGTCCAGGTCGCGAATGTGAATGTCGATCCGGCCCTTGAGGTCACCCGTAGGGCCCAGGTTGCCCGCATGGCAGTCGCCACAGATCCACACCGCCGGGCCATTGGGCAGGCGCCGGCCAGACTGGCTGTGCAGCCATTGGTAGAATTGCACCGTACTGCCCCGCACGTAAGCGTGGGCAGAGCGGGCCATCTTCAGGTTGCGCAGTTGGGTAAGGGGCTTGAGGCGAGCGGAAGGACGCGGTGTTTTCATGGAGGGGCCGTCTAGGGTGTGAACAATGGACTACAGCCCGCGCAAATGTTTCAAAATATTACCAATACGGTGTAGGCATCATCGGAGGACGAAGCCATGTGTGGACGATTTTCCCAGGCGGCGCGGATGGAGCAATACCTGCTGGAGCTGGACTTCATCAACCGCGCCCGCATGGAACCCGTGACACCCCGCTACAACGTGGCCCCCACCACCCGCGTGCCCGTGCTGCATCGTGACGGCGACACGCTGCACAGCGACGAACTGCGCTGGGGCTGGGCGCCCGCCTGGGCGCAGGACAAGCGCCCCGCGCCGATCAATGCGCGCGTCGAAACCATGGCCACCAACCGTTTCTTCAAGCAACTATGGCCCCTTGGTCGAGTACTGGTGCCGGCCGACGGCTGGTACGAATGGGTCAAGAATCCCCAGGCACCGAAGCTCAAGCAGCCCTGGTTCATCCAGCTGACCAGCGGCAAACCGCTGTTCTTCGCCGGCCTGGCGCAGGTCGGCGGCCCCGGGAACGGTTTTGTGATCATCACCGATGCCAGCGACCAGGGTATGGTCGATATCCACGACCGCCGCCCCGTGGTACTGGCCCCGGATGCTGCCCGCGCCTGGGTAGACCCCGCCCTCGATGCTGCCCAGGCCGAAGCCATTGCCCGCCATGAAGGGCGGCCGGTGAGCGACTTCCGGTGGTACCCGGTAGGGCGTGAAGTGGGCAATGTGCGGAACGAAGGACCGGGGCTGGTTGCACCGTTGGGCACGCCGGGCTCGGCAGAAGGCCGTCTATTGTGAGAAAATCAGCTTCGTTTTCAAAAGCTTGGAGAAACAGGTTTGGTTACTCACTACTCATCGAACGGCAGCGAAATCGCTTGCGGTCGCAACACACCCAACGTCGTCAGCTGCGCGAGCCCTGAGCAAGTTACCTGCAAATCGTGCCTGCGCTCGTTGGCCAAGGCCGACACCAACGCCCAGCCGGTCGCCAACAAGGCACCATCGCTGGCCGAGATCCGCAAGCAGAACGCCCAGGCCAAAAAGGACAAACCGGCACCCGCGCGCTTCGATGCCAAGGCCGACTGGCGTGCGCGCCTGGCAGACTTGCCAGGCCGCTCACGCTTGCCGCGCGGTACTACCGGCGCTCAGCGCTTTGTCTGATACCGTCGGTCAGCGCTGACGCACCTTCCCCCTGCCCGCTCCTCCAATGCAATACACAGGCACTGGAGGACTGGGCCATGAACAGACTCATGACGGCACACGCACTGGCGGGCTTGCTACTGGTAAGCCCGCTGTTTGCCGTGGCCGCTGCAGACGAAACGCAGACACAGACGCCGGCACCGGCCACCGCGCTACCGGGGATGAACCAGCCCCCTAGCGCCGACGCGGATAAAGCCAACAGGGCCAACAAGAAAGGCGAGGAAGCCTCGGGCAACAATTCGGGGGCCGAGACCCAGCAAACGATCAAGGATTCGAAAACCTCGAGCAAAAGCACCGGCAAGAGCACCAGCACCCACAGGAAAACCACGCCCACGCACAAAGCCGCACCCCAGCAATAACCCCATCAATGGGATGACACGTACGCAGACGGCCCGCTGGGCGCGGGCAGCGCATAGGTGGCCTTCATCCATTCCACCTCTGCCTGCGGCGTGCGCCCGAAAAAGCGCTTGAATTCACGGCTGAACTGCGAGGCGCTTTCGTAGCCAACGCTGAACGCCGCAGTGGACGCGCTCATCGCCTGGCGCAGCATCAGCAACCGCGCCTGATGCAACCGCGTCGATTTCAGGTACTGCATGGGCGACGCGTCGGTCACCTTGCGAAAGTGCAGGTGGAAGCTGGGCACACTCATGTTCGCTTCCTGCGCCAGTGCCTCTACATCCAGACGTTCGTGATAGCCGCTGTGAATCTTGCGGATGGCACGGGTCACCTTGCCGAAATGCCCCTGACGGTTCAGGGCGGCACGCAGGGAACCACCCTGCTCACCCGTCAGGATGCGGTAATAGATCTCCCTCACCAGCGCCGGGCCCAGTATCAACGCATCCGCGGGCACGCTCATGGCCTCCAGAAACCGCAGCGTCGACGCGCGCAATGCGTCGTCCATGGGGGAGGCGTACATACCTTTGGGCGGGGCACCACTGGGCCCGAAGGCCTCGTCCACCTGCAGCATCAGCTCGCTGGCCAGTTGCAGGTCCAGGCGCATGTAAACCGCGAGCATGGGCTGCGCTTCGCTGGCGTCGGTTTCCATGGTGAACGGCACGGGCACAGACACCACCAGGTAGTGCTGGGCGTCGTACACGTACACCTCTTCACCCAGGTAGCCACGCTTGCGGCCTTGGCACAGAATCACGATACCCGGGTCGTACAGCACCGGCGTGCGCGTGAGCGGTCGGTTGGAGCGCAGGAAACGCACATCGTCCAGCGCACTGAGGTTATAGCCCTCGACCGGCGCCAGCTGTCCCATCAACTGCACCATGCGCTCAGTGCAGGTATCGGCGTGCACCATGTCAGTCACCTCGGCACGACCCTCAACCGTCAGTGGAACGGGTGAGGTCTTGCCATTGATCAATCTCACTGGCCGCCTGCGCCAGCTTGTCCCTCACCAGCCCCAGGGCATCGCTGCCCAGCAGCAGATGCACCGGCGGTGCCGGGCTGGCGATGATGTGCAGTATCGCCTGCGCCGCCTTCAGCGGGTCGCCCAACTGCTTGCCGCTTTTCGCTTCGCGCGCCTGGCGTATGGGGTCGAAACTGGCGTCGTAGTCACTGATGCTGCGCGGCGTACGACGCATGGAGCGCCCTGCCCAGTCGGTCCGAAACGAGCCTGGCGCCACGGCCGTGACGAAAATGCCGAAAGGCGCCAGTTCCTTGCTCAGGGTATCGAAAATACCTTCGAGCGCAAACTTGCTGCCGCAATAGTAGGCGATACCGGGCATGGTGATAGTGCCGCCCATGGAAGTGATGGCGATGATATGCCCGGCACGGCGCTGGCGAAAATACGGCACGAAGGCCTTGGTCACGGCGACGGCGCCGAACACATTGACGTCGAACTGGCGGCGCATCTCCTCCAGCGGTGACTCTTCGAAGATACCTTCATGGCCATAGCCGGCGTTGTTCACCAGAACGTCCACCGGACCATGGGTAGCCTCAACGTCGGCGACCACGGCATCGATGCGGTCAACGTCAGTGACGTCGAGTATCACGCCGTGAGCACGTTCATGGTTCAGGGCTTCAAACGCCTGCAAGGCAGCGTCGGTGCGCACCGTACCGATGACGCGATGCCCGTCTGCCAATGCCTGCTGCGCGAGGGCGTGGCCGAAGCCGCTGCTGACGCCGGTAATGAAAAGGGTTTTGAGGGTAGTCATGGCGAAGTCCTGTCGAGGGTTACCGGCCCATCATAGGCACCGCGGGCGAGCAGCCCCATGCCAGTTCGTGTTTGAGGATTGCCCATTCCTATCAATGATTCACTGCGACTGCGGGTGGGCGCATTGCCCCTGTGGCATCGGGGGGAAGCTCGATAACGGCGAACCCCGTCCGCCTGATATACCGCGGCGCCTGCTTCCCGAGCTGGCGCCCGGCCCCACAGAGGATGGCCGTGATGGTGAGGAGGCCCATGAAGGACCGGGCGTAGCTCGGGAAGCAGCCAACGAACAGTGACTGATACACCGCAGAATCCAATAGCCAGCTAACAAAGTTTTCACATCACGGGGCGTAAGGTACAACCAGCTCCTTTGATTCCCCTGCCCGCTAACCCCCATCGCGGGCATTTTTTTGCCTGGAATCTGGCTGAGTGCCGCCTTGCAATCGCACTGAAAACCCTCGTGTCACGGCGGGCCCCTTGCCGATAACGCACGAATCAGCCGCTGCCTGACGAAGATCCTTCATCATCATCCGTAGGTGATTATTCCCGTCAAGGGGCTGGGTGCTCGCTCGATACCGAATCGGAAGCGTCCACATCCGACATGTCTTCTTCAACAGCCGCTTCGTCGTCGGGCGGCAACGGCACCTCATGCTCGTCCCCTTTCGGGCCATGGGCCGTTTCGTTATCCGTGGTCCCGCCCACGCCACGCTGAGAAATATTCCCTGGGGCATTTTCGTCGATGTCCATCACTACCTCCGCTGAACGCGTGCAGATACGCGTTCTATTGGGAGGCGAGCAAGACCAGGGGAGTGCCCCACGTTAGACGAACGGGCAGCGCCCTTGCAATCGTCAGCCGCCCGGTTCTACACGAAAACAGCCGCTCAGGCCGGCTGTTTGGTAAACTCCGCGCGCCCTGCTTGAAGCGCTGATGAATTCTGAATTAAGGACGTTGAGTGATAAAGCCTCTTACATCCCTGCGATTTTTTGCAGCATTGGCGGTTGTCTATGACCACCTCGGAACGGGCTCTCATACGGGAGGACTGGGCGTTCTGTTCTTCTTCCTTCTGTCTGGCTTCATTATCGCCTTCACGTACTCTTCAAGAACCACCACACTCAGTGCGCCGGCGCTTTCAGCCATTTATGCCTCGCGGTTCGGGCGCATCTTCCCAATCCACCTGTTCACCCTCGCACTCGCCATACCCATTGCCACGGCGCCATCGGGCCCCTTTGTGTTCATCACCAATGCGCTGCTCATGCATAGCTGGTACCCGAGCGACCTTGACTATTTCAGCTACAACTCCGTTTCCTGGACGCTCTCGATTGAATGGGCTTTCTACTTGACGTTCCCGTTCATGCTACACGCGATAAAATCATTGAAACTGGACACTTCCCGTGTTGGCTTGGCCTTGATTTACTTACTGCCTATCGTCGCACTGTCAGCGGTCAGCCTGCTATACGTAGACCGCATGGAGCCTTTCAACCAATATTGGTGGCTACTCAAGATATCACCACTGAACGCACTCGTATTCGTGTCAGGTGCCGCGATCGGCCTCCACCATATCAATGCAGGCCCGCGGTCCCCCTCCAGAGGGGCAGCCACATGCCTGGAAGTGGGTTCACTGACGGGCATTGCGGCGCTTTACGTGATGCTGGTCCGTTGGGGCGTTGGCAAAACACTGCCACTGGATTACACCCTTTTGTTCATACCCGCCTTTTCTCTATGCATTCATGCGTTTTCATTGTCGAGGGGCTGGGTGTCCGCAGTGCTATCCTGGGCGCCGCTGGTCAAACTTGGAGAACTGAGTTTTTCCATCTACATGTTCCACCTTATTTTAATCAGGTATGCGGATAGTTATATCATTCAAGTCTCGGGGACAAGTGCGACGGCCTATGCACAGGTCGCATTGGTCGCCGCGACCATCGCACTATCATACGTCGCCTACCACACCATCGAGTCGCCTTGCCGGCACGCATCAAAAGCGCTGGGCAAGCGGTTGGCCATGAAGTTAGCTACGCGACTTCATTCAAAAATAGCGAAGCCGACTCGCGCCGAGCACGGTTGACCACCCAACATTTAGCCAATTTATGACTCCCAGAACTAGGCTCCATCAGCCACAGCACAGATGGTACGCAAAAACTCATAACCAAAAATTTTTCAGGTGTCTTCCAAGCATTGTCAAACGCACGTTATAGCCCGGCAGGCTGCCCACGTGCCGCCAACCGAGGCTTCGATAAAAGCCAATCGCGCTGCTTTCCCCAGCTGTTTCGAGCCATATCGTTTGCCCCTTAACAAAGCGCTCTTTGGCGGCGCAGCCTGCCTCTAGATAAACCATACCCCTTATCGCAATTGCGCAACAGTCACGGAGGTGAAGAACATAATAGTTACAAATCGGTGAAATTTCTCTCCGACCCAACTACAACGACATGTAAAATGATGAATTCATATTTTTGGGTAAATGCTTTCATAGAGCTGCACATCGGAAGGGCAGTCAACTTCGCCCCACGGATCAGTTGTCGGAGTTCCGCCGATGCGTACACCGGCCTCGATCAACAAAGCAAAAACCGAGGTCATATCAATTTGTTCACGCTGCGAGATACTTAAGCGCTCCAAATTTACATTCAATGAGTGCCAACCCTGTGGCGTTAGCTTGAACAGCCCCATGTATTGCCCTTGGATTTGCGCGAGTGCCGCAGCACAATGCCCGATTTCGGATACTCTACCGTTCTCGATGACAAATCGCTCCATATCATCCAGAGGTCGATCGAAACGGCGACTCCAGAGTTCTACCGCTTGGGGGTCGAATGCAAGGTCGATGTCTTCATCTTTTTGCATCAGGGCGGCCACCAGTCTCGACGAATAGAAGATATCGCCATAACTCACCATGCAAGGCTGCGAGCCTAGCCATTCACGGGCAGTATTGAGCGAGTGAAAAATCCCTGTTGTGCTCCATCGTGAATTCATAAATAGCCTGTCCGCGTAGGATGCAAGCATGTTGCTGCGATAACCTGCTACAATGCCGATCTCGGTAACACCTCCAGCACGTAATGAGCAAACTGCTCGTTCTATCAAAGGTATACCGTTCAGAGCCACCAGTGTTTTAGGCCTCTCACCAGTGAGCCTCCCCAGGCGGCTACCACGTCCAGCAGCAAGAATGATCGCTTTCATAGTGAAACTCCATAAAGCTGCCGAACCAACGCAAGGTCATCGCTATCCCAATACCGGTTGCGTTCTGGGTGCCACATCACGGCGCTATGACGCACGCTTAGGTTACTGACGGCTTCGATTACACCGTCCTCACTGATAGCCTCGACTTCATAGCCAGGCGGCGTAGCGTAAAATCCATAATTATGAAATGAATTTACACGACGAATAGCACCCTTATGGAGAACGCTATGAGCGCCTACGTGGGAAGCGACGGGCACTAGTGTTGCCCCTGAAAGGCTGAGCATCACCTGCATTCCACGACAAACTCCCAGGACTGGCAGACGACGGTCTGCAGCCCATCCCAACAGCATTGATTCGGTTTCATCTCGCGCGTCAGCAATACCCGACAGCACACGACAACTCCCTCCTCCGGTCAACAGCACACCTTGCGGCTGAAGTTGCTCCAACAGTTGGTAACTGACGGACGCATCATTGGGTATGTAAAGGGGCAACACGCCACACTCAGACAAAAAGGATGTCCAGCGCTCGTCAATCGCGTCCCTCCACTCGCCTCTGGTCGTATCGAAAAGCCGTAGCATACTGACGGCTATAATGATCATAATAGCACCTGGATACGCCGCTCAGCACAATCGAGAATTAACTTTTTAGTTGATGACAAGCTATGAAACCTTGCCTCCCCGATGCCAATTGCAGCAGGGATATCAAACTCACGAGCACGAATCGACATATGAGAGTTCTCTCCGCCATAAGCCGTGATGAACCCCGCGATTCGATGAGTGAAAATCCAGTCAAAACCAGGGTCGGCACACTCGATCAGTACAATACAGCCTTCGATCTCTCGCTTGCTAGCGTCCTCTGGCCGCAATACCGCAACTGGCGCTTCAGTCGTACTGCGGGTGATAAAGTTTGGGTTGCATATTTCGATAGTGTGAGATAGCAAATCTTGAGATTTGCAAACAATAACGGGGGTCCGGATACCTTGAGTGGACTGCCAGCGTGTACGATTGCTGAAAATACGATCCCGAATCATCCCCAACTGTGCCTCTTCAAGGGTTCCGATAAAGTCGTCAAGCGTTGAGAAACTCATTTCCTCGCGACTTATATTGTACCCTTCCCCCCAACTCCCGAGCGCCTTGAGAGCTTGCGAAACGAAAGCACCGTACAAATATTTGACCTTTTCCCGAGCTGCAATAGCGGCGTCAAGAAATATGAAAAAGTGATCGGCGGATACGCAGAGTCGGCACTCATCGAAGGCCTGTTGCACAGCAGTTCTTATTTCACCAGTGATCAGCAGCGGCTCCTCGTCCCGATAGGCCCGCTGGAGCGGCGCGTGCCAGTCGAAATAGGCGTCTGGAGTTTCATCGTATCGAGCCACGCGCAAATCATATGTGCCAGGACGTATATGGCCGTGCAGGAGCAAGAACGCTTCTTTATTCAGTACTTGGAAGTCGCCGGCCATCTTACGGCCTACAGTACAGACGCCACCGATTAGCGAGTCAGTGAAACCTGCTGGTATCCGCTGCATGGTCTCCAACGACTTGATGATTGCGGTAGCTACAAAAGCGGCTCGTGCAACGCCGGAGAAAACTTCCGCGACTACCTTTGCGTCGGCTACGGCATGACGTAACTGTTGAAGCGGATCCTCAGTCTGCTGCTGGAAAGCCTGCCTTTCGACTTTTTGTTCAATACGGGGAATTCGAGTGAGGTCCGAAAAAAATGGCCCATTGGAGCTTAAGATATTCTCAGTTACGCTCTTCAGCCCAGCTAGGTATAGCGTATGCTGTGCCGCATTCAACCCACGGAAAGCTGGAACTGATGCGGCAGGCAACGCCGCCAGTTGCGGGGTAAAGCAGGTGGGAATAATTGAGAATTCAATCTTGTCGTGCAACGCCTGGTGGCAGGCCAGATGCTTACAACATTCCGCCACTACCGATCTGACGATAGACAATGGCAGCGCTGCTGGAACGAACGACTCCACGCTATAGGGGATGCAAATATACGGTGTCCCACCGAACTGATACATCAATGGCGTATTGCGCATGTCGCGATAGCCATAGCGGAACCGCGCTGATGCCCAATTCACATCGGTGATAAGCTCTTTATAAAGGGAATAGGCTAACGGACGAGGCTTGACCCCGATCATCTCGGCGGGATTCCAGTCGGGCATCATCCCCAAAAAGGCGGTGGAACCATGGTCGGGCTCTCGGCCCTTTTGGACCAACCCTTCAAGCAGGACCACTTCCGAGCTCAGGATAGATAGCAACGTCAGGTCGGCTTGAGCATCAATATCCACTACACCTTTACCCGTCATCGGGCGTACTTGAAATAGCAGGGGCCCGCCCTGTGTGATTGCGAACTCTATGTCCAGCGCGTCATGGTCAGTCAGTTGCTCTACTTCTGCCAGCAAGGCAAACAACCCATTAAGCGCCGGAGGTTCTGGACTATCATGAGATTTGAGTGCCGCGAACGAGTGGACAGTATTGGCCCCGGCCGTGACGCCACCGGTCCCGTCCCCCGGCACATAATCGACTACGTAGTAAGGCAGGCCGGTTTCCGGATCGCGAGTCATCGCGACACCCGAGGCCGTTATTCCAGTTGCCATGTTCTGGATGAGCACTTCATCCAAATCATTGGTTTGTCCGTAAGAGCGGATCACCCGCTCAATGGCCTCATTCAATGCCACGACTCCGCGCACATTACCAACCGAAGCGTACATCCCGGCTCCAGAGCGTCCATTCTGATCTTCGGACAAACTACTGGAGCGCACGATCAATAGCTGACTTCCAAAACGCTGAGCACAATAGTTTAGAATTGCGTGCGGACTTCTGCGCCAGTTACGGACCGTGAAGCGGTGTAATGGCAACACGCGGCCTGTTTTAAGGAGCGGGGAAAGGCGCTCCAATGTCCCAGCTTTGCTTGAAAATTCGAATCTATCGGCTAAAGGTCTCGACTGCATTGGCCATGCCTCGATTTTAGTAGTCTCGTTCAGTTATGCGCTACGATGCTCGCTAGGCTCTATACAAATTATATCTCGCCCGGTCTGACTTACCCAAGTTCAGGTCCATTATATTTCGCCAACTCGTTGCCATATAGCAACGACAGTTCAGCCAGAAAGCGGTTACCCTTTTTAGCGGCAGCATAAGGACAACTATCGAACACAATTGCATGACCGATAGTTCCGATATTACCGGTATAAACACTGACCTGCTGGCCCGCGACTACATGGGCGGTACAGAACGTTATCTGATATTTATTCAGCAGTAGCTGCAGCATTTCCGGTTCATAATTATCAGCAATTCGTCCGCCCCGTCGTGAGGCTATCGTGACTACGGTACCTGCCGTATCAATCAGTGAATCGTCAATCTTGATAACCTCTCCCAAGTGCAGACGGATCAGTATTTCAAATGGATCAATACCTGTCAGCATACGGTACATCTGTGGCGCGACACTGCCCATCATCCGCGCATTGATCTCTACGAGCCATGGGCCGGATTCGTCCCGGAGCAACTCGACATGATACAGACCTGTATCCAGTTTCAACGCAGTGAATACCTGCTGAACGTAGGCTTTTATTTCCTCGCAGGCGGACTTGTCCAGACCCGATGGCATGGTTGCAGTCATCTCGAGGATTTCATTGTAATCGGCTCTAAAACGAATGGTCGTGGCGTAGCACGACACTACACCCTCCTGAACGATAACTTCGGCAGAGTGCAGCGTACCGCTTATGTATTGCTCGATCAGGTATTCATTACTCACCAGAGCATTTATTACTGGATCGGAATGAGTGCGAGCCTGGCGGATATTTTCGGCGAATGTGTCGAAATCTTGCTGGGTGAGGCAGACCGCTGAAAATTGTTTCGAAAAGCCACGCGTGGGTTTGACTACGAACGGCAACGCTAACCGCGGAACGACGCCTTGGACCAATTGACACTGTGTCAAGACTTGAAAGTCGGGAGAGCGTACGTTGTTGGTGCGTAAGGTTTCACGTAGACGATTTTTGTAGACTGCGCGGCAAAGGCTTTCATGGCTTGGGTAGCGCGTACCCAATAGCTCAGCCTCTCGCGCAACGGCAACGATCGCCGCTTCGGACGTCGATATCAGCGCATCTATTTTCCGCATGGCGTTAAGCCTTGCTAGCAGATCGTGAAACTCTTCGCCCTCAAGCGAATCGACGCGAATATATTCGTCAACATATTGTAGGTATGACTCAACCCTAGAGAAATCCCCCTCGATTGATATCGTTAAAAATGATCTATCGCGCTGATGAACAAAGGTTACGTGACAGCCCAAACGCTTCGCCGCCTCGAACGCGAGTAGGCCGCTAACTGTGCTATCGACGAAAACGACATGCTTCATAAAATTCCCATATGGTTATGTGTAGTGGAGGAAAAAGCTGCTCATGAAAAATACAGTCGCAATGAAACCCACGGTAGGAATGGCCTTGAATTTCGGCAGCTTCAGATTTGTTACCTGAAGAATGGCAATGAGCAACATCAGTATCAGCACACTAGTAGCATTGGCCTTTGCTGCCGCCACTGACTGAAAAGCAAGCGCCAGGAGGATGCCTGAATAGGTAGTTGGCAAACCGCAATACCCGACCGGGGCATCCGAGTCCTTGATGGCAAAAACTGCAAGGCGCAACACACCGGACAGTACCAAGGCAGAGCCAGCCAATACTGCTAAAGGCAAAGGAATCAGAAGAAACAGAACAAGCGCTGGCGCAACACTGAAATTCAATAAATCGGCAAAACTATCAAGATGCTTGCCAAACGCGCGCCGAGGTGCATCGTAGGCTAGCCAACTTCTTGCAATATGCCCATCGACGAAATCCAGTATCGTCGCCAGGCACATCATACCAGCAGACCAGGAAAACAGCCCTAAGTACGCTACATACACCACTGCAAAAGACAAGGCTACATTCATTACTGTCACAGCGTTGGCCAAGTCGAAAAACCTTAGAAACGGAAAAACACCAGTAATCTTAAGCATCCTCATCCCGCTCGACGCGTGACCACTTATTGGCCAGATTGCTTGACCGGCTCAAGCCAAACGGACGCAGCAGACCCGTCACCAGGTAAAATCCGGCAAAGATGACGCTAGTCCACAATAGCCCACGATATTCGACTAATAACGACCCGACAAATATTGTCAAAATCATGCCAGCATAAACTCCCGCATACTGGACGGACGCGACCAGCGGCATGGCAGTGGACGGCGTTGCCAGCAGCACGTCAGACTGCAGTTTGAAAAAAGCCAACTCAAAGAAGAATATATAGAGAAAATAGGCTGCGTAACTGCTGGACAATCCCCCACCATAGGCAGCCAACATCATGAACATTGCGCTGACGACCGCCATGGAAAAGGGTGCAATACTTCGACCACCCTTGGTCAGCTTATAGTAAAGAACTGCACCAATTAGAGCGGCCACGCTATTGACCGCTTGCAGCGCACCTACATATCCCTCCGACAAACCCAGCACGTACGCAGGCAAAACAATCCGTGACACATTGAAGAAACCCTGATAAATGCTGACAAAAATAATGAAATGCCAAAAACTGCGGCGCAGCGGCGGATTGGATTTCATCAGGCTCGCAAATGTTTCAAGCATTCCAGCGTGAGGCGCGGGAATGATGGTAGCAGTCAGGCGTTCGGCTCGAGGCAACAAAAAAGATGCGACAGAGGCAATGGAGAATAACAAAGCAGTCATTGCCAATGCGTGAGAGGGCATCATATCGCCTTTGACCAGTGTCATCGTCCCCCCGGCAACCCCGCCAGCAATGAACTGTGCCGTCAGCGTAAGCGGAATGGTGGATTCCACATTCGCGGAACTAAAATAGGATTTTATTGCAACGATTCTACCCACCCGCTGCAACGCGTCCAGGGTGCCAATAGCGACACCTCCCAGCACCGCAACAAGCACGACAGTGGAAAGCACCGAATAAACCACAACCACCACCAGCAATGCCAGGATATTGGATAAAAGCAATAGTGTTCGCGGAGACACCCGATCGGATAGCCTGTAAATCTGGCCAACGAATAGCACCGGCAATACCATAGGTGAAAATAGCACGATCTGCGAATAAAGCAGACTGCCGGTTTCCTTGTAAGTATAATATGAGAGATAAACATAACTTAGCGTGGAGGCACAGATAGCGCACAGATTCACGATCCAAACAAGAACCGTAAGCCCCTTAGATGACCCTGGACAAGACATATAATTTCCACCTCTCTCACAACCGCAATAAGCTGCCGTGGAAAAATCCTACTCGCCCATCCATTCAGGATCCCACACCCCGACTCGAGAGCACGTTAATTAACATTCGACTTAAAATATTATGAATCTAGCGCCACCCTGAGCGCGCTTCGATTTGCATGCAGTCTCGCAGCATGGAGTTGCTTAAAGCTGTGCCCATCGGGGGTATAGCGTCATCTACAATGAGTGCTGGAATTTCTCCAATGGGAAGTACGTTCGACAGATTGGAAAGAATCGGTAACACCAACGTCAGACAGCATGATAAATTGAGCTTGGCCCTCAGCAGATCAAACACAACTCGCCCTACAACTCACCATCGCTATTTCTCATCCCCGAGCAAGGTTTAATGTTTCACAGGCAAGGGAACAAGCGGCAGCTCATACGACCGTTGAAAAAATTGAAGCCAAACTTCAGCCAATAAAAAACCCAGCCTTGGCTGGGTTGATGAGTACGACGATGCCTGCTCACACACAAAAATGACATCATGGGAATAATTTCGCTCATTCGCTCACGCCAGTCAACACACTACCTGTAACCTCATGTATCAACACTCCCTCCGTTTTGAGAATATCTTCAGCGCAGACAAGAGCCTCACTTACCAACTCCGACGCGGCATCGTTGATCAGCTTTCGCCAACGGCGACGCGTTGACTCGGGTTTACCAGTGTTATCCCAAGTATTCATGTCATAAAAACTGTGCTTGAGCACAATCGCATCGGAAGACCTGGACTGTTCTTTAACGTCATTTGCCCGCGCGGCCGCTACCGCTGCCTTGATTACCGCTTCACGTCTCCACACGGGCACGCCAAGTGGCAGAGCAATTGACTGGGCGGTCGCAGCTTTCGGCCGAGCGCCCGCCAGCTTCGGGATTGCCCAAGCCGTTATGGCCTTGTAAAGGAAGAGCGTCGAAATTGCGGCAGGCACCTTTGGCGCCAAAACTGAATGGAGAACCCCAATGGCCTCGACCTTATGGCTTCGACGGGTGCTGTAACGCGCCACCAAGGCGTGCCAAAGCGCAGGCTGAAGGTTGTGACGCAGCCGAGCTCCCACCCAGGAATCCACCTGAGTACGGTCTATGACGCCCCTCCTGCATGAGCGCACCAGGGACACCCTGTCGCTCCCGCTATCCTCGTCCTGCGAGTTATAAGCCTTCTGCCACGCTTGCGTGCTGACGTTATTGATCGTCTCAGCCGCCAGGACCGAGATAACTGCGTTGAGTACGCTTGAATAGATCATGCTGCCTTCCCATGCTTGCCCGGATCATCCACTCGCACCCGGTACCCCTTTGATCAGACTCGACATGGCATTGCCGAATCACCCAGCGGATGCCTCAGAGAGTATTCAGAAGCCAAATCTAGCCGCATACAGCTAACTAGCCACACAGGGCTTGCCAGGTCAAGATGTAAATGCCTAGCCGTTAATGGCAGAATTCGAGGATTCATTGACCGGTAGCATTTAATGACGACAATTGAACAGGTGCTCGCTGACAACTTGAAATACCTGATGGCGACTCGGCCTGACGTGGCGACTCAGCCAAAGCTCGAGGAACGTTCAGGGGTGGGCCAAACCACGATCGGGCGGATCTTGAGGGCTGAGACAGAAGCGAAGATCGGCACCGTGCAGGACCTTTCGACCGTATTCAAATTGAAGCCAGGGGATTTACTCGACCCACGCTTGATCGATCGCCTGAGCGAACTGCACGTCGTCAACCGTGACACCCGGTGCGATTCGGGGCTGGTGCCCCTTATCTCGTGGGCGACCTTGAGTACCTTGACGGGCCCCGTCAACCAGATTCCTGGCGAGGATGTGGAACAATGGCTGGAGTCGCCCTTCGCTACTACCGCGACGACTTTTTGCCTCAAGGTGCGCGGGGGTGGGATGTGGCCAGAGTATATGAATGGCGAGATCATTCAGCTCGACTCCGCAGTGCAAGCCGAGCACGATGATGACATCGTGGTAAGGACGCCGGATGGCAAGACGACTTTCAAGCGACTTCAAGACGGCGACGATGGGCTGTACCTACTGGCCCTCAACCCCGAATATCCTGAACGGATTGCCAAAATGTCCAACGGCGCCATTATTTGCGGCGTGTGCATCGGTAGCTGGATGGATCGCCGCCCCTTCGGGCTCCGTTGAAGGCTTGATAGAGCAGATTCGCGCTCCAGCCTGGCTCACACCATCAAGCCATGAAAGGCTTTAAATGCATGAATGGCTTGATCGCGGTAGTAGCGGGCACTTGCCACCTGCGCAGAGGCGCTTACTGGTTCGATCACGTTTCATCAATCAGCTCCGCCCTGCCGCGGGCAAACCAAGGCCAATGATGCGCAGACCGCCATACACCTCGCGCCCTACCTATGAGACAATAGCGCCAGTCCGGTTTGACTCCCGCATCCACCTTCCCCGCAGCTCGACCTCATGGCCGCATGCTGCCGGTGGCGTTTGCGCCCCAAGTTATTGATAGGTAAGCCCTTTGATCTCCACAGCTAACATCACCATGCAGTTCGGCGCCAAGCCGCTGTTCGAGAACGTTTCGGTCAAGTTCAACGGCGGCAACCGTTACGGCCTGATCGGCGCCAACGGTTGCGGCAAGTCGACCTTCATGAAAATCCTCGGCGGCGACCTGGAGCCGTCCGGCGGCCAGGTGATGCTGGAGCCGAACGTGCGCCTTGGCAAGCTGCGCCAGGATCAGTTCGCCTATGAGCAGTTCACCGTGATCGACACCGTGATCATGGGCCATGAGGAACTGTGGAAGGTCAAGGCCGAGCGTGATCGCATCTACTCGCTGCCGGAAATGAGCGAAGAAGACGGCATGGCCGTGGCCGAGCTGGAAACCGAGTTCGCCGAGATGGACGGCTACACCGCCGAATCACGCGCCGGTGAGCTGCTGCTGGGCCTGGGTATTCCGCTGGAACAGCATTTCGGCCCGATGACCGAAGTGGCGCCAGGCTGGAAGCTGCGGGTGCTGCTGGCCCAGGCGCTGTTCTCGGACCCGGAAGTGCTGCTGCTCGACGAACCGACCAACCACCTGGACATCAACACCATCCGCTGGCTGGAAAACATTCTCACGGCGCGTAACAGCACCATGATCATCATTTCCCACGACCGTCACTTCCTCAACAGCGTGTGCACCCACATGGCTGACCTGGACTACGGTGAGCTGCGCCTGTTCCCGGGCAACTACGACGAGTACATGACCGCGGCCACGCAGTCTCGCGAGCAGTTGCTGGCGGACAACGCCAAGAAGAAGGCGCAGATCTCCGAGCTGCAGACCTTCGTCAGCCGGTTCTCGGCCAACGCCTCGAAAGCCAAGCAGGCCACTTCCCGCGCCAAGCAGATCGACAAGATCCAGCTGGCCGAAGTCAAGCCGTCGAGCCGCGTGAGCCCGTTCATCCGCTTCGAACAGACCAAGAAGCTGCACCGCCAGGCGGTGACCCTGGAACAACTGTCCAAGGGCTTCGACGGCAAGACCCTGTTCAAGAACTTCAGCTTTACCGTGGAAGCCGGCGAGCGCGTGGCGATCATCGGCCCGAACGGTATCGGCAAGACTACCCTGCTGCGCACCCTGGTGGGCGAGCTGGCACCGGACGCCGGTGCGGTGAAGTGGACCGAGAGCGCGGAGCTGGGTTACTACGCCCAGGACCACGCCCATGACTTCGAAGACGACGTCAGCCTGTTCGACTGGATGGGCCAGTGGACTCAGGGCGAGCAGATGATTCGTGGCACCCTGGGCCGCATGCTGTTCTCCAACGACGAGATCCTGAAGTCGGTTAAGGTGATTTCCGGTGGTGAGCAAGGCCGCATGCTGTTCGGCAAACTGACCCTGCAAAAGCCCAACGTGCTGATCATGGACGAACCGACCAACCACTTGGACATGGAGTCGATCGAGGCGTTGAACCTGGCGCTGGAAAACTACCCGGGCACGCTGATCTTCGTCAGCCACGACCGCGAGTTCGTGTCGTCGCTGGCTACCCGCATCATCGAGCTGAGCGAAAGCGGCGTGGTGGACTTCAGCGGTACTTACGACGACTACCTGCGCAGCCAGGGCGTGACGTTCTAAAAGCCGACGTGTAGCGGCCACCCGCGCTGCGGCGCATCATTTGCACCACACGCGGCCCGATGCGGCCGGGTCCGCTACACGGACCTGGCCGCGTCGCACACGCCGCGCGGCGTCAGGCACACCACTGCTTCACCCCGGCTTCCATTTCCCGCCCTGCCCCGCCATCATGACCGGACCTCCAACCGCCCGCCCGCGAACGAGCCGCCATGACTGCCGCCCAACAGCCACCTGCGCCCAGCACCTCCAGTGTCACCCTGAAGATCGTTTCGATCGTTTTCTATACCTTCATCGCCTTCTTCTGCATCGGCCTGCCGATCGCGGTGCTGCCCAGCTATGTCCATGACCAGTTGGGCTTCAGCGCGGTCATCGCGGGCCTGGTCATCGGGTCGCAGTACCTGGCGACGCTGCTCAGTCGTCCGCTGGCCGGGCGCGCCGCCGATGGCCTTGGCACCAAGCGCACGGTGGTGCTGGGGTTGATCGGGGTCGGCGGCAGCGGCGTACTGACCCTGGCGGCGACGCTGCTGCATGGCGACCCCGCGATCAGCCTGGGAGTGCTGATCGTCGCGCGCCTGTTGCTGGGGGCTGCCCAGGGCCTGGTTGGCGTTGCCACCAATGCCTGGGGCATCAACGAGGTGGGCGCCGAGCACACGGCACGGGTGATTTCCTGGAGCGGCATCGCGTCCTACGGCGCGGTGGCCCTGGGGGCGCCGCTGGGCGTATGGATGGTAGACCTTGGCGGGTTCAACAGCCTGGGGCTGGCGTTGACGGTATTGGCGGCCGTGGGTTTGCTGTGCATTCGTCGCAAGACCTCCGCCCCCCTGGTACGCGGTGAGCGCCTGCCGTTCTGGGCCGCTTTCGGCAGGGTCGCGCCGTATGGGGTGAGCCTGACGCTGGCCTCCATCGGTTACGGCACCCTGACGACTTTCATTACCCTGTACTACCTGGACCGCGGCTGGACCGGCGCAGCCTTCTGCCTGACCGCTTTCGGGGTGAGCTTCATTATCGCCCGACTGCTGTTCATCAATGCCATCAACCGCCTGGGCGGCTTCACCGTGGCACTCGCTTGCATGGCCACGGAGGCCGTGGGGCTGGGGCTGGTGTGGTTGGCGCCCTCCACTGCCTTCACCCTGCTGGGGGCCAGCCTGGCGGGTTTCGGCCTGTCGCTGGTGTACCCGGCGCTGGGCGTGCTGGCGATCAGCCAGGTGCCCAGTACCAGTCGAGGGGCAGGGCTGAGCGCGTTCGCGGTTTTCTTCGACCTGGCCCTAGCGCTGGCCGGGCCGCTGATGGGGGCGATTGCCCTGCACTTGGGTTATCGCTGGATTTTCTGCTTCGCCGCGCTATTGGCCATCAGCGGCCTGGGATTGGTGCTGCTGCTAGCGCGGCGAACTCGCCGCGCGGGTCACTGATCAGCCGTCTGCATACCTGCGTGGCTCGGTTCGCTGAGGGTCTGGGTGAAGAAGTGCCCGGCCTGGCGCACCAGGTCGCGGTGGATGTCTTCACGGTTGACCCCGTCAGCATCGTTGCACAGGCCCGGCATGGCGGCTTTCTGCTCATCATCGCAAGGGGCCATGAACACGAAGTGTCCGGCGCCGGCCAACACCTTGTAGTCCGAGACCATGGGCAGCTTGCGCGCCAGCGCGGCGGCGTTCTTGTCCAGGGCCAGCAGCTTGTCGTTGTCACCGCTGTAGATCAGCGTGGGCACGTGTACCTGTGACAAGGTCTCGCGGTTGAACATCAGGCCCAATGGCGCCATCAGCAGCAACGCCTTGACCCGCGCGTCCGCTGCGGGGCGCAGGTCGTCACGGTCCACCAGCAATTCGCCATGGGTCTGGCAGGCATCGGCGTCATTGGGAAACTCGGCGCAGTACTTGCGCAGGCGGTCCAGGTTTGGCCGAGCGCCGGAGAGGATCAGCGCCGTTTCCCCGCCGGCCGAGTAGCCGATCACGCCAATCTGGTCCGGGTCGATGAAAGGCGACAGCATCGGCTCAGCCAAGGCGGACGTAATGGCCTGGGAGATCTGCAGGGGGCGACCGTAGAGGTTGCTCACCGCGCCCAGACGGCTATGGTCCTTCCAATTGTCGCCTGGGTGGTAGACCGCCACCACCACGAAACCCTTGCGGGTCAGCGAGGTGATCAGGTCATGCAGCGCCAGGGGGGTGCCGGCGTTGCCATGGGACAGCATCAGCATGGGGTAGCGGCCCATGGCGATGCGTGCATCCTCGGTCGCCTCGACCTTGTAGTTCTCGATACGGGTCAGCTGCTCGCGCTGGTTCGACGGGTAGAACGCCAGCGCCTGCATGGGCTGATGGTCCAGGGGGTCGAGAAAGGTCAGGCGATGGAAACCCACGCTCCAGTGAGCGGGCGGCGCGGCCGAAGCCTGCACTGAAATCAGGCCAAGGGCCACGCACATGAGAATATTCGCACAAAGACGCATCATGGGATGCCCACCTTTGCCACCCGCCTGAATAGGAACCTTTCGCTGCTACCGCAGTGCGCTTAGTGTACGTCCCGTACGCGCGCCCACCGAGTGAAAGGTTGATCAGTGTTGCATAAGCATAACGCGGGCCAACTTTTCATGACACACAAAAAACGCCGCCCGTGACTGCTTTGAGCAGCCACGGGCGGCGCGGGTTCAGCGTATTTCGATCTATCAGGCAGCGAACAGCTTCGAATCGATCTTAGCTTGGGCGCCAGCCAGCGCCTTGGCACGAACTTCTTCACCGTAGGCCAGGCCTTCGGCGCGGACGATTTCGATGTCGGTGATGCCGATGAAGCCCAGCAGCACTTTCAGGAACTCTTCGTGGGCCACACCGCTTGGCTGGCCAGCGTGGATGCCGCCGGAAGTGGAAACGATGACGACTTTCTTGCCACCGCACAGGCCTTCAGGGCCGGCTTCGGTGTAACGGAACGTGGTGCCGGCCACACAGATGCGGTCGATCCAGGCCTTCAGTTGAGTCGGGATCGAAAAGTTGTACATCGGCGCGCCGATCACGACGACGTCGGCGGCCAGGAATTCGCTCAAGGTGTCCGCCGACAGTTTGGCTTCCACTTCGCCGCCAGCCAGGGTGGCCGAGGAGAAGTGCGTCAGGGCGTCGGTGGCCAGGTCACGGTAGGTGACGTCAGCGCCAGCGAAGGATTGAACCACGGCCTGGCTCAACTGACGGGAAGCGGAATTGTCGCCGAGGATGCTGGAATCGATGTGCAACAGTTTCATGGGGAATCTCCTGTTGGAAAAGGCCGCCGGGGCAGCTGGAATGGAGATCATCCTACCGGGATATGGAATAGATGATTAGTCCGTGAGTTTGCGTTAGATTGTCCCACTCATGAGACGATCAGGGCAACGGCCATGCAGGACCTCAACGACCTCTATTATTTCGCCAAGGTGGTCGAAGCTCAGGGCTTCGCCGCGGCTGGGCGCCAGTTGGGGGTGCCCAAGTCACGCTTGTCACGGCGTATTGCCGAGCTGGAGGACCGCCTGGGCGCGCGCTTGCTGCAACGCACCACCCGGCAACTGAAACTCACCAGCGTGGGCGAGCGTTATCTGCGCCACTGCCAGGCGATGCTGCTGGAGGCGGAAATGGCGGACGAGGTAGTCGCCAGCCTGTCCAGCGAACCGCGTGGCCGCCTGAGGGTGTCGTGCCCGGTGGGCCTGGCCCACGAATTTTTGCCCAAGGTCATCAGCAGTTTTCTGCACGAGTACCCCCACGTGCAGTTGGACATGGTGTTGCTCAACCGCCGGGTGGATCTGATTACCGAGGGCATCGACGTGGCGTTGCGTGTGCGCGAACCGGGTGACGAAGACCCGGGCCTGGTCACCCGCCGCCTGCGCGAAGCGCGCACGGTACTGGTGGCCAGCCCCGCCTTGCTGGCCGGCAACACCATTGCCAGCCCCGACGACCTGGTGGCCCTTCCCGTGCTCGGTGCCCTGGAAGCCGACCGCATGGTCCACCTGCGTCTGCTGGACGAACAGGGCAACAAGCGCGACCTGGTGCTGGAAGCGCGCCTGGGGATTGAAGATTTTGTGGTGCGCAAGGCCACGGCCATAGCCGGCCTGGGTTTCACCCTGTTGCCGATCATGCACTGTGAAGCCGAACTGGCCAGCGGTGAACTGGTGCAGTTGCTGCCCGACTGGTCCTTGAGCAATGGCTGGCTGCAAGCGGTATACCCGCACCGGCGCGGGGTGTTGCCGGCGGTGCGCGCCTGGATCGACCACCTGGTCAAAAGCCTGGAAGAATGCGGGGAGCGCTACATATGATGAACGAACAGCAACTGGCCGACTTCTGCCTGAGCCTGCCCGGGGCCCGGGAAGACTATAAATGGGGCGGCATTCGCGTGTTGTCCGTTGCACAGACCAAGATGTTCGCAGTGTTTGGCCTGGCCGGTGACAGCCTGTCCCTGAAGGTCGACAAAGAGCTGTTCCTGGGCTACGTCGACCGTCCGGGCATTCGCCCGGCGCCGTACCTGGCGCGGGCTGGTTGGGTGAGCCTGGCGTTACCGTTGCCGGTAGGGGATGAGGAAGTGCAGGACTTGCTGCGCCGCTCGCATCAACTGGTAGTGCGGCGGTTACCGAAGAAGGCGCAGGTGGGAATGCTGCTGGACCTGTAGGGCCAAGCACCCTGGAGCCACGCGACGCGGTATCGCGGGCAGACCCCAGCGCGCCCTTCCCGAGCTTCGCCCGGTCC
>NZ_JAPYKM010000023.1:0-101228 GCF_029623465.1 Pseudomonas sp. RIT-To-2 | reverse complement strand
GGAGTGACGCTACATCTGCGCCCTACCCCTGTGGGACCGGGCGTTAGCTCGGGAATCAGACGCCGCGGTGCATCAGGTAGTGATGCGGTGTGCCGAGGTATAGCGCCTTGGGCATGTGAGTTGAAACAGGCTACCGCCCTGCCCCACTGACTTGGCTAGTCCACACGCAACGCTTCTGCGATCAGCTCGTCCACTGCGGTAGCACAGCGAACGCGGAAATGGCCCGGGAGCGTGCAGAGCTGAGGGCTGCCCAATATCCGCAGCTTCGCGCCCTCAGCCATGGCCTCAAGGTCGATGCCTTGCGCCTCAAGCTGCTGGATGATTGCAAACATTGCCAGCCTTTGTTGTTCTGACGTTGCCATCTGCATGACTGACCTTCCTCAGCTCGCAAGATGTGGAGCTTGTTGAGGTTAGGCATGCTGAGGTCGATGCTGGTTCAGAATTATTCAGGGATGTCTCATTTGCCACCGTACCAGCTATCACACTTGCGGCTTCTATCGTCGAGCAGTTTCAGATGCGCCCGGCGATAGTCTTCCGAATCCCGACGGGGTTTGATGGTGTAACATGCGCACTCGCCGCCCGACGCCGACGTTGTCATTACCGGGACATCGCTAAACCTCTCGGAAGCGCTTTCCAGCTCTCTCGCTGACCTCGCCAGGCTCGATCGCCAGAGCGCTACCTATTTGGCTATGGATTTCCTTTGTGATGACATCGAACACGAAAAACGCCGACCGCGCAGATCGAGCAGGCGGTCAGGGAAGCCGACGAAGGCAACTTCGCGAGTAATGTGCAAGTTGCGGCAATGCGTGGCCGCCGCTGGAGTTTGAATGCCGGTTGATTTTCCGCTTCATCACGCTATCGCTCCCCCCAATGAGTCGCTTGAATTGCCGAGTAAAGCTTTTATTCAGAAATGGCAGACCAACCTCGCCATCGAGGGCCGCATCGAATGCTGGACCATCCTGGAACGTGCTACATGGCAACTTCTCGAGGCCCATGGCACTTTAACCTGCCCGGTGGCCAAGGCCGACGATGATCCAATATTCCAGCAAGCCTACGATTGGATGAAAACCTCCATGGTCAGCGCAGATATTCATCCACCGGCACCTGGTCTGTCGCCCTGGTGGTGCTGGATCCGGCGGCAGTCTGACTGCGCGAAACCCTACATTGAGGACCTCTCTGGGCTGGACGATCCTGTGGTACTACAGCTGTCCGTTCCCAATGTGGAGATCGTCGCGTCCTGTTTCGACCTTTGGCATTACGTACTCAATCGCTGGTACATCTATGCATCGGAGTCGGACGAACTCGAATTTGACCAAGAGCGGGCTATCTGTGAGGAAAGCTCTCAATCCGCGAACCTGCTCGATGCACGGATGCGAGCATCATGGTGTGCTGTCTTCGATCTTGGTCAGACAAGCGTTGACATGGGGCCATTTGAGAAAAAAAGCATTCAGGGATGTTTTTGGGTTCTGAGGGAGGAGGATGTTACCGCCGTATTGGAGCCCGCGGCCCTCAGTAGCTATGATCATTGAGCGAAACTCGAGCCATGATGCCGCTGATCGTCTATAAGGCGATGAAATGCTGGACATTCCTGCGCATAACCTGATCAAGCCGAGCAAAACGACGGTCTGATTTGGGCTTCAGTCGCAGACACTTCAGGAAGCTACCAAATCCGGATCTTCACCACTCAAGAAAACCAATCAAGAACCCTACCAACTTTCTTTACCGCTTCGAAACCCGAGTGGTTACAGAAAATAGCTGCAGATGAAAATACACATCCAGGCAAGAAAAAAATCAATCCAGCAGCCACAGACCCATCCCAAAAAAAGAACAACAAACCCGCAATAACAAAACCGCCTCCACCCCACACCGCGCATCGACGATCCGTAGCTTGATCGGGATATTTTCCAAACATAAACCTTCCTCGCTCTATGGATTAGCCGCCCCCTGAGCGCTTTTCAAATGCCCCCAGGAACCCACCTCATCCAGGTAACCGATTCTAACTCGTTCAATTTTGTAGCACGTCTCTCGGCATTGTTCGCGTAACGAGGCTGTACCACGGCCCCCACAGCCAGGACATCGCCATAAGAGCCCAATTGCCCGAGCCGTAACCCTTAGGTATAATGCGATTCATTATCAATTATGTTTTTTGGCGGAATGCCGATGCACAGCGACGATACGCTAGGTACGCCGGATCTGGGGCAGCTCTATCGCACCCACCACTCGTGGTTACACGGCTGGCTGAGCCGACGTGTTGGATGTCGCGAAAATGCGGCAGATCTGGCGCAAGACACATTCGTTCGCCTGCTCAAATCCCGTCAATCAAACCCCTTGCGCGAGCCCCGTGCCTATCTGAGCAGCATCGCCCGTGGGCTGATGATCGATCAGTATCGTCGTAGCGAACTCGAACGTGCCTACCTGGAGAGCGTCAAGTTACTGCCCGAGCAAGAGGTACCTTCGGCAGAAAGTCGGCTGCTGATTCTTGATGCGCTCGAGAGGATTGACCGCATGCTGGATCAGCTTAAACCGAGAGTTCGCCAGGCATTTCTGTTTGCCCAGCTCGAAGGTTTGACCTGTGCACAGATAGCGGAAATCCTGGGCGTTTCCCGCGCGACGGTGGAACGCGACTTAGCCAAGGCTCTTCAACACTGCTATCGCTTGCGTTATGTCGATGCGTAACCAAGGGGCGCTGGAGCCGGCCGTCGTCGACAAGGCGATCCACTGGCTAGTGTGCCTTCGATTCAATCACGCAGATGAACAGACCCGGCGCACGTTCGAGCAGTGGCTGCAACAGCGACCGGAGCATTTGTTGGCGTGGCAGCGTGTGGAAGCGCTCGGGGATGAATTCACTGGCATCCCGGTTCAACTTGCTCGGCATACCCTCGATAGCGCCGACCGTGGAATACGCCGACGGGATAGCCTGAAGCTGCTGAGCATATTGGCCACTGCCAGCGCGACGGCCTGGCTCGGCCGAGAGTACACCCCCCTGCCGGCCATGCTTGCACAGCAACACAGTGCAACCGGCGAGCAACGAAGCTTCGAGCTGGATGATGGCAGCTTGATCCAGCTCAACAGCAACAGCGCTGTCGACAGCGTTTTCGACACACGCAAACGCCTGATCATTTTGCGGCGTGGTGAATTCATCGTGAACGTCGGCGCCGATGAGCGCTCGGCGCAGACTCGACCGTTCTGGGTGCAGACACGCGACGGAGTCATGCGGGCCCAGAGTTCCCGCCTCCTGGCGCGCGAGCGTGACGACGGCACCCTGCTCGCGGTGCAGGGAGGGGCTGTCACGGTCTTCCCTGGATCAAGCCAGCCCGTTGCCGACAACGGTGGCAACAGCGTCCTCACCCGAACCCGATTGCTGTTTGCATCAGGCGGCGTCCGCGAGCTCAGGGATAACGGCCTTGATGTATGGAGCTGGAGTTCCGGGGTGATCAGCGCGCGCAACATGCTGCTCAGAGATTTTATCGGGGAGTTGTCGCGCTATCGCCCCGGCGTACTGCGTTGCAGCGACGCGGTTGCGGACCGCCGCGTGTCCGGCACCTTTCAGCTTGCCAACCTCGACCAGGTCCTGGCACTGGTCGCGCAGTCACTGCGTTTGCGAGTCGATTATCGAACCCGGTACTGGGTGACATTGACAGCCGCCAGCTGAACTCGCTCGCTTTTTGCAGGTAGCGAAAAAATAATGAGGTGTTTTCTCATTCTTGTTCGACCTGTAAGGAAGGCCGGAATACAGGCCAGTCTGCCGATACCTTCCACGGAGCGAGAGCGAGAAATGAGTGTGTACCCGGTTCCACAGCGCCATCGATTGAATCGTGCCTTGAACGGCGCAATCCTGGGTTTGATCGTCAGCAGCTACGCGCTGCCGTCGCAAGCACAACCTTCAAGCGCTGAGCACAGCAACCAGATCCAGCAGTGGAACATCGCCGCCGGCCCACTGGCGCCAGCGCTCGACCGCTTCGCACGGGAGGCTGGCATCAGTCTGTCCTACGATGCTTCCAGCGTCGCCGACCGCACCACCCGCGGCGTGAATGGCGCGTTCGATACATCGACAGCACTGTCATCCCTGCTGGCGGGGAGCGAGTTGCAGATCGAGCAACAAGGCCCGAATGCCTACTTGCTGATTAATCAACCCAAGCCTGCCGGCCCGCTCGAACTGGGCGCAACCTCGGTCGACGATTACCGGTTGGCCCCTGTCATCGTTAATGCCAAGGTCAAGGTCAGTGCCGACGACGACGCCAACTCGGTAGTGGCCCAGGAACTCTGGGTCGGTGGCAAGGTGGCGACCAGTATTCTCAACACCCCAGCATCCGTGTCGGTAGTGACCCGCAAGGAAATGGAGCAACGCAGCGTCAGCACCACGGAGGAGGCACTGCAATACACCCCGGGCGTGGTCAGTGACTATTACGGTACGGACGATCGCAACGACTACTTCCAGATACGCGGCTTTCAGGCCACCACCTACCGTGACGGGCTAACCCTGAGTTCGATGCGCGGTGTGCGCGAAGATCCGTTCGCCTACGAGCGCATCGAAATTCTGCGGGGTGCCAACTCCACACTGTTTGGCCCGGCAGACCCGGGTGGCTCGGTGAACTTCGTCAGCAAGCAGCCGCGCTTCGAAAAGTTCGGAGAGGGCTATGTAACCGCCGGGTCCTATGACCATGCCGAAACCGGCATTGATGTGGGCGACGCGCTGAATGACGATAAAACCGTGGCTGGCCGCTTCACCGCCAAAGTGCAAAACAGTGACCGCGAGTACGACCATTCTCAAGACGACAGCCGGCTGGTGATGGGCGGCCTGACCTGGGCGCCAACAGACTACACCTCGGCCACCGTGATCCTGGATTACCTGAAGACCGACAGCTCGCCCAATAGCGGTGGCTACCCGCTGGACAAGGAATACAACCGCAGCAAGTTCTTTGGTGAGCCCAGCTTCAATTACCACAACGTCGAACGCACCAGCCTCAGCGGCAATGTCACCCATGACTTCGACAATGGTTTCGTGCTGCGCGCCAACCTGCGCTACAGCGAACTGACCGACAACTACGGCTACGTCTACCTGAGCGATTCGGCCTCTCGTGTCGGCACCACGGTCCCCCGCTACCTGCTGGGTACCGACAGCGATGCCGATCAGTTCAACGGCAACCTGATGCTGCAATACGATCACCGGTTCGAGAACATCGACAGCAGCACGCTGGTGGGCGTCGAGTACCTCGACTCGTCGAGCAAGGAAAGCTCCGTCTACGACCTGGTGTCTTCCATCAACATCGCCAATCCGGTGTTCACTGGTGTGCCCGGCACACTGACGCCTTATACCGGGAAGACGGACGATACCAAGACCAAAGCCATCTTCCTCCAGCAGAACGTGTCCTTCTATGATCGGTTCATCGTGACCGCCGGTCTGCGCAACGACAGCATGGATGTGACCAGCAAAGGCTATAACCTGTACTCCAGCCCCGTGCAGTTCGATGACAAGGATAACTTCTCGAAAACCTCCTACCGTGGCGCGCTGACGTACATGGTCAACGATGAAGTCTCCACGTATGTGAGCATGGTCGAATCGGTCTCGCCGCCCCAGGTTGGCGTGACACCACAGACCGGTAAACAGTACGAAGTGGGGGTGAAATACTCGCCCATGGGGATGAACGCGCTGTTCTCGGCAGCCGTTTATGACCTGACCCAGGAAAACGTCGCGATCGCCGTAGTGCTGCCGAGCGGCATCATCGAGCAGCAGACAGTGGGTGAGTCACACATCCGTGGCCTCGACCTGGAAGGCAAGGCCCAGATAACGCAAAACGTTAGCCTGATTGGCGCCTATTCCTACATGGATTCTGAGGTCGTACGAGGCTCGCTTTACGACGGCACCTCTTTGAAAGGCAACGCGTTCACCACGGCGCCGAAGCATTCCGCTTCACTGTGGAGTTACTACGACGTGCCGGGCACAGACGTGAGCGTTGGGCTGGGCGCGCGCTATGTGGGGGCCTATTACCTGAACGCCGCCAACACCGGCAAAAGCGATGGCGCCACCTTGTTCGACGCTGCCTTCAAATACAAGATCACCAAGGGCACCGACCTTGCCGTGAATGTCAGCAACCTGCTGAATGAGCAACACGTGGTCGGTACCGGCACGGCGAACTATTACAACCCGGCCCGCGAGGTTACCGCCAAGTTGAGTTACCACTGGTAAGCGGTGGGTTGAGCGTTTTGTCCACATGCCGGTCGACACCGATGACATCGAAGATGCCATGGCCATGCGAAATGACAGACACCGACAGGACACGCTACTTCGAAACGACGACTCTGTTACCACTGCTGGGTACTGTCGCCGCTCTGATGGGAGACCAGGAAACTCTCGATCGACTGGTCACTGAGGTTGCTCGCAAAATCATAGGGGGGACTATGCAAAGGTGGTCCCCCCAAACAGCGCTGCAAACGCTGACCGGCTCGGAGTCCTGTGTGAACAGCGTCGGCGTATCGCGTGATATCGCCGGCTTTCGGGAAGACTCGGAAAGTCCTCAGGCAACTCGCCCACCGCCGTCTACATGCAACACCGTGGCACTGATAAACCCATTCCCCATGACCGCCAACGCGGCATCAGCCAGATCGGCTGCCTGCCCTACCCGTCCAACCGGCAGACTGGCTGCCACACTGTCCAACAGCCCCTTGCGGTCGGCATCGCTGAGGAAATCCCAGGTGGGGGTATCCACTACACCTGGCGACACTACATTGACCCGCACCGGTTTCAGCTCCAGCGCCAATGTCATCGCAAAGCCTTCCAGGCCGGCATTCAACGAGGCCACGACTGAAGCACCCGGTGCAGGCCGATACGCGGCGAGGCCCGAGAAGAAGGTAATCGAGCCATTCTTGGCGATGTGCGGCGCCGCGTATTTGGAGGCGTAGAAAGGTCCCCAGAACTTCGATACCAGCATGGACTGCACCTGCTCGGTCGTCAGTTCTACGGCCGGGGCAAAGGTCAGTTGTGCGGCCGTGCTGACCAGGTGATCGAAGGCGCCGATGCGGTCGAAGGCGGCCTTTACCGCCTGCTCTTCCCCCAGGTCAAAGGTCGATACACTGACTGCAGCTCCCAGCCGATCAGCCGCTGCCTGCAATTTGGCGGTGTTGCGGCCGCAGATGACTGCCTGGCCGCCCAGCGCCACAATCTTTTCTGCCAAGGATAGGCCCATGCCCGAGCCGCCACCGAGAATGACTACTTTCTTGCCGTGATAAGACATGTAAATCTCCTTCGAGGATTAATGGGTAGGTAGATAATCAGGCGTTTTCGAGCACCTGAATGCGTTGCGCGTTGAGGCGCTGAACCAGCAGCAGGCACAGTGCAGCAACGCAGATGGCCACGGCGAAACCGCCCAGGGCGCTCACCCCGACGTGATCAATCACCCAGCCACCACCCAGCGAGCCGAGCACGATGCCCAGGTTGAAACCGGCGATATTCAGGCCCGAGGCGATGTCACCGCTGTCCGGCGCAACGCGCTGGGCGACTTCGATGATGCGCGACTGGAAAACCGAGACCGCCGAGAAGGCAACAATGCCCAGGGCACCGACAATGACCGTCATGGCCACCGCGGAGTGGGCCAGCCCACTCATGGCCAGCAAGGTGACGATCAGTATCAGCACCACGCATAGCGAGGCGGCAATGGAACCGATTCGATCACGCAGCCATCCGCCGCTGAGATTGCCGACAATCGCGGCACCGCCGAACACCAGCAACGCGACGCTGACACTGCTCTCGGACATGCCGGTGACCTGGGTCAGGAACGCAGCGATATAGGTGTAAACGGTGAACACTGCCGAGTAGGTCAACACGGTCACCAGGACCACGGCGAGCAATGCACGGTTGGTTACCACCTTGGCCCACAGTGCCAGCGAGACACCCCGACCACTGGGTTTGTCGTAGGGCACAGTGCGGGCCAGCAATGCGACACCGATGAAGGCGGCCACCGCGACGGCCAGCAGTACCAGGCGCCAGCCTACCCGGGTACCCAGGTAGGCGCCCAATGGCACCCCGGCGACCAGGGCGACGGTCAAACCGCTGAACACCATCGCGACGGCGCTGCCTGACTTGCGGCTATCCACCAGTTGCGCCGCCGTGCTGGCGGCGACCGCGAGAAACACCCCGTGGGTCATGCCGGCGACCAATCGCGCAGCGCTGACAATGTGCAGGCTGGGCGCCAGGTACATGGCCACATGGGCCGCAGCGAAGACCAGCAACGTCCCGGTCAGCAAGCGCTTGCGCGACAGGCCGGCGCTCAAGGCCGTCAGGAGCGCCCCGCCGATGGTGACTCCCAGGGCATACAACGTGACGGTCCGGCCGACCTGGGCGGCTGAGGCGGCGAAATCGCCACCCATCACCGGCGCCAGGCCGATGACCACAAATTCGCTGAGGCCGAGCGCGAACGCACAAAGAGCACAGGCATAAATAACGAAAGGCATAGGATCCTCCTGGCCAAACGAGCTGTCTGACGTGATGGGAGTTAGCGTATGCTTATCAAATTGGTAGTAGTAGATCGAAAAAAGAGAAGCAGCTTTACACCATGGCAAAGCTCACATTGCTTGACGGCATCCCTGAATTCGTTGCAACCGCCGAAAGCGGCAGCTTCAGTGCGGCGGCCAAATTACTGGCTACATCAGTGGCCCATGTCAGTCGCAAAGTGGGCACGCTGGAACGCCGCCTCGAACAACTGTTGCTGCAGCGTACCGCCCGCGGTTGCGTGCTCAACGAGGCCGGCCAACAGTTCTACAAGCAGTGCCGTACCTTGCTCGACGGTATGGAGGAAGCCCATGACGAGGCCCGTCTGGGCCGCGCCGAGATCAAGGGCAACATCAAGATCAGCCTTGCCGGGCATTTTGCCGAAACCACGGTGCTGCCTCTGCTGGCTGACTTCACCGATCGGCATCCGAATATCCAGTTGTTCGTCAACGTCATTGCACGCAACGTGGACCTGGTCGGTGAGGGAGTGGATCTCAGCATCCGCCTGGGGCCCCTCGCCGATTCAACCCTTATCGCCCGGCATTTGATCACCTTTCCCGGACGCACGTTGATTGCCCCTGAACTGAAAGCACAGGCGAGTGCACTGGTCTCGCCGCTCGACCTGGACCCAAGCCTGTGCCTGCCCTTGGTGGGCCGCCCCTGGCACTTCAAGCGGCGCGATGCCGCCCATGTACTACAGCCCCGTGGCCGGCTGGGCAGTGACAACGGCCTGGCGTTGGTCGCCGCTGCCTGCCGCGGGCTGGGTGCGATTCAAGTGCCCAGCTACTACGGTGTAGAAGAGATTCGCCGTGGCGAACTGGTGCCGTTGTTCGAAGACTGGCACTCGGGTGAGGCCTTCGAGTTTTTCCTGGTCTTTCCGCCCACGCGTTACATCCCCGAGCGCGTGCGGGCACTGGCGGCGTTTCTGCAGGAGCGTCTGAGCCATTAGTCAGTGGAGAAGCAGTCTCATTGCCGACCTATAGATGGGATGTTAGGATCTATAAATCCCGTTATTTCCAGGTAGACTGTCGTGACTGAATCCCTGCAGCAGCATTTTCGAGGTGTGTTGGAATCCTTGAACGAAGATCCCGACCGTGAAGGGCTGCTCGACACCCCCAAGCGCGCAGCCAAGGCGATGCGCTATTTGTGCCGCGGTTATGAGCAAAACCTGGACACGCTGGTCAACGGCGTACTGTTCAGCGCCACCAGTGACGAAATGATCATCGTGCGCGATATCGAATTGTATTCGCTGTGCGAACACCACCTGCTGCCGTTCATTGGCAAGGCCCACGTGGCCTATATCCCCACCGGCAAGGTGCTGGGGCTGTCCAAAGTGGCGCGCATCGTCGACATGTATGCCCGCCGTCTGCAGATTCAGGAGAACCTGACCCAGCAAGTCGCCGAGGCGATCCGTGAGGTAACCGGCGCCGCCGGTGTCGGCGTGGTGATCGAGGCCCAGCACATGTGCATGATGATGCGGGGGGTGGAGAAACAGAATTCGCAGATGATGACGTCGGTGATGCTGGGCTCGTTCCGCTCCTCCAGCACCATCCGGCAAGAGTTTCTGCAACTGATCCGGCGGAGCTGAGGGCATGAAACCTTTTGCTTCCGGGTTGGCCAGGTTAGAAGTCAACAACCTCAGCATGCGCAGTTACATCGGCGTGCTGGAGGATGAAATGCGCTACAAGCAAGACCTGCGCATCACCTTGGTGCTGATGTATGACGCCAACGAAGTCATGGCCAACAACGATGTCGATGCGGCCGTGGACTACCAGCAGGTGGTGGAAGCGTTGATGCCCCACGTGGAAAACCAACGCTTCGCCCTGCTTGAACGCCTGGCGCAGGAGTTGTTGAACAAGGTCATGGAATTCGACGCCGTTCGCTACGCGAAGATCAGGGTAGAGCGCCTGCTGGCACTGCGCTTTACCGACTCGGTGGCCGTGACGCTGACAGGGCGCAGATCACAGTGAGGGTCTTGCGTATAATGGCAGACATAGGATCTGCGGATCTATCGCACATCGGGACCAAGAGGCACAATGGAAAATCCAAGCACCCCTGTCCAGCGTCGTTCGCTGGTTGAGTCAACCATCGACGCCATTCGCGGCCTGATCGATAAGCGCGTGTGGAAAGTCGGGGAGTGTATCCCCAAGGAAGCGGAGCTCGTCGAGCAGTTCCAGGTGGGCCGCAATACCATTCGTGAAGCCATTCGCGTGCTGTCGCACTCTGGCATGCTGGAGGTGCGTCAGGGTGACGGCACCTACGTGCGTCGTGAACTGGACCCGGCGGAGACGGTCAACAAACTCAACCGTTCCGGCCTGCGTGACCATATCGAACTGCAATGCCTTCTGGAGTCCGAAGCCGCCCGCTTTGCGGCCCGGCGCCGTACGCCCCAGGACATCGCGCGCCTGAAAAAGGCCCTGGACGGGCGTGGCGAGTACTCCCAGGACGGCGATCTGGATAATTTTCTGGAGCGCGATCGCAGCTTCCATGTCGCCATCGCCACGGCCTCCAACAACAGCGCGCTGCAGGCGCTGTACGCCTACTTCAACGCGTCCATCCACACCCACACCAAAAGCATCTTCGCCGACGTCGAACTGCCCGAGCCGAGCCTGGCCGACCACATCGCCATCGTCGACGCCATCGTGGCGGGTGATGAAGAGGCCGCGGCCTCTGCGGCTCGCAATATGCTGGCCCCCCTGCTCGAGAAGCTCGACCAACTGCTGGGCGCCAAGCGCGGCAACGCCAAGTGGATGAACCGGATCGGCGCGACGTTCTGGAAGTAACGTCTCAGGGCTGGCCTGCGGCTATCAAGGCCATCTCGCGGATGCTCGCGATGCAGGTCACAGTGAGTTGGGGGGGGAACAGGGCGCCACTCAGCGCCCTTTGTTCAGACTAAAGCGCTAGTGATGCACAGCCCGGGCGACCTTGTGGTGGCCAGGCATGCGATGAATGACCGCACGCGGCGGCTGCACAGGCAGGGAGCTCTTGTGAATCACGCCGTCCTTCATCACCAGGGCAATCTTGTCCGGGTCCTGCAGCACGCGGATGTCGGCCAGCGGATTGCCGGTCACCAGCATCACGTCGGCCAGGTAGCCTTCCTTGATCTGCCCCAGGCTGTCGCCCTGCATCATGATCTGGCCGCCATAACGAGTGGCTGCGATCAGGGCTTCCATGTTGGTCATGCCCAGGTAGGTGGTGAAATACTCCAGGTCCATGGCGTTGGTGCCATGGGGCATCCAGGCGAAACCATAGTCACCGCCCGGCAGCACGCGGATGCCACGCTTGTGCATTTTCTGCAGGGTTTCGCAGGCCGCTTCCAGCTCGCGCTTGTAGCCCATCTTCTCGGCAATCTGCGGCGTGATGCCATACTCGGAGGCGTTGTAGGTGGTGCGAATCAGCCAGGCCAGGCCGGGCGCCACAAAGTGCTTCTCCTTGTTGGCCTCCAGCATGTCCAGCGCCTCTTCGTCGGCGAAGCTTGCGTGGTAGATCATCTCGATACCGTAGCGCACACACTGCTTCACTGACTCGGCCGAACGGGCATGGGCCGCCACGCGCTTGCCGAAGCGCTTGGCCTCGGACACCAGCATGGCGATCTCCTCTTCCGAAAACGGCGAGGCTTCGGCCGAGATACCGGCGATGTACTCGCCGGACAGATTGATCTTCAGGTGGTCCACGCCGTATTTGATGAAGGTGCGGGTGGTTTTACGGATTTCTTCCGGGCCACAGCACAGGGCGCCAAAGTTGAGTTCGGGGAATGGCAGGTGGGGCAAGGTATTGTCGCCCAATGCACCAAGGGTGCTGACTTCCTGGCTGCCCGCCAGGTAGCGCGGCCCCGGGAACTGGCCGGCGTTGATTGCATTGCGCAAGACGACGTCAAGGCGGGCTTTGGCAGCGGCGGCGCCGATGCAAGAGGTCCAGCCCATGTCCAGGTAGCGCTTGGCAACGCCCACACACCAGAGGATGTGCTCTTCAGGCGGCATCATTTGAATGGCCGACAGGGTCGGCTGATCGTTCCAGGAGAAATGCGTATGCGCTTCAGTCATGCCGGGCATCATGAACGCGCCCTTGCCATCGACAGTTTGCGCATCCAGGTCATGCAGTTTGGCGGTGCCACGCAGGATTCGGGTGATACGATTATTCTCGACCAGCACGCTGCCCTTGAAGGGCTTGTCGCCGCCGCCATCGAAAATAGTAACGTTGGTGAATGCAATCTTATTATTAGGCATCTGTATTCTCCGCAGACTGTCCGAGTCGCACAGGCTTGGTGCTGGGCACAGGCTTGGTGCTTGGTTTGGTTGAAAAACACTCCAGTGATAAGAAAGTGGCTGACAGGGATCGGCAGAAACCTGCCAGCCACACAGGTCATTTCAAACTGCTGTAAAACGCTTTCAATTCACGCACGCACGCATGCGGCTTCTCGTAAGTCGTCCAGTGGCCGCAGGTGGTGAACACATTGACCCGGGCATCAGCAAGGCGAGCTGCGAAAGCGCTGACACTGGCCGACGGCGCCACGCCGTCCTGATCACCCGTCACCAGCAGCACGGGCGTCTTGATTCGCTCCACTTGCGCCGACTGTGCCTTGGCCAGGGCCGCGCAGCTCTGCCCGTAGCCCTCGCTGGTCTGACGCATGATCGATTCACGAACCAGCGCCACCACCGCAGGCTGTTCGTCGCGGGTCTGTTGGGCAATCGCGCCCCCGACAATGGCGTCAGCAATCTCCTGCAGTGCCAGCAGCCCGCCCTCGCTCGCCATCTTGGCGCGCGCTTCGATCCCTGCGCGGCCTGCGTCCGGCGGCGCCAGCAATGGCCCGAACAGCGCCAGGCTGGTCACACGCTCAGGGTGCTTGGCCGCGAAGTGAGCGGCCACGATGGTGCCCATGGAATGCGCCACCATGTGCACTTTGTCGACACCCAGGGCTTCAAGCACCTGTTCTGCAGTTGAAACGTATAGTTCAATGGACAGCGGTGTGTTACCTAGCGCCGAACGGCCACTGCCAGGCAGGTCGAAGCGAATCACCTGAAAGCCATCGAAAGCCGGCAATACCGGCGTCCAGACGTTGGACGAGCCGCCCAGCCCATGGATGCAGAGCAGCGGCGCGCCCTGCCCCGACACCTCCACGGCGATGCCGTTGAGAATCTGCGTAGTCACTCGGCCACCTCGTTTTCCAGCGCGCCAATGCCGGCGACTTCAATACGCACCACGTCGCCACTTTGCAGGAAGCGCGGCGGCGTGAAGCCGATACCCACGCCCACTGGCGTGCCGGTGACGATCACGTCGCCTGCCTTGAGTTCGATGCCGGCGGAGATGGTTTCGATCAGGGTCGGGATATCGAAAATCAGCTGGCCAATGTTGGAGTTCTGACGCAGCTCGCCGTTGACCCAGCATTGGATGGTGGCGTCTTCGACATTCACTTCATCAGCGGTGGCGATCCACGGGCCCATGGGGCAGAAACCGTCCAGGGATTTGCCGAGGAACCATTGGCGGTGGTTTTTCTGCAGGTCGCGGGCGGTCATGTCGTTGACGATGGTGTAGCCGAACACATGGCCGTAGGCGTCAGCCTTGGAAATGCGGCGGCCACCCTTGCCGATGATCACCGCGAATTCAGCCTCGTAGTCGAGCTGGTCCGTCACGTCGGCATGGCGTGGGATCTTGTCGTTGGTGGCGATTACCGTGTCCGGGGTCTTGGTGAACACCACGGGAAACTCGGGGGCGATTTCGCCGTCTTTGGCGCTGTGGTCAAAGCCCGACTTGCTGAATTCAGCCGCATGTTCGTGATAGTTCTTGCCCACGCAGAACAGGTTGCGCTTGGGCAGGATCGGCGCCTTCAGGGTGACTTCCTCCAGCGTGTAGCCCTCACCTTGGGGGACCAGGTCGGATTTCAGTGTCGCCCATTCAAGAACCAATTGGTTCATGTCGCCCTTGAATCCGGAGATCAGCTGTGATACCGGCCAGAAACGCTCGGTTTCACTGTTCACCAGGACAACAGACTGTTCGCCCGCGGCGTTTTCGATGGTTGCGAATTTCATTATTATTGGTCCTCTTTAGGTCTATCTTTGGTTCATCTGGAACCGAATATAGGACCACTTACGAACCAATGCAACCACTTTTTTGCAACATTAGACCAATTGGTATATCGTTCAGCCTACAAACCCCTTGACCCTACCGAAAAAAGGTTTTCAGCGTGAGTGAGATGGTGGCTCAAAAGTCCGTACGTGCCGATGGCGCGCGCAGCCTGGCCAAATACCTGGTGGAAGAGATTGAGAGCGGCCGACTGGCGGCGGGCCACAAGCTGCCTGCCGAACGCGAGCTGAGCGAATCCTTCCAGGCCTCACGCGGGTCGGTACGTCGGGTACTGTCGAACCTCAAGGAAATGGGCCTGATCACCCAAAGCGTCGGCAGTGGCACCTTCGTCGCCGATAACGTGCAAAGCCTTATCCCGGCTATCGAGACGCCTGCCCCTTCCAAGCTGCAGACCAGCCCGGCAGAGTTGATGGAAGCCCGCCTGCTGATTGAAACCCAGATGCCGTCACTGATCGTGCGCTACGCTACGGCCGCGGATTTCGACCGCATGGACGAATGCATTGTGCGCTCTGAAGCGGCCACCACCATTGAAGAGTTCGAGCAGTGGGATGGCGCGTTGCACCAGGCATTTGCAGAGGCCACGCATAACAGTTTCTTCCTGAAAATTCTTGAGCTCACCACGCAGATCCGCGAGGAAGGCGAATGGGGCCGCCTGAAGAAAAACTCGCTGACCGCGGAGCGTCGCAGCCAATACGAAGCGCAGCACCGCACCATCGTCGATGCCCTGCGCGACCGTGACGAGCGGCTGGCTCGCGAGCTGATCGAGGTGCACCTGTTGCAGGTGCAACGCAATCTCTTCGGCCGCAACTGACCAACGCGTTTACCCTGAGGCCGCCTGCGGCGTCCGAATGGTGTGGGAACCGCGCAGCCACCTCCCGCAATATTGTCAGTATGTTCAACCGCGGTAGTTCGGGGCCTCCTTGGTGATCTGCACGTCATGGACGTGGGACTCGCTCAGGCCCGCCCCGGTGATGCGTACAAACTCCGCCTTTTCATGCAACTGCGCGATGGTGCCGCAACCTGTGTAGCCCATGGCAGAGCGCAAGCCGCCCAACAGCTGATGAACGATCGCCGCCAGTGGCCCCTTGTAAGGCACCCGGCCCTCGATGCCTTCCGGTACCAGTTTGTCGCTGCTCTGGGTGTCCTGGAAATAGCGGTCCTTGGATCCCTGCTGCATGGCACCTAACGAACCCATACCGCGATAGCTCTTGTAGCTGCGCCCCTGGAACAGTTCAGTTTCCCCTGGCGCCTCTTCAGTGCCAGCGAACAACCCACCCAGCATCACCGAGTCGGCCCCTGCAGCCAACGCCTTGGCAATATCACCGGAAAAGCGTATGCCGCCATCGGCGATCAGCGGCACGCCCGTGCCCTGGAGCGCTTCGGCGATGTTGGCCACGGCCGTGATCTGCAACACCCCTACCCCTGTCACCACCCGGGTGGTGCAGATGGAGCCTGGCCCGATGCCCACCTTCACTGCATCAGCCCCTGCACTGATCAGCGCCAATGCCGCCTCGGGCGTAGCGATATTGCCAGCGATCACCTGCACATCCAGATAGCGCTGCTTGATCCACCGCACACGGTCAATCACGCCTCGGGAGTGGCCGTGTGCGGTGTCCACCACAATCACGTCCGCCCCCGCCTTGATCAACGCCTCCACACGCTCATCGGTCTCCGCCCCCACGCCAACGGCCGCGCCGACGATCAGGCGGCCCTGGTCATCCTTGCAGGCAAGGGGGTGCTCGATGGATTTGTTGATGTCCTTGGCGGTGATCAGGCCCACGCGATTTTCCGGCTGGCCCACCACAAGTACGCGCTCCAGGCGGTATTGATGCATCAGTTGCTTGGCGTGGGCGAGGCTGGTGCCGTGCTTGACGCAAATGAGCTTGTCGCGGGGGGTCATCAGCTTCGACACCGGCAGGTCGACTCGCGGCGCAAAGCGCAGGTCGCGGTTGGTGATGATGCCCACCAGCTCGTTGGCCCCATCAAACACCGGGAAGCCGGAAATGCTGTGACGGGCCGCCAGTTCGATCACTTCCTGCACGGTCTGGTCGCTGCGCACGGTCAAGGGGTCACCTACAACGCCCGCTTCGTAACGCTTGACCTTCGCGACCTCGGCCGCCTGGGCGGCAATCGACATATTCTTGTGGATGATGCCAATGCCGCCCTCCTGCGCCAAGGCAATGGCCAGCCGCGATTCGGTCACGGTGTCCATGGCCGCTGCCAGCAGCGGCACATTCAATGCCAACTTACGGGTCAAGCGTGTTTTCAGCACCACGTCCTTGGGCAAGATATCCGAGTACCCTGGTACCAGCAGCACATCATCAAAGGCCAGTGCATCTTGTTTGATTCTCATGAGCGGTTCTCGTGGCGGATCAACGGTAAATAAAATGAGGCTTTACGCTTTAGGCTCATCGAGCCCGTGCACTTCGGGGCGTATCAGCCAGGTCAGCAGCACCAGGGCGGCCATGCACAGGGCGTAGAACACGCCCCAGCTGATATGCGGCAGCAAAGGCGGTATCGCCATCAGCCACAGGGTGGTGAGTAGTCGACTGCTACCGCATAGCACGGCGTAATCAGTGGCAGCCTGCTCACGGGCAGACCATTTGAGGATGAGGGTGTAGATGATCACCGACAGCGCGCTGCTGGTAATCCCCTGTAGCAACGCCCAGGACATCAGACCGTCAGTCGAGCCCTGCCCCAGGCTGAACACCGTGCCGCCCGCCGCGATCGCGCTGAGCAAGACAAGTATCACCAGGGTCCTGAAGGCTGACATCAGGGCGATCAATGGGGCGGCGACCACCGCCGCCACCGTGTTGAGAATCGGTGCCAGGGTGCCGATGCCCCAACCAATCTGCGCCAATGGCACGCCCATTTTCACCAGCAGCGGCCGTTGGAAATACACGAGGGAGAGGGTGACCGTGGTCATCAGCGACAGCAGCAGAATCTGTCGCAGTGCACCGGGACGCCCCAGCGCTACCCGCAGGCTGGGGCGTTGCAGGCTGGTTCGACGCGCACAGTCGACGCGGGTGAGGACCAGCACCGGCAGCAAGGTCAGCACCGGCAGGGTCGCCGTTATCAGGAACGTGGCAGTCCAACCCAACTGGCTGAACTGCCCTACCAGCACCCCGCCACCAATCAACCCGCCAAGGGCCAGCGCCGCAACCTTGAGCCCCGCCGCCACCGCGCGAAATTGCGCGCCTATGATGTCTACCGCCAAGGCATCCAAGGCCAGATCCATCGTCGCCACGGCGAAGCAGATAGCCAGGCCCAGCCCGAACAGGCTCACAGCCCCCAGCCCCTGGGCAAATGCCACGACGGCCAGCAGCACGGAGCTGACGCCCTGTGCTGCGGCGATCCAGCCGACGCGATAGCTCAACCACGGCAAGCGCTTGCTATCCACCAGTGGCGCCCACAGGAAAGTCAGGCCGAACGGAATGTACAACGCGATTACCCAGCCCATGGACGCCAGGTCGACGCCGCGCGTCATCAGAATGGGAGGAATACCGTATTCCAGCATGCCGAAGCAGACCCCGAACGACACGTACAACAAACCAATGGCAAACAGGGTCCAGGCGGAGCGAACGGCGAGCTTCGACTTGAAGGGCTGCGCGGTCAAGGCAATGTCCGTATCGGTCTTGCTCGACCCCAGGCCGAACGAGCGCGCGCTGATGTATTTGCGCCGGTTATCCATGTGTCTTTCCGCGAAAAGTAAGGTTGAAGGGTTAACCAGCAGCCAGGTCGCAGTGGTCCTGCTCACCCTGTTTCCAATAGCCGGCCGCCTGCACACGGCCCAGCTCAAAACCTCGCTCGCGCAGCAACTGCGTGCGAATGGAACGGATGACCGAGGCCTCCGCTGCGATCCACGCATCACCACCACGCACTGGCAAGGGGCTATATCGCAGCGCCTGGGCGAGGGTTTCCGCCGGCTGGTCGGCCGAACCGTTGCGATACACCCAGCGCACGCAGGTACGCGGCTGAGTAGCGAGAAACTGCTTCTCGCTTTCGTCGGCGACTTCGATGAAGACATGCACCAGCAGATGCGCCGGCAACGTACGGACGATGGCGGCAATGGCGGGGAGGCCGGTTTCATCGCCTGCCAGGACGAGCCAGGATTTGTCGTTGATACCCTTGAAGCCACCACGCGGGCCGGCGATCTGCAGCTCATCGCCGATCTTGGCCGTCAACGCCCACTCTGACATTGGGCCGCCTTCATGCAGGGCGATGTCGAAGGTCAACTGCTTGGTCACCGTGTCGAAATCACGAATGGTGAAAGCACGGCCTATTTCATGCCCGATCGGCGCAGGCAGGAACACCTTGATCCATTGCGCGGGGTAATCGGTCACGAAACTCTTGAGTGCATAGCCACCCAGCACGATGCGCCGCACCCGCGGGGTCGGTTGATGGATCGAGACCACTTTGACCCGGCGCATGGAAATCTCGCCCTGGAAGGGCAGAATCTGCGCCACCATGGGCGGCAGTGTCCGGCCATTGATCAACGTGGCACGGGTCTTCATCGGCAGCGACGCCTTGCGCAGCGCTACGCCGCAGGTATCGAGCAGACTCTTGAGCACTGCAGGCGAGCCATCTTCGACATCGGGCAAGATATTGCTGCTCTTGCGCGACGAGGTACCCAACGCAGCGAGCAGATTCAGCTCGTCACGGGACACAAAGCCCGACGCCGGTCCCAGCAGCATGAACGCCGGGTCAGCCTCGAGAATGCACTGCATCAGGCTGGCAAACGAGAATGCCTGCGCCGTGGTGAAGCCCATCTCTTCCAGGAAAAAGCCTGCCTGGGCTGGCCAGAAACCCTCCCAGTTCATGGCGCGCAGCGCTCGCAACAGTCGCTGTTCAACGGGGGAGCATTGATTGACGGAAAAAATGATTTTCATATTCATACCCACAAGGTGGAGCGGCCAGCCGCCGCAGGTGCCCGGCTTTGCTGGGCCAACAACACAGAAAGACGGTCGATCATGGGCTGCACCAGCTCGCGCGCCGCAGCGGCAGCGCCCACGTCGTCGCCATAAATGATCGAGTCGACGATACCCGCGTGCGCCGCCAGGTCCGGCTCCTGCAACTGGTCATCGGCAAAAATCGCCAGGCTGTGGCTGCGCACCGCAACGCTGAAGGAGCGGTACATGCTTTGTATCGCGGTGTTATGCGATGCCAGCGCAATGGCCCGGTGCAGTTCACGATCACGCTCCAGGAAATGCTCCAGCTCATCATTGGCGCTGTATTCGCCGCGTGCGGCCAGGCAGGCACGCAGGCGGCGAATGTCAGCCATGGAACGGCGCTGGGCAGCGAAGCGCGCGGCCTCCACTTCCATCACACCCTGCATCTCAAGGTGGTCACGGATGCCGGCACGGTTGCGCCGGCGGAAAGCTTCGGTATCGCCGTGATCGCAGCGCACATAGATACCGCCCTCGGCACGAATCTCCAGCAACTGCCAGTTGACCAGGAACCGCAGGGCATCACGCACGGTATGCCTGCCGCCACCGTACTGGCGTACCAGGTCTGCTTCCGCCGGCAAGCGATCACCCACTTGGAAGGTTCGATCGCTGATGTGATTACGAATGCCATCAATGGTTGAGGACACCCAAGTGCGCTTCCTACTGTCGGGGGCGCTGATGAGCTGCATGGCGATTACCGCATAGCGTTGAATAAGTGGGACGATCCTAACATCCCATGTTTAACTGCGCAATGAGATTGATTCCCAAAAAGTTGGACGATGCTGGTATCGACATACTCGCTCGAAGGCGACCTTGCCGTCCTAATGCCTTAGAATGAACGTGCCGCCCAACCCGCACCGATACGAGATCACCCACCCCATGAATGCTGCCGCACCTTCCCTGTTCGATGAAATCCTTTCGCCGACCAGCAACCGGTCCAAGCAGGACGTCATCCTCGCCGCTGCGGGGCGCATGTTTATCCAGCATGGCTTTGAAGGCAGCAGCATGGAGGTGATCGCCAAGGCTGCGGGCGTCGCTCGGCAAACCCTTTACAACCGCTTCCCCGAGGGCAAGGAAGCGTTGTTCGGCGCGGTGGCCGAACGCATGTGGCGCGCGTTTCCGGTGATGGACATTGCTACCGATGAGGCGGCACTGGCCGACCCCGAGCTAGGCCTCACCACCATTGGTACTGGCGTCGCCGCGTTCTGGTCCCCGCCTCTTGCCGTGGACTTCCTGCGCATGGTGATCAGCGAAGGCCCGCGCTTTCCGCAACTCACCAAACGCTTTTTCGAGGTGGGCAAAACCCCTGCCGTCAGCGCGGTGCGCAATTACATCGCGGAGCTGGGGCGACGTGGCACGCTGGCAATCACCGATGCCGACCTGGCCTCCCAACAGTTTCTGGGCATGATCGATGAAACCGTGCTGTGGGTCCGGGTGATGGGCGACAGCAGCACGCTGACCGAAAAAAAGCGGGCCGAGGTGGTCGCCCAAGCCGTTGCCATCTTTCTGGGGTTCTACCGCCGCTGATCATGCCGCTCACCAATTGGGAATCTTTCTCATCGACAACGATAAATATGGGATGTTAGGATTAATTCATCGCACCTTGCCGGCGCTTTGCGCCTGGGAGATATCATGGATTTTTACCTGCATGACGTGTCTGAGTTCCCCTTTGTCTCGCTGATCTCCGAACGTTGCCCGCCCGGTTATGCCGAGCAATGGAACCGCGAGATGGATGCACTGCTGGAAAGCGGGCGGCTGTTTGTGGTGGCGTTCGAGCCCGAAGCACTCAATGAAACACCCGAGGACTTCCGGACCCGCGGCATCTGGTTCAAGAAGAACCGGCTGTTGCTGGCCGGCCGAGTAGCGGCGATGGTCGGTATCGTACCCAGCGCCGAGGAGCGTGACGCCCATGCGCAGGACATGGAAAAGCGCTCCCGGGGGTTTGGCGTGCGTTACTGTGCGATGGCCAGCTTTGAACAGGCCCGCCAGTGCACACAGGCCTTCATCGAAAGCGTCAAGGCTACCCCTGGAGCGCTAGCCGCCCTGCCCCCCGACCTGCACAAATGATGATCGCTGCTGGGGGCTCCATGGATATCCCCAGCGCCCGCAGGGTGACGGTGCAAGACAGATCCCCTACCTGTAGTGGAGCTGGCTTGCCAGCGAGCTGTTGCCCACCACGAATTTACCGGCCTCACTATCGGCGGCAGCTGCACCTCGGCCAAGGCCGGCTCCTGCACGGATCGTGGCAGGGACCGACATTGATCACGATGCCCCCACAAAGACAATTGCCGTGGCTACGAGGACGTCGCCGCAGCACGGCATAGCGTCGCTCGCATGACCCCCAGCGACGACGCGATATGGGTGGCCAGCAACAGCGGATGCCGGCTGCACTCGAACAACAAGCCCATGAGAAACACCTTGAGAAAATGCCCCGTCGCCGGCACGTCGAAATCCGCAGCCAGTTCACCGGCCACTACCGCCTCGCCCAAGATCACTTCCATCTGCTCGCAGAAACGCTGCTGCGCGCGCTGAAGGCGCAGAGAAATCAGACACGCGTGCCCCAGCGGTTCACGGTTATTGAGCAGGATTTCGCACAACTGCCTGGAGGCAGGCTCAGTGAACGTTGCCTGCAGCGCGGCCTCAAGCTGCACCATCGCCACGGTCAACCCCGAACCTGAGACAACGAACTGCTCGACCGGCAACACACTCTGCTCCAGCACGGTCTGCAAAAGCCTGTTACGCCCCTTGAAATGCCAATACACCGCACCGCGCGTCACACCGGCCTTGGCGGCAATCATCTCGACCGTGGTGCCGGCACAGCCATTTTCCGCAAATATTGCCAACCCTGCACTCAGCAGGCGTTGCCGGGTCATTTCAGCTTCTTCCGCCGTTTTTCTGGCCATTTCTTCGCACCGATCCCGTGATTGAAAACGCCGCCAGATGCCGTTCGCACCTGAACTGCGACGTCTGACCACACCCCCAAAAACACCATTTAGGAATATTTCTCATCGACCGAGTATACATGGGATGTTAGGATCTTAAAAATTCGTTATCCCATATCGATTCCTCCTCAGGGGGCGACATCGGTCTACTGACCTGAATTCACCGGATGCTCCGGAATGGATTCCAAGTCTCTGATTTAAAAGTCCTTGCTCGGAGAAAACCAAGTGACTCGCTTCCGGCCTTCACGTGCGCTACATGTCCTCCCACTTGCCGCGGTGATCCTCGCAGGGTGCCAAAAGAGCGACCCAGTCGCCGTGGCCAACCCCATCATCGACGTGGGCGTCTACACGGTAAAATCGCAACCCCTGACCCTGACCAATGACCTGCCCGGCCGCACCTCGGCCTACCGCGTTGCCGAAGTACGCCCGCAGGTGAACGGCATCATCCAGCAGCGGCTGTTCGACGAAGGCAGTGAGGTCAAGAAAGGCCAGCAGCTGTATCAAATTGACCCGGCCACCTATAAAGCCGAGTTCAACCGCGCCGAGGCCAACCTCACCAGCGCGCAGAACCTGGCCGAGCGCTACGAGCGCCTGCTCAAGACCAATGCCGTCAGCCGTCAGCAGTACGACGATGCCCAGGCTGCCTACAAGCAGGCCCAGGCCTCAGTGGAAGTGGCCCGCATCAATGTGCAGTACACCCGGGTGCTGTCGCCGATCACCGGCCGCATCGGCCGTTCGGCGGTCACCGAAGGCGCGCTGGTCACCAACGGCCAGTCCCAGGAACTAGCCACGGTTAACCAGCTAGACCCGATCTACGTCGACGTGACGCAGCCGATCACCCGCATCCTGGCGCTGCAACGCGCACTGGCTTCGGGCAGCCTGCAAAGCGCCGGCAAGAACCAGGCCCAGGTCAACCTGACCCTGGACGACGGCAGTGCCTACCCGCTGCCCGGCACCCTGAAGTTCTCCGAAGTCAGCGTCGACCAGGGCACCGGCTCGGTCACCCTGCGCGCCGAGTTCCCCAACCCCGACCGCAAGCTGCTGCCCGGCATGTTCGTGCATGCGCAACTGAAGGAAGGCGTGGCGGAGACCGCCAAGCTAGTGCCGCAGAACGCAATCATTTTCGACAGCCGTGGCAAGGCCACCGCCTGGGTGGTCAAGCCTGACCTGAGCGTGGAGCTGCGTGAATTGCAGACCCTGCGCACCGTCGGCAATGCCTTCCTGGTGGGCAAGGGCGTGGAGCCGGGTGAGCAAGTGGTGACCCAGGGCATCCAGTCGCTGCGCGATGGCAGCAAGGTCAAGCCTAGCCAGGCCACCAACGCCGACCTGGTGACCGCGTTCACCACCGCCGCCAACTAAGGGTACTTCAGCATGTCCCGCTTCTTTATAGACCGACCCATTTTTGCCTGGGTGATTGCCCTGGTGATCATGCTCGGGGGTGCACTGGCGATCCGCTCGCTGCCCATCAACCAGTTCCCCAACATCGCGCCGCCTGCGGTGCAGATCAGCGTGACCTACCCGGGCGCTTCGGCGCAGACGGTGCAGGATACCGTGGTGCAGGTCATCGAGCAGCAGCTCAATGGCATGGAGGGCTTGCGCTACATCACCTCCAACAGCAACACCGATGGCAGCATGCAGATCATCGTCACTTTCGACCAGGGCACCAATCCGGATATTGCCCAGGTGCAGGTGCAGAACAAGCTGCAACTGGCCACCCCGCAACTGCCCGAAGAAGTGCAGCGCCAGGGTATTCGCGTGGTGAAGTACCAGGTCAACTTCATGCTGATCGTGGGCCTGATCTCCACCGATGGCCGCCTGAATGGTTTCGACCTGGGCAACATCATCCAGTCGAACATGCAGGACCCGATCTCGCGGACCAAAGGCGTGGGTGACTTCCTGCAACTGGGCACGCAGAACTCCATGCGCATCTGGCTGGACCCCGCCAAGCTCAACAGCTACCAGCTGGTGCCTGCTGATGTCACCGCGGCCATCGAAGCCGAAAACGTGCAGGTATCGTCTGGCCTGATCGGCGGCCTGCCAGCCAAGCGTGGCGTGCAACTGAGCGCCACGGTGATCGGCGACGTGCGCATGCATTCCCCCGAGGAATTTCGCAAAATCCTGGTCAAGGTCAACCCCGATGGCTCCCAGGTGCGCCTGAGCGATGTGGCTGAAGTCAGCCTGGGCAGTGAAAACTACTCCATCTTCAACAAATACAACGGCCACCCTTCGGCCGGTATCGCCCTGCGCCTGGCGCCCGGCGAGAACGTGCTGGACACCGTTGCCCGCGTGCATGAGACCGTGGACAAGATCAAACCCTTCCTGCCAAAAGGCGTGGAAGTGATTTACCCCTACGACACCTCGCCGGTCGTGGCCGCCTCGATTCACTCGGTGGTGCACACCCTGTTTGAAGCGATCGTGCTGGTGTTCCTGGTGATGTACCTGTTCCTGCAGAACTTGCGTGCCACGCTGATCCCGGCTCTGGCGGTACCGGTAGTATTGCTGGCGACCTTCGGCGTGCTGTTCGCCTGCGGCTTCACCATCAACGTAATGACCATGTTCGCCATGGTGCTCGCCATCGGCCTGCTGGTGGACGACGCCATCGTGGTGGTGGAGAACGTCGAGCGGCTGATGGTCGAGGAGCACCTGTCGCCCAAGGAAGCGACGCGCAAGTCCATGGACCAGATTTCCGGTGCGCTGGTGGGTATCGGCCTGGTGATTTCGGCGGTGTTCCTGCCCATGGCCTTCTTCGGCGGCTCTGCGGGCATCATCTACCGCCAGTTCTCGATCACCATCATCGCGGCCATGGGCTTCTCGGTGCTGATCGCGCTTGTGTTCACCCCTGCCCTGTGCGCCACCATCCTCAAGCCACACGCCCCCGGCGCCCACGAGAAAAAAGGCTTCTTCGGCTGGTTCAACCGCATGTTCGAGCGCAACACCTCGCGCTACGAAAGTGGCGTGAAACGCATGCTCAAGGGGCGCGGCCGCTTCATGCTGGTCTACCTGGCCCTGTTGGCCATCGTCGTGCTGCTGTTCACCAAGTTGCCCAGCGCGTTCTTGCCCGACGAAGACCAGGGCATGTTCCTGGTGCAAGTGCAGATGCCGCAAAACGCGAGCGCCGAGCGTAACGAAGCGGTGCTGACCCAGGTCAAGGACTACCTGACCAAAGACGAGCACGACAGCGTCGACTCGGCGTTTGCCATCAATGGCTTCAGCTTCGCCGGCCGCGGCCAGAGCTCGGGCCTGGTGTTCGTCAACATGCGCCCGTTCAGCGAGCGAAAGGATGCCTCGCAATCGGTGTTCGAAGTAGCCAAGCGTGCCCAGGCGCGCTTCTCGAAAATCAAGGAAGCCAACGTCATTGCCGTGGTACCGCCCGCCATTCTGGAAATGGGTAACGCCACCGGTTTCGACTTCTTCCTGCAGGACAACGGCGGTGTCGGCCACGCCAACCTGATGGCCGCCCGAGACAAGTTCCTGGCCCTGGCCGCCAAGGATCCGGTGCTGGCCATGACCCGCCCCAACGGCATGAATGACGAAGCGCAGTACAAGGTCGAGATCGACAAGGAGAAGGCTCGAGCGCTGCAGGTGTCCATCGCTGATATCGACAACACCATGTCGGTGGCCTGGGGCTCGGCCTACGTCAACGACTTCATCGACCGCGACCGGGTGAAGAAGGTCTACGTGCAAGGTAATGAAGACTCGCGCCTGTCGCCAGAAGACTTCGGCAAATGGTACGTGCGCAACGCCCAGGGCAGCATGGTGCCGTTCTCGGCCTTCGCCACCGGCAAGTGGATCTACGGGTCGCCCAAGCTTGAGCGCTACAACGGCATTGCGTCGGTGGAGATCCTCGGTCAACCCGCACCAGGCTACAGCACCGGCGCCGCCATGCGGGCGGTGGAGCGTATTGCCCAGCAGATGCCAACGGGTATCGGCCTGGCGTACACCGGCCTGTCCTATGAAGAGCGTGCCGCCGGTTCCCAAGCCCCGGCCCTGTACGTGCTATCGCTAGTGATCGTGTTCCTGTGCCTGGCAGCCTTGTATGAAAGCTGGACGGTACCGGTGTCGGTGATGATGGTGGTGCCACTGGGTGTAATGGGCGCGGTGGCGGCCACGCTGATGCGCGGCCTGTCCAACGACGTGTTCTTCCAGGTCGGCATGTTGACCACAATGGGCCTGGCGGCAAAGAACGCCATCCTGATCATCGAGTTCGCCAAGGAACTGTACGAGAAGCAAGGTCGCACGCTGGTTCAGGCGGCTACCGAAGCGGCGAAATTGCGCCTGCGGCCGATCATCATGACCTCCATCGCCTTCGTCATGGGCGTACTGCCCCTGGCCCGTGCCCACGGCCCAGGCAGCGGCAGCCAGCATTCCATCGGTACCGGCGTGGTCGGCGGCACCCTGGCGGCGACCTTCCTGGCGATTTTCTTCGTGCCCCTGTTCTATGTGGTCGTCATGAAACTGTTCACCAGGAAAAACAAAGAAACGGCTGCTGAAGGAGTCGAGGCATGAAACTCAAATACCTCACTGTGGCCGTAGCCCTTGCCACCAGCCTGCAAGCCTGCAGCCTGATCCCCGACTACCAGCGCCCCGTCGCGCCGATACCCGATGCCTGGCCGCAAGGCCAGGCCTATAGCCCGGGTGCTGCCGCACCCGGCCAGGCCATTCCTGGTTGGCAGGCGTTCTACCAGGATCCGGTACTGCGACAGCTGATCAATCTATCGTTGAATAACAACCGCGACCTGCGCGTGGCAGCATTGAACGTACAAGCCTACCGTGCGCAGTTCCGCATTCAGCGCGCAGACTTGTTCCCATCCGTGGGCGTTGACTCGACCACCAGCCGCCAGCGCCTGCCAGCAGATCTGCGCAGTAGCGGCAAGGCAGGTATCGATAGCCAATACGGGCTGGACGTAGGCATCAGTTCCTATGAACTGGATGTATTCGGGCGCATCCGCAGCCTGGAGCGCCAAGCGCTGGAAAACTACCTGGCCACCGAAGAGGCCCAGCGCAGCGTGCAGATCGGCCTGATCAGCGATGTTGCCAGCGCCTACCTCACCTGGCGCACCGATCAGCAACTGTTGAAAGTGACCCAGGACACGCTGGAAAGCTACAACAACAGCCTGCGCTTGATCACCGCCAGCGACCAGGCCGGTACATCCTCGGCACTGGACGTGCGCCAGGCCAGCACCCTGGTCGACAGTGCCCGCGCCCAGATGTACCTGTACACGCGCCAAGTGGCGCAGGATGCCAACGCGCTGCAACTGCTGTTAGGCGCCCCGCTGCCACAAGGGCTGGCCAATGCTGCACCGCTGGGCAACGATAGCCTCGCCGACATCCCGAGCGGCCTACCGTCGCAACTGTTGCAACAGCGACCTGATATCCGCCAGGCCGAACACGCACTGCTGGCCGTCAATGCCAACATCGGCGCCGCACGTGCTGCGTTCTTCCCCAGTATCAGCCTGACCGCCAGTGCGGGTACCGCCAGCAGCCAACTGAGCGGGCTGTTCAACGGTGGGTCGGGCAACTGGAGCTTCGCCCCACAGATCAACTTGCCGATCTTCAACGGCGGCCGTCTGCGGGCCAACCTGGATTACGCCAAGCTCCAAAAGGACATCGGTGTAGCCAACTACGAGAAGGCCATCCAGACCGGGTTCCGCGAGGTCAGCGATGGCCTGGCGGCGCTGGGCACCTACCAGGGCCAGTTGCAGTCCCAGCGTGACCTGGTGCAGTCGGACCAGGAGTACTTCGACATGGCCAAACAGCGCTATGACGAAGGGGTGGACAACTACCTGACCTTGCTCGATGCCCAGCGTCAGTTGCTCGCGGCACGTCAGCAACTGCTGACTGACCATCTGCAACAGCTCGACAGCCAAGTGCAGCTGTACAAGGCGCTGGGCGGTGGCTGGCAACCGCCCGCCGTGGCCAGCAAAGACTGACGCTTGATACGGCCAAGGACGGCCTTTCCATCGATATGCCCTTGTGAGGGAGTGCTCCATGTTCATAGAAGCCATTAATACGTTGCACATCCGCGCTGCCCATGGGCAGGTCGAAACGCTGGGTAGCCAACTTCAGACAATCATCGAACGGATTGGTCCAGTGCACGGCTGTCTCAGCTACCTGGTAGCGCGTTGCTCTGTGGATGTGGGTACCTGGGTGGTGTCCAGCCACTGGGCAAATCGACGTGCGATGGAAATCCACTTCGAGGACCCATCCCTCAAGCCGTTTATTGATCTGCTGACCAGTCGTACCGTGACGAAGATCGACTTCAACAGTTTCTTCAACAAATACGCCGTGTGAAGGGCTGACCGTGACCATTGATGAGCAGTCTTTCGCCAGCGTCGATTTGAACCTGATGGTGGTGTTTCTGGTGATCTATCGCGAAATGAGCATATCCCGGGCAGCTCGGCACTTGCGGTTGGGGCAACCTGCCGTGAGTGCGTCGCTGGTCCGCCTGCGCAAGTGCTTCGACGACCCGCTGTTCATCCGCAAGGCACGGGGCGTTGCTCCCACGCCCAAAGCCGATCGCATCGCCACCGACCTGCTGCCCGCCATGGGCAGGATTCAGGCCTTGCTGGTGCTGCTGGCCGCGAAATAATCAACCCTCTTCAGAGCTGACAGTGCTCTGCTCCCCCTCCATGACAGCGCCCAATGCCGGAAGTCACTGCCGCAACGGCGGATAGAGCGATACAGCGCTAGGGTTGCGCTCGCCGTATACGGCCTGCTGATGCCCATAGGGATAAACCGGTTTCTTCGCACTGGCGCGGTCCAGACGCTCGATCTGTAGAGCATTCAACGCCAGAGTTGCCGCCTCCAGGTTGTCACGCAATTGAGTGGCATGTCGGGCACCAATGATCACACCCTGCACCGTCGGTAGCGCCATCAGCCAGGCCAATGCAATTTGAGGCACGGTGCGGCCAGTTTCTTCCACCAACTGTTCCAGTACATCAGTGATGGCATACAAATGCTCACTATCGCCCGACATGCGCAGGTCCTTGCTCACACGGCTATCAGCCGGTGGCACCTTGTGGCGTACGACTTTGCCCGTCAATTGCGCACTGGCCAGCGGGCTCCATACCAGAGTGCTGACCGCCTGGTGCAGCCCCAGAGGCATCAGCTCCCATTCAAACTCGCGGTCCAGCAGCGAGTAATACACTTGGCAAGTGCTCCATTTAATGATGAGTCAGCTCATGTACCAGCCACCGTTGACGTTGAACGTCTGCCCGGTAATGTAGCCATTGCGCGCCAGCAGCAGGACGGTCTCGGCTACTTCATGACTTTGCCCAAAACGCCCTACCGGCAGCAGATCGGGAGAAATGCCAGGGTTGCCCTTGATCATGTCGGTATCAACCAACGCTGGCGCCACGGCGTTGGCGGTAATTCCTTCCTTCGCCAGCAAGTGCGCATAGCTGTGCGCCAAGCCGATCATGCCCGCCTTGCTGGCCGCGTAGTGAGGCCCGATGACCCCGCCCAGCTGAGCAGCGACGGAGGACATCATGATTAACCTGCCCCAACCTCTCTGGCGCATGCCCGGGATGACCGCCTGGCTGACCAGGAACGCCGACGTCAGGTTGGTGCGCAGGATGAAGTCCCAGTCCGAAGCCTGGATCTGATCCAGGTTCTGCACCTTCGTCGTACCTGCGTTGTTGACCAGGATGTCGACCTGCCCCAGTCTCGCCTCGATGCTCTGAAGAATCCTGGATGTCTCCTCAGGGTTAGACGCATCACCCTGGACAGCGATAGCTCGACGGCCCAGCGCCCGGATAGCCTGGATCACCTTGGCAGCCTCATCCGCTGACTGCAGAAAGTTGATGGCGATATCACAGCCCCCGGTGGCAAGGACCATGGCAATCGCGCGTCCGATACCACGCGAACCGCCTGTGATCAGTGCAACCTTGTTCTCAAGTGAGTCCATCATTGCCTCCTGAAAGACATAAGAGAGATCAATTCAGTGATCCGGCCTTTTTACCGGGCGGTGCAAGGTGCGACGCCGCCAGAATAACCGCAGCGATCGCAATGACCCACGCCAGGAAACAGCACACGCCCGTCCAGCCCGCCAGGGTCCAGAGCTTTGCGCCCACAAACGCCCCCGTGGCCCCACCTGTGAACGTGACCACCATGTACAGCGTGTTAAGCCGGCCACGAATCTCGGCGCTGAGGCCGAATAGGCGAGCCTGATTGGCCACCTGGCCGCTTTGCTGGCCGAAGTCCAGGAGGTTGATGGCGATCACCAGAGGGATCAGGCCCGTCGCCCCCATGCTGAAGGCCAGCGCGTAGCTTGCGGCCAGCGCCAACAGAGACACCAGGTTCACGGCATCCGGCCCCCAGCGATCCACCAGCCTTCCCGCATACGGCGCCAGCAACGCCCCCGGCGCGCCCCACAGCCCGAACAGACCCGCCGCCGCCGGCCCCAGATGGAAGGCCGGGCTGGACAGATGAAACGCCAAGGTGGCCCAGATGGCCGAGAACCCAGCGAAGGTGCAGAAGCTGAGCATCATCGACACCTGCAACTCCCGGTGTTGCAACAGCGGCGGCAGGGACTTCAGCAAAGGCCAGTAACCCATCCCCCTCTTCGCTGGCCGCCCGGGGATGAAGTGCGGCAGCACGAACAACAGCACCGCCACCAGCACGGCCTCCACGGCAAACGGTGCGCGCCATGACCCCAAGTACTGGGCGGACAGCCCGGAGAAGGTCCTGGACAAAAGGATGCCCATGATGAGCCCTGTACTGAGCTTGCTGACGATGCGCCCGCGGTACTCAGGCCCGGCCAGCGTGGTGGCCAGCGGAATCAGCACCTGGGCGACGACGCAAGTGGCGGCGATGCAGACGCTGGCGAGCATCAGCGCGGCCAGGTTGGGTGACACAAACGCGGCGATGAGCCCGGCGATGGTCAGGCTCATCAGCCAGCGCACCAGCTTTACCGGGTCGCTGTTGTCGGCCAGCGGCACGACGAACAGGATGCCTAGCGTGTAGCCCACCTGCGTGGCTACTGCCACCAGCCCCGCTTGGTCCTCGCCTGCCCCCAGGGCTCGGGCGATTTCCGCCAGCAGGGGCTGGCATAGGTAGATATTGGCCACCATCACGCCGCAGGCCACGGCAAACAGTGTCAGCGTGCCGCGTTTGACGCCAGCCAGGGGTATCGAAACCGTCATGGTGCTCAGCTCACTGCGCCGCGTGAGCGCTGTCCAGTTCGTCAAAGGCTTCTTTCGCCGCCTGCAATGCCCCCAGAGATGTCGGCAGGCCGGCGGCCATGGCAACCTGCACTAGGCTTTCGATAATTTCCGCCCGAGTGGCGCCATGGCGAAGTGCGGCGGGCACATGCATTTTTAGCGCGCTGAAACCGGTGATTCCCAGCGCGGCGCAGGACGCGATGATCACCAGCTCCCGGGTTTTCAGGTCCAGGCCTGGGCGGTTGTAGATATCACCGAACTCCATTTCGATGATCAGGCGGCCGAAGCCGGGGGCCAGCGCCTCGACGCTGGTGACGAATTGCTCTGTTGTGATGCTAAGCGAAGAGTCGAAGGTGTCACTGCCTTGTTCGAACAGGGCGTCACGGGTTGCATGGGAAGCGCACATGATAGGTCTCCAAGAAAGTAAAACACCAAATTAGACTGTACTGTACAGTCCAGTCAAGGCCCTGGCTATCTTAAAACTCATTGGTTGATCTATTCTGCGCCAGCAGCCCTCCTGCGCAACCAACCGAGATAACTCACGATTTAGCTGCGAGGTCGATGCGCACGGACTTGCGCACTTCAGGGTCACCGTTGTGTTCCGCCTGGCGTAGCGCCGGCAAGGCCGAGCGTTTCAGCGAGATGCTGTCGCTTCCCTCGGAAACGCTTGACAGCGTCAATCTCAAAGAAATACTCGTCGAAAAGTTCGACGCACCCACGATCGGTGTCAATCAGTCAATTCGCGCCTGTGCTTTCACACCCGAGATCTGCGCAATGCTGGAAGTCGAGGATGGCTCGTTCGGCATGGTGCTCGAACTCACTGCTGAAACACTGGGAATGGCGCGACTTTCATTTCAACGTATTCATATTCTCGAAACAGAGTAACGACTGGATATGTCGTCCAGCCCGCCAAAGCAGCGTTAAAACAGTTGAATCACTCGGAATGGATGTTCAACTTTCGCTCGCGTTTGCGCCTCGACTTTCTCGATCTTGCGGATGACTTTGTAAAACAGGCTGCGTGTGCCCTATTTCGTGCAGGTACACGTTGAGGATGGTCGTTTCGATCGACCACCTGCCCTCAGGCGGTCAATGAAATAGCCTTCAATGTTGCACACTTTGTCTTGCCCGGCGGGCCGGCTTTCTCAACCTCAGCCAGGTACCGGTCGATGATTTTCGTCAAGCACACACCTACCCGGTCTACCTTCTCGACTGCATCAGGCTCGTATAGCTCCGCCTCACGTCGTCGAATCCAGGCTTGAGCAGCCTGTTTTCGCGCGAAGGCCTGCGTCTCTTGGTAGACTTGCGCCCCATTACGATTGATCCGGATCTGGGTGGTGTAGCTGACAGTACCGTCAGCTCTTTTGCGGGGCTGATAGTGGCCATAGAATGGATACACGCCTCCGTTCAATTGGTACAGTACCAACGACTGGAAAAAACGCCGGAACACGCCGGAAACGGTAAAAAATACGCAGACCACAATGCACACGACATCAGCTTCAAACCCGCTAGAACCAAGGCCTGAGCCTTCCCGTCGCTTCAGCGTTGCACCGATGATGGACTGGACCGACCGCCACTGCCGGTTCTTCCTGCGCCTGCTCTCCCGCCACGCCCTGCTCTACACCGAAATGGTCACCACCGGCGCCCTGCTCAACGGCGACGCCGCGCGTTTCCTGCGCCATGACGACACCGAGCACCCGCTGGCCCTGCAACTGGGCGGCAGCGTGCCGGCCGACCTGGCGGCCTGCGCGCGCATGGCCCAGGATGTGGGCTACGACGAAGTGAACCTGAACGTCGGCTGCCCCAGCGACCGCGTGCAGAACAACATGATCGGCGCCTGCCTGATGGGCCATCCCGCGTTGGTGGCCGATTGCGTGAAGGCCATGCGCGACGCGGTGTCGATTCCGGTGACGGTCAAGCACCGCATCGGCATCAATGGCCGCGACAGCTACGCCGAGTTGTGCGACTTCGTCGGCCAGGTACGTGAGGCCGGTTGCCGGAGTTTTACCGTGCATGCGCGCATCGCCATTCTCGAAGGACTGTCACCCAAGGAAAACCGCGACATTCCGCCTTTGCGCTACGACGTGGCGGCGCAGTTGAAGGCTGACTTCCCGGACCTGGAGATCATCCTCAACGGCGGGATCAAGACCATGGTCGAGTGCCAGGCACATTTGGGCACCTTTGATGGTGTGATGCTGGGGCGCGAGGCGTACCATAACCCTTACGTGCTGGCGACAGTGGACCAGGAGCTGTTCGGCAGCACGGCACCGGTGATCTCCCGCGCCGAGGCGCTGTCACAGTTGCGCCCCTATATCGCGCGGCATATCGAGGACGGTGGGGCCATGCACCATGTGACCCGGCATATTCTGGGACTGGGCCAGGGTTTCCCCGGGGCGCGCAAGTTCCGCCAGCTGCTGTCGGTGGACATCCACAAGAGCAAGGACCCGCTGGGCTTGCTGGACCAGGCCGGGCAGTTGCTCGAAGGCCGCTGACCGCTGCGCCAGGGAACCGGCACAACAGTTTCGCACTCCAACAAGCAGTCTTTGGTTACCCGGCCCCCGCGGCGCTTGAGCGCTTGGCGGTGGTCGGGTAATGTCACTCAATCGCACAGGACAGAGCACGCTCATGACTTCCAAGCTGGAACAACTCAAGCAATTCACCACGGTAGTCGCCGACACCGGTGACCTTGATGCGATTACCCGCCTCAAGCCCCAGGACGCTACCACCAACCCATCGCTGCTGCTCAAGGCGGCCTCGATTGAAAGTTATGCCGAGCTGCTGAACGACGCCGTGCGCGACGTCAAAGGCGATATCGGCCTGGCCAGCGACCGTTTCGCGGTCGCCGTGGGTAGCGGTATCTTGAAGGCCATCCCAGGGCGTATCTCCACCGAGGTGGACGCCCGGCTGTCGTTCGACGAGCCCAAGCTGCTGGCCAAGGCTCACCAGTTGATCGACCTGTACGACAAGGCCGGCGTTGGCCGTGACCGCGTGCTGATCAAGCTGGCCTCTACCTGGGAAGGTATTCGCGCCGCCGAGAAACTGGAAAAGGAAGGCATCCAGACCAACCTTACCCTGCTGTTCTCCTTCGCCCAGGCCGCCGCCTGCGCCGATGCCGGGGTGTTCCTGATCTCGCCATTCGTGGGCCGTATCTACGACTGGTACAAGAAGTCCACTGGCCAGGAATACACGGGCGCCGAAGACCCGGGCGTGCAGTCGGTGACACGCATCTACAACTACTACAAAGCCAACGGCTACGACACCGTGGTCATGGGCGCCAGCTTCCGCAACATCAGCCAGATCGAAGAGCTGGCCGGTTGCGACCGCTTGACCATCAGCCCCGAGCTGTTGCAGAAGCTGTCGGATGACACCGGCACCCTGTCGCAGAAGCTCAAGCCAGGCAACGCCGGCGAGCCGAAGCACCCGCTGACCGAAGCCCAGTTCCGCTGGGAGTCCAACGAGGACGCCATGGCCACCGAGAAGCTGGCCGAAGGCATTCGCCAGTTCGCCCGCGACCAGGAGAAGCTGGAAGCGCTGCTCAAGGCGAAGATCTGATTCACCGTCGGAAATGAAAAAGGGCGGCTCCCATGGGAGTCGCCCTTTTTTGTGGACGCTGGCCTCAACTGCGCTCGAGCGCGCTGACCAGGTCGTGGAAGGCTTCGCGGTTGGAGTCGTTCAGGCCCATCAGGATCTTGTGCGCTTCCAGCACCTTGGTACGCACGATGTCCTCGGACTGATCCTGCGAAGGCAGGTCGGTCAGGCACTCGGGGCACGGGATGGGGCGGTCGACGATGTTGAACACCTGGTCGAAACCCATCGATTGCAGCAGGCGCGTGATGTCCTCGTGGGTGGTGACCACGGTCGGCAGCAACCCTACCTTCTGCCGCGACAGGATCGACAGCTTGGCCAACAGGCCCAGCGTGGTGCTGTCGATACTGCGCGTCTCGGTCAGGTCAATGACGATGGCCGAGAAATTCAAGGCAGTGAAGATCTTCTCAATAGTCGCATCCAGCGCCGAACACAGGGTCAGGCGCACTTCACCGACAAATTTCAGCACGAACGTGCCATCTTGTTCGGCGAACTGGATTCTACCAGTACTCATTCTAGGTTCCTGCTTAGCACCAACAGGGCGATATCATCCGGCATCTCCCCGAGCGTGGCCAATCCAAACTTCTGCCGCAGGCCATCCAGGCCGCCGCCGACTTCCTTGACGATTTCCGGCAAGGCAGCCTCTTTGTCTTTGAGTGTTTCACCGGGCAAAAGGTCCAGAATGCCATCAGAGAACAGCGTCAGGCTGAAACTCTCGGGCAACTCCAGCACGTGGTCGCTGTAGGTGGCCTCGTTGAACAGCCCCACCGGCAACCCGCGCCCTTCCAGGTAACGAACCTGGCCCTGGCTGAAGAACACCGGCAACGGCAGATGTCCGCCGATGCTGTAGGTCAGCAGGCCGGTTTCCTCGTCGATGACCCCGCCCACCATGGTCACATGCTTGCCCAGCTTGCAGTTGATCAGGCCGCGGTTGATATGCCCCAGCACTTCCGACGGTTTGAATTCCGGCAGGGTGCCGCTGCGCTTGAATTCGAACATCAGGCGCGTGGTCATGAACTTCAGCAGCACGGTCACGAACGCTGACGAGGCACCATGCCCGGAAACGTCAGCCAGGTAGAATGCCACTCTACGCTCATCAACGCGAAAACAGTCGACGAAATCACCCGACAAGTACAAGGACGGAATGATCTGGTGCTCGAACTTGAAGCCGTCAACCTCCCACGGGCTCTCGGGCAGCATGTTCATCTGCACCTGCCGTCCCGCGTTCTGGTCCTCCTGCAACAGGTGCAGGCTGGCCTCCAGTTCGCGGTTGGCGGTTTCAAGCTTTTCCCGGTAGCGCTGGTTTTCCTGAAGCAGCCAGGCACGGTCAAGTGCCCGGCGTACCGAGTGCTCAAGCACGGCCAGGTCTTCCAGCGGCTTGATCAGGTAGTCCGAGGCGCCCAGGCGCAACGCCTCGACCGCATCGTTCATGACGCCCGCGCCCGACAGCACGATCACCGGCATTTCGGGCGCACGCTCGGTCACCTGGCGAATGAGCTCAAGGCCACCGACCTGGGGCATGCGCAAGTCACAGATCACGAGATCGGGCTTTTCCTGCTCGAATACCTGAAGCCCCTGCAGGCCATTGCTCGCCTGCAGGACGCTGAAGCCACTGTCTTCCAGGTAGGCGGCGAGACTCTCGCGCACTACGTCGTCATCATCGATTATCAGCAGCGTGGCACTGGTTTTCTGCATGTGGGCAAACGGCGCCAGAAATTGGTTGGCGTAAGGTACTCGGCCGGGCCTGAGCTCGCTTACTGGATTCACTTCTAGCCTCTCCTGGTAGCCAGTGTAGGACAATGTGCCCTGACACGAATACCCAGAGGTGCCCTCTAAGGCGCAGACGGTACTCCCATCCGCCGGGTGTTTCAAGCGTGTGCCGATGGTCGCTTGCCGTCTTTACAGCCCAAATCACCGGGGGTTATAAAAACCCCTTCGCAAGCAACCTAATGGAAGGATGCAGCCCATGAGTCAGATCGATCGCGACTTTGCCGAAAAACGCGATTTCATTCGCATGACGGTCAACGCCAAAGTCTTCCTGAAAGTGGACGGGCAACGGATTGTGGGCGTGTGCCGTGACCTCTCCAGCACCGGTATGCAGATCGAGGCCCGCAGCAGTCTGCGCGTGGGCGATATCATCGGTATTCACCTGCCCTCCGAACACCCCGCCCTGCGCGACCTCGAGGCCCAGGTGGAGGTGGTGCGCGCCGAGGAACTGGGCGCCGGGCTGCAAACCCTGGGGCTGAGCATCCTGCAGATGAGCTGACCCTTCGCACCCACAAAAAAGGCGACCCGAAGGTCGCCTTTCGCACACCAAGACGATCAGAAATCGTCGACGACGTGACCTTCCTTTACCTTGAACTCACGCATCTGCAGGTAAGCGTTGCGGATGAAGGTGTACTTGTCGCCATTGATCATCTTCTCGGCCGACAGCAACTGCGCACGGGTGTCGACCATGTTCAGTGCGAACAGGCTGTTGCGCAGCGACATGTCGTCCATGTAGCGGTATGGCTGGGTAAAGCTGTCCGGGTACTTGGCCAGGCCGTCACGCACGGTGCTTGGCCCCAGCAGCGGGATCATCACATAGGGACCGCTTGGCACGCCCCACTTGCCCAGGGTCAGGCCGAAGTCCTCGTCGTTGCGCTGCAGGCCCATGCGGGTGCCCACGTCCACGAAACCCACGACGCCCAGTGTGGTGTTGAGCAGCAGGCGCGCGGTGTCGACGCCGGCTTCGCGCGGCTTGACCTGCAGCACATCGTTGGCCAGGTTGCCGACATCACCGATGTTCTGGAAGAAGTTGTGCACGCCATCCTGCATGAACTGCGGGGTGATGAACTGGTAGCCCTGGGCGATCGGTTTGAACGCGTAGGTGTCGACCGTGTCGTTGAAACGGAAGATGACCCGGTTGACGCCTTCCCACGGGTCCTCGTCCGCTGCCTGTACCACTGGGGCCAGGACCACACCCGCGATCAGGCAGGCCTTGGCCAGACGATCGATCATTCCTGCACCGATCAAGCGCATAGACGTTACTCCTTGGATTCGAATCGGCAGCCGGAAGGCCCCGTGACATAAAGTGATGCAGTATAAAGCTTCTGAAGCCGGCGCGTCAGTCTTGTCGCTGGCCCGATACACAGACACCCAAACGTCATCACAGGTTCACGCAACTGTCACGCCCCGTGCGTAGCCTCCGAGGGTCTACACAGGGAAGCCGACATGCCTGACACCGCCCCTTGCGTGCCCGCCTTCACCGCAGCGCTCTTTGGCCTGAGCGGCTGCCTGGTGGACTTTGGCGCACGCACCGAACCCGCCGCCGGCCCCACGCCCGGTGCCCTGCAGGCCTTGCAGCAGTTGCACCACCAGGGCGTGCCCTGCGCCTGGCTGGACGAGCTCAAGAATGAACTGGCCTTGCCCCTGGCGGCCCCCCTGCCCCACTGGGTCAAGGCCGTGGGCGCCACCGAAGGCAACGCCTGGCCGGCACCGGATGCCTGCTGGCAGGCGTTGATGCAACTCAATGTGTCACGGCTGGACGGCTGCGTGCTGGTCAGTGGCAACCCGCGGCTGCTGCAGTCAGGCCTCAACGCCGGGTTGTGGACCGTGGGGCTGGCGTCCTGCGGCTCGCTGTGCGGGCTGCCCGCCCAGGAGTGGGCGCTGCTCGAATCCCGTGAACGCGACCTGCTGCGCGGCAAAGCCACGCTGCAACTCTTCGCGCTGGGCGTGCATTCGGTCATCGACCACCTTGAAGAACTGGGCACCTGCCTGGCCGACATCGCCCTGCGCCGCTACAAGGGGGAAAAACCCTGATACAACGGCGTTGATCAAGATCATGCAGGCGGCGCGGCGCTGGATTAATCTAAAGGTCAGTCATGGACCTTTGGCAGCGCGCCGTGGTCAATGGCAGTGCCTATCATTGAAGGGAGATCGCCATGCCTGCCCGCGAACTGCAAGAGCAACTGAACACATTGCGCGAGCAATTGGAGCAGAACCCGCCGCTGAATGAAGAGGAGCGTGCCAACCTGCACGACCTGATGGCCCAGATCGAGGCCGAGCTGAAGCTGGAAACCGCCACCAACAACCCCAACCTCGCTGACGGCGTCAACCTGGCCGTGGAGCGTTTCGAAGTGGAGCACCCTGGCTTGGCGGGCACGTTGCGCAACATCTTCCAGACCCTGGGCGGCATGGGTATCTGAACCCGGGGCGCGCCCGATCCCACGGGGAAAACCCCAGCCAGCGATACCAACGCTGTGGGACCGGGCGCCAGCTCGGGAAGCCTGAGCCTGCGCCACCCACCTTACTGGCGGACCAGCCTCAGGTTCTCCAACGTCACCGCCGATGTGCTGCGGTACGGGTTGATGTCCAACCCACCGCGACGCACATACCGCGCATACACCGTCAGTTCCTGCGGATCGAGCAAGCGCTTCAGGTCCATGAAAATGCGCTCCACGCACTGCTCGTGGAAGTCCGAATGCTGGCGAAAACTCACCAGGTAGGCCAGGAAGCTGGCGTGGTCCAGCGCCGGGCCGCGGTAATGCACCGCGACGCTACCCCAATCCGGCTGGCTGGTGACCGGGCAGTTGGATTTGAGCAGGTGGCTGTGCAGGCTTTCCTCGACGATGCGCGAGGCATCGCAGCGCAGCAACTCAGGCTGCGGGTGCTCGTAACTGGAGATAGTGATATCCAGGTCGTCGATGCAGGCGCCGGGCAACCCCACTACCCCTTCTGCCTCTACGTCCGCCAGGCGACGCACACGCACCCCCACCGGCTTGCCGGCGGCGGCCGAAAGGTCCTGCACCAGGCACGCTTCCAGCGCCTGGGTGCTGTCGAAGGGGGTCTGGTTCAGGGAGTTGAGGTACAGTTTGAACGACTTGGACTCGATGATGTTCGGCGAGTCGGCCGGGATGCTGAATTCGCCGATGGCCACCACGGGCTTCCCTGACGGCAGCAGCCACGACAGCTCGAAGCAGTTCCAGAAATCGACGCCCTGATACGGCAGGGTGTCGGCGCTCAGGCCCAGCTCGGCCCACTTGGCGGCGCGTGGGATAGGGAACAGCAACGATGGCGTGTAGGTGGAGATGTATTCGCTGGACTTGCCCAACGGCGAATGTTCGGCTGCGGGATGCATGTTGGAAACCTGGACGTGAGTAAACCCGCCCAGTTTAACGGTTTGTGCCGCCCTTGTGGGAGCTGGCTTGCCAGCCCCACACAGGGTGCGGGGTTTACTCGTAGCGCAAGGCGTACGCCGGTTCGATCTGTGCCGCGCGCCAGGCCGGGTAGATCGTGGCCAGGAAGCTCAGGATCAGGCCCGCGCTGCAGATCATCACCACGTCACCGGCCTGCAGGTCGGACGGCAGGTTGCTGATGAAGTACACGTCGGAGGTGAAGATGTGCTGGCCAGTGACACGCTCGATCCAGCCCACCATGGCGCTGACGTTGATGGCGGCGATGATGCCCAGTACACCACCGATCAGCGTGCCCACCACGCCGATCACCGTGCCCTGAACCATGAAGATACCCATGATCTGCCGTGGCGTGGCACCCAGCGTGCGCAAAATGGCGATGTCGGCGCCCTTGTCGTTCACCACCATGATCAACGTGGCGATGATGTTGAACGCCGCCACGGCGACGATCATCAGCAGCAACAGGCCGATCATGGTCTTTTCCATCTTCATGGCACTGAACAGGCTGCCCTGGGTGTGAGTCCAGTCATCAGCCTTGTAGCCGTCACCCAAGGTGCCGGCGATGGCCTTGGACACCTGGGGTGCCATGTACAGGTCCTTGAGCTTCAGGCGCACGCTCTGCACCTGGTTGGGCTGCCAGTGCTGGATCTGCGCGGCGTCGGCCATGTGGATCAGGGCCATGGAGCCGTCCAGCTCCGCCCCCACCTTGAACACCCCCACCACATTCAGACGCTGCATGCGCGGGGTAATCCCGCCTGGCTCGCCGCTGAGCTCGGGCACGATCAGGGTCAGCTTGTCACCCACGCTCAGGCGAAAGCGCCGCGCGGTGATGTCGCCGATGACCACGCCATACTCACCCGGCTTGAGATCCTGCATCGAGCCCTGAACGATGTGGTCAGCGACGATGGAGACCTTGCCCTCCTGGGCAGGGTCGACACCGCTGACCTGAATCGGCTGCATGTAACCCTTGTAGGACAGCATGCCGTCCATGTCGGTGAACGGCACGGCGGCCAGCACTTCGGGGTTTTTCATGGCGGCAGCGGCGACCGGCCGCCAGTCATCCAGCGGCTTGGCGCCCAGAATGGTCGCGTGGGGCACCATGCCGAGGATGCGCGAACTCATTTCCTTCTGGAAACCGTTCATCACCGACAGCACCACGATCATCGCCAGCACACCCAGGCCCAGGCCGATCATGGAGGTCATGGAAATGAACGAAATGAAATGGTTGCGGCGCTTGGCCCGGGTGTAGCGCGCGCCGACGAAGATGGATAAGGGTCTGAACATACGTCAAGGCACCTGGAAAAAGGGTTGAAGCAGGCGCCCGGGCTTGCCCGGGCGCAACGCCGGGTGGCTCAGATAGGGACCAGACGGCCCTCTTCCAGGCGCAGCACGCGGTCCATCTGGCGAGCCAGGTTGAGGTCGTGGGTCACCACCAGGAAGGCCGTGCGCAGCGACGTGCTCAACTCCAGCATCAGGTCCTGGATGCCCTGGGCGGTATGCTGGTCGAGGTTGCCGGTAGGCTCGTCGAGCATCACCAGGCCCGGCTTGTTCACCAATGCACGGGCAATGGCCACGCGCTGGCGCTCGCCGCCCGACAGTTCGGCCGGCTTGTGCGACAGCCGATGGCCCAGGCCCACGCGCTCCAGCAGCGCGGTGGCGCGCTGTTTCGCCTCGGGGATCGGCGTCTTGCCGATCAGCAGCGGCATGCACACGTTTTCCAGCGCCGTGAATTCGGGCAGCAGGTGGTGGAACTGGTAGACGAAGCCCAGGGCGCGGTTGCGCAGAAGGCCGCGGGCTTTCTCGTTCAAGGCCGAGAGTTGCTCGCCTGCGAGCCACACACTGCCGGTGGTGGGCGTGTCGAGGCCGCCCAGCATGTTCAGCAGGGTACTCTTGCCCGAGCCCGACTGGCCGACAATGGCCACGCGTTCACCGGCAAACAGCTCCAACTGCAGGTTGGACAACACCACGACCGACTCCGGGCCTTCCTCGTAGGACTTGCCCAGGTTGCGGCAACTCAGCACTGCTTTTTCACTCATGCCCAACTCACTCATAACGTAGCGCCTCTGCCGGCTGGGTGCGTGCGGCACGCCAGGCGGGGTACAGGGTCGCGAGGAAACTCAGGACCAATGCCGCGCCGCAGACCATGAACACGTCATCGGCCATCAGTTGCGACGGCAGGTAATCGATGAAATAGACGTCGGGGTTGAGGAACTTGTGCCCGATGACTTTTTCCAGCAAGGCGATGGCGGCGCTGACGTTGAGCGCCGCAAGCATGCCCAGTACCGCGCCGATCAGGGTGCCGACCACGCCGATCACCGTGCCCTGCACCATGAAGATGCGCATGATCTGCCCCGGCGTCGAGCCCAGGGTGCGCAGGATGGCGATGTCGCCACGCTTGTCGTTGACCACCATCACCAGGGTGGAAATGATGTTGAACGCGGCCACCGCCACGATCAGCAGCAACAGCAGGCCGATCATGGATTTCTCCATGCCGATGGCCTGGTACAGGTTGCCATGGGTGCGGGTCCAGTCGCGGGCGTAGAAGTCCTGGTCACCCAGGTGCTGGGCGATTTCCCAGGAAATGCGCGGCGCCTGGAACAGGTCGGCGAACTTCAGCCGCAGGCCCTGTACCTGGTCGGGTTGCCAACGGTGCAGGCGCGCCAGGTCGTCGAGGTTGGTCAGGCCCAGGTAGCCATCGATCTCGCCGGCGCCCACATGGAAGATACCGGTGACGGTGAAGCGCTTCATGCGCGGAAACATGCCGGCCGGGGTGATGCTCACCTCGGGGGTCACGAAGGTGACCTTGTCGCCCACCTGCACGCCCAGTTTGCTGGCGGCGTTGTCGCCCAGCATGATGCCGAAGTCACCGGCCTTGAGGTCGTCCAGGCTGCCTTGCTTGATGAAATGATCCAGGATCGAGACCTTGCGCTCCTCGACGGGGTCGACGCCGTTGAGCAGCATTTTCTGCACCTTGCCGTTATTGGTCAGCAAACCCTGCATCTGGGTGTAGGGCGCCACCTCCAGAACCGCAGGATTCTGCTTTACTTTAGCGGCAAGGGCCTGCCAGTCACTGATCGGCTTGCTGGACTCGATGGTTGCGTGGGGCACCATGCCGAGCACGCGGGTACGCATCTCATGATCGAAGCCGTTCATCACCGACAGCACCACGATCATGACGATTACGCCCAGGGCGAGACCGATCATGGAGGTCAGTGAAATGAACGACACAAAATGATTGCGACGCTTGGCGCGGGTATAACGCGCGCCGATGAATACGAAGAGAGGTCTGAACATGTCGGGGCTTGTTCGGGTGGAAGAGGAACGTCCTTGTGGCGGGGCTTGACGAGCAGCTTTACACTCAGACCACCGCCGCTACCATGGGTTCGCCATGTCGACATTAGATGAAGAAGATCGCCGCGAATACTACCGTATCGACGATAGGATCGCACTGGAAATTAGCCCGCTGTCGGCCGCCGACACCGCGGGCACAGATGCGTTGCAAGATGCGTCGCCGCTGTTCAACCTGCTCAGCGAACTGCACCTGAGCGAATTCGAGTCCCAGCACCTGCTGCGCCAGCTCAGTGACAACGACCGTACCCTGGGCAACTTCCTCAAGGCGCAGAACAAGCGCATCGACCTGCTCAGCCAGGTGGTGGCGCAAACCGTGCTGGGGCACATCGGCGAACCACAACCGGTGGTATTGTCCGAAGGCGGCGTGGAGTTCAGCCATGACCAGCCCTTCGCCCCCGGCAGCCGCGTTGCCCTGAAGATGGCCCTGATGCCCCAGGCCCTGGGGCTGCTGTTGCGGGCCAAGGTCACCCATTGCGACACCAAGGCCGATGGCCGTTTCGACATCGGCACGGAGTTCGATTCCCTCAGTGACGCCCAGCGCCAGTTGCTGGCACGCTACATCCTGCAGAAACAGCAGGCCGAACGGCGCAAGGAACGCGAACAAAACGACCAACCGGCTGCCTGACATGACAGGCAGGCGCTGACGTGCCAGCGCCTGCCCTCACCGCACACTGCCCCAGTGAATTCTTTTGAAGGAACAGACGTGACCCTTATTTACGGCCACCGCGGCGCCAAAGGCGAAGCACCGGAAAACACCCTGACCAGTTTCCAGGAATGCCTCAAGCACGGCGTGCGCCGTTGCGAACTGGACCTGCACCTGTCCCGTGACGGCCACTTGATGGTCATCCACGACCCCACTCTGAAGCGCACCACCGACCGCCGCGGCAAGGTGGTGGAGCACAATGCCGCCGACCTGGTCACCTACGATGCGCGCAAGGGTGGCCCGGGCTGGGTGCACCCCTGCCCTATCCCGCGCCTGGAGGAACTGTTCAAGGCCTGCGATTTCGAGCACTGGCAACTGGAGGTCAAGAGTGCCTCGCGCACCCGCGCCGCTACCACGGTCCTGGCGATTCGCGAACTGGCGCAGGAATACGGCCTGCTGGACAAGGTGACCATCACCTCCAGCTCACGGGAGGTGCTGCGCGCCGCGGCCGAACTGACCCCGGATATCGCCCGCGGGCTGGTGGCCGAGTACGCCTGGCTGGACCCGCTGAAGGTGGCGCAGAACCATGGCTGCGACCTGCTGGCGCTGAACTGGACGCTGTGCACCCCTGAGCGCCTGATCAAGGCCCAGCGCCAGGGGCTGCACGTGTCGGTGTGGACAGTCAACGAACCGGCGCTGATGCGCCGGCTCGCCGACTTCGGCGTTGACAGCCTGATTACAGACTTTCCCGGTTTGGCCACCGCCACCCTCGGGAATCGCTGAAATCGGTCTCCCCGGCCGGCTCAGGCCACCGGCCGGAGCCGCTCAAAAAAGCCGGTTGAGGCCGTCATACGCCGCTACCCGATAGGCTTCGGCCATGGTCGGGTAGTTGAAGGTGGTGTTGACGAAATACTTCAGGGTATTGAGCTCACCGGGCTGGCTCATGATGGCCTGGCCGATGTGCACGATCTCCGAGGCCTGGTCGCCGAAGCAATGCACGCCGAGGATTTCCAGGGTTTCGCGGTGGAACAGGATCTTCAGCATGCCTACCGGCTCGCCGGAAATCTGTGCGCGCGCCATGCCCTTGAAGAAGGCCTTGCCCACTTCGTATGGCACCTTGGCCTGGGTCAGCTCGGCCTCGGTCTTGCCGATGGAGCTGATCTCGGGAATGGTGTAGATGCCGGTCGGCACGTCGTTCACGTAGCGCCAGCTGCCATTGTCCACCACGCTGCCCGCAGCCGAACGGCCCTGGTCATAGGCGGCGCTGGCCAGGCTCGGCCAGCCGATCACATCGCCCGCGCCATAAATGGTCGGCACGCTGGTGCGGTAGGCTTCGTCGACCGTGATCTGGCCACGGCCATTGACCTTGATACCGATGTTCTCGAGCCCCAGGCGGTCGGTGTTGCCGGTACGGCCGTTGCACCACAGCAAGGCGTCGGCCTTGATCTTCTTGCCCGACTTGAGGTGCAGGATCACGCCGTTTTCCAGGCCTTCGACCTTCTCGTATTCCTCGTTATGGCGAACCATCACGTTGTTGTTGCTGAAGTGGTAGCTCAAGCCTTGGGAAATTTCCGAGTCCAGGAAGCTCAGCAGTTGCTCGCGGTTATCCACCAGCTCCACCAGCACGCCCAGGCCGCTGAAGATCGAGGCGTATTCGCAGCCGATGACCCCGGCGCCGTAGATGATCAACTTGCGCGGGGTGTGGGTGAGGCTGAGGATCGTGTCGCTGTCGTAGATACGCGGGTGGTGGAAGTCGATGTCGGCCGGGCGATAGGGGCGCGAACCGGTGGCGATGATGACCTGCTTGGCCACCAGTTTTTCCTGCGCACCGTTGGCACAGATGACTTCCACGGTCTGCTCGTCGGAGAAGCTGCCGGTGCCGAAGAACACGTCGACCCGGTTGCGCGAATAATAGGTGGTGCGCGAGGCCACTTGCTTGGCGATGACCTGCTCGGCGCTTTTCAGCACGTCCGGGAACGAAAACCAGCGCGGTTCGCCAATGGCCCGGAACATGGGGTTGGTGTTGAACTGGATGATCTGCTTGACCGAGTGACGCAGGGCCTTGGACGGGATGGTGCCCAGGTGGGTGCAGTTGCCGCCGACCTGGCGACGGCTATCGACCATCGCCACCTTGCGCCCTGCCTTCGCGGCGTTCATTGCCGCGCCCTCACCGGCGGGCCCGGAACCCAACACCACTACATCATAGTTGTAGACAGCCATGCGTACTCCTTCAGAACAGGCCGAGACACCACTCTGGTACCTCCGGCTCAACATGCCGCGCCGCGGCATCGAAAACTCGGGGATGCAGTCTATAGAAGCGTGAACGCCGCGAACATTAACCCTTGGTCGCGTCAAAGGCTATTGATCTCTGGGGGTTGGCGTCAATGGCAAAGGTGGAAGCGGTGCGGGAAATGGCCAACGAGTGAACCGCCCTGGCCTCACTTGCCCGGCACATTGGCCCCAGCCATGCGCTCGAACGCCGGCGTTCCGCGGCTGGACAACACCTCGCCATCACGGCGCACGAACAGCGCGGCGATGTCATGCCCCTGGGCGTAATCCCACCCCTGCTCCGGCCCCAATATCATCAGCAGCGTAGACAAGCCATCGGCCGACAAGGCCGAAGGATGAATCACCGTCACCGACGCCAGGTCATGGCTGATGGGCGCGCCCGTGCGGGCATCCAGCAGATGGGAATAACGCCGCCCTTCATGGACAAAGTAATGGGTGTGCTCCGCGGAGGTGGCCACACCATAACCGTCAATGCCCAGCACTCGGCTGGCGTGGGTGTTGTCAGCGCGCGGGGCCTGGACGCTGACTTGCCAGGCACTGCCATCGGGCTTGCGGCCCACCGCCTTGAGCTCGCCGGTCGCCTCGGCCAGGTAGCTGCCCACCCCCATGGCCTGCAGGCGCGCGCCAATGCGCTCCACCGCATACCCGGCCGCCACGCTGTTGAGGTCCACCGCTACCGCGGCGTCCTTGCACAGTTGGTTGCCGTCGATGCGAAGGTGGCGGTAACCTACGCGCTGACGGGTCAAGGCCAGCACGGCCGGGCGCGGCACCTGCTGCTGACGGCTACCCGGGCCAAAGCCCCACAGGTCCATCAGCGGCCCCACGGTCTGGTCATAGGCACCCTCGCTGGCGCTGGAGAGCGACTGGCCGTACTGCACCAGGGCCAGCACCGCCGGCGGCATCACCCGGCAGCTATCGGCGGGCAATTCGTTGAAACGGCGCACCTCGGAGTCGCTCCGGTACAGCGACAGTTGCTGGTCCAGTTCCCCGAGGATGGTTTCCACTTCCGCCTGCACCTGGCGCGGCTGAGGCGTCTGCGCGCTGGGCACGTACTGCACGCTGTAACGGCTGCCCATGGTCGGGCCGCTGAATGATTCCACCGGGTCGCCACCGCTGCAGCCCGCCAGGGCGGTCATCAGGTTGAGCAGAATAAAAGGACGGGCATGGCGCGTGAAAAGGCGAATTTTGACTTAACCTTGAGACAGACATTCGAGGAAGACGCCATTATGCGCCACAAGCCGCTGTTGCTTCTGCTCTTCTTCTGTTCGCTGGCCTTGGGCAATACAGCCGATCGTTTGCGTGAAGCCAACTTCGCCCCCCAGTGGGGCCAGGCGCCGACATTGGAGCGCAAAAACCAGGCAGTGCTCAATTACCTATTCGTCGATGTCTACGCTGCCGCCTTCTATGCCGAGGCGGGGGTGCCCCCACAACAGGCCGTGGACCGGTTGAGCGACCAACGCCTTGAACTGTTCTATTTCCATGACATTGACCGCCGCGACGTGATCAAGGCTGCCAACCGCACCCTGGAGCGCCAGGCAAACCCTGGGCAACTGCTGGCGGCCCAGGGCGAAATCGATCGCCTTCACCAGGCCTTCACCGACATCCATGCAGGTGACCGTTATGCCCTTGTCTACCAGGCCGCGCGAGGGCTCAGCGTGGAGCGTAACGGGCAGGTATTTTTTACCAGCAAAGACAATGACTTGGCCCGTTTGTACCTGAATATCTGGCTGGCACCCAGGGGCCTTTCTGACAACCTTCGGGTGTCACTTCTGCACTCGGGGACACCGTGAGGCTCAAGCTGAAACGTTACACCCAGCAGGCAAAATCATTGCCAGATCCTACACTCATACATATTGTTACAAAATTCTGCCGCCCGATCGGCCGATGCCTGAACAGCCCCCCACTAAAGAAGGCTCTTCACGGCCCCCCATTACAACAATCTGAGTGAGTGCATTCCCATGGCCTCGAATACAGGCAAGGGCAAAGCGATATTTCGCGTTGTCAGCGGCAACTTTCTGGAGATGTTCGACTTCATGGTGTATGGCTTTTATGCCACCGCCATCGCCAAGACCTTCTTTCCTTCCGACAACGCTTTTGCCTCGCTGATGCTATCGCTGGCTACCTTCGGCGCCGGCTTCCTGATGCGCCCGCTGGGGGCGATTTTCCTGGGTGCCTACATCGACCGCCATGGCCGCCGACAAGGGTTGATCGTGACACTGGCGATGATGGCCATGGGCACCCTGCTGATCGCCTTCGTCCCCGGTTACGCCACCCTGGGCGTGGTCGCGCCGCTGCTGGTGTTGCTGGGGCGCCTGCTGCAAGGGTTCTCGGCCGGCGTCGAATTGGGCGGTGTGTCCGTGTACCTGGCGGAAATTTCCACCCCCGGGCGCAAGGGCTTCTTCGTCAGTTGGCAATCGGCCAGCCAGCAGGCGGCCGTGGTGTTCGCCGGCTTGCTGGGCGTGGCCCTGAACCATTGGCTGAGCCCGGAACAGATGGGTGACTGGGGCTGGCGCGTACCGTTCCTGGTGGGCTGCATGATCGTGCCCGCGATCTTCCTGATTCGCCGCTCACTGGAGGAAACCCCGGAATTCCAGGCGCGCAAACACCGTCCCAGCCTCAAGGAGGTCATTCGCTCGATCGGCCAGAACTTTGGCCTGGTGATCGCCGGCATGGCCCTGGTAGTGATGACCACCGTGTCGTTCTACCTGATCACCGCCTACACCCCCACCTTCGGCAAGGCCGAGCTGCACCTGTCGGACTTCGACGCCCTGCTGGTCACGGTGCTGATCGGGATTTCCAACTTCATCTGGCTGCCGGTGATGGGGGCGGTTTCCGACCGTATCGGCCGCAAACCGCTGTTGCTGGCCGCAACCATACTGGCCATTCTCACCGCTTACCCGGCGCTGAGCTGGATGGTCCAGGCGCCGAGCTTCGAGCGGCTGCTGATGGTCGAATTATGGCTGTCGTTCCTGTACGGTTCGTACAACGGCGCCATGGTGGTGGCGCTCACCGAGATCATGCCGGTGGAAGTGCGCACCACCGGTTTCTCCCTCGCCTACAGCCTGGCGACGGCCACTTTTGGCGGCTTTACCCCGGCGGCCTGCACCTACCTGATTCACGTGCTGGACAACAAGGCGGCACCGGGCATCTGGCTCAGTGGCGCGGCGGTGTTGGGCTTGATCGCCACGCTGGTGCTGTTCCATGGCAACAAACATGCGTTGCGCACCGCGCAGGCCGCGCGGGCCTGAGGGCAGGCACAGGCGCTCGCCGCACGCACAAAAAAGCCCCGGCATCTCTGCCGGGGCTTTCTCATTTCACGGACTGAAGCTTAGCGCGGAAACGCAGGTGGGTTCACACCGGCCATGTCTTCCATCACGCGTACCACCTGGCAGCTGTAACCGAACTCGTTGTCGTACCAGACGTACAGCACAGCGCGGTTGTCATTGCAGATGGTGGCTTCGGCGTCGACCACACCGGCGTGGCGCGAGCCGACGAAGTCGGTCGATACCACTTCCTGGGAGTTCACGTAGTCGATCTGCTTGTGCAGGTCCGAGTGCATGGCTATCTGGCGCAGGTACTCGTTGAGTTCTTCGCGAGTGGTGGCTTTTTCCAGGTTCAGGTTCAGGATGGCCATCGACACGTTCGGCGTCGGTACGCGAATGGCGTTGCCGGTCAGCTTGCCGGCCAGCTCAGGCAGGGCCTTGGCGGCAGCGGTGGCGGCGCCGGTCTCGGTGATCACCATGTTCAGCGCGGCGCTGCGGCCACGACGCGAACCCTTGTGGAAGTTGTCGATCAGGTTCTGGTCGTTGGTGTACGAGTGAACCGTTTCGACGTGACCATTGGCGATGCCGTACTGGTCGTTGACGGCCTTGAGCACCGGCACGATGGCGTTGGTGGTGCAGGAAGCTGCCGAGACGATCTTGTCGTCCGCGGTGATTTCGCCGTGGTTGATACCGTGGACGATATTCTTCAGCTTGCCTTTGCCCGGTGCGGTCAGGATCACGCGGTCGATACCCGGGCAGGTCAGGTGCTGGCCCAGGCCCTCGGCGTCACGCCACACACCGGTGTTGTCCACCAGCAGTGCGTCGTTGATGCCGTACTGGGTGTAGTCCACCTCGGTCGGGTTCTTGGCGTAGATCACCTGGATCAGGTTGCCGTTGGCGGTGATCGTGCTGTTGGCTTCATCGATGGTGATGGTGCCATCGAACGGGCCGTGCACCGAGTCGCGACGCAGCAGGCTGGCGCGTTTGACCAGGTCGTTCTCGGCACCCTTGCGCACCACGATGGCCCGCAGGCGCAGGCCGTCGCCGCCACCGGTCTTCTCGATCAGGATGCGCGCCAGCAGGCGGCCGATGCGACCGAAACCATACAGCACCACGTCCTTGCCCTTGCGCGGGGAAGCGTTCTGCTGGCCCACGATGTCGGCCATTTCTTCACGCACGAACTGCTCGGCAGTACGGCCGTTGCCCTCCTCCTTGAACTTGACCGCCAGCTTGCCCAGGTCCACCGAAGCGGCGCCCAGTTTCAGCTCGCTCATGGCCTTGAGCAGGGGGAACGTCTCGTGGACAGACAGTTCAACGACGTCGGCCTGGCGATGCCGGGCAAAACGGTGGGCCTTGAGGATCTGAATGACGGAACGGTTGATCAGGCTGCGGCCATAGATCGAGCTCACCACGTTGTTATTGCGGTAGAGCTGACCGATCAGCGGAATCATCGCCTCGGCGAGCGCTTCACGATCGATCCATTCACCAAGACACTGGTCGGGCTTCTGAGTCACGGGAACCTTCCACATGTAGGGACTGAAAAAAGGGGCTACATTATGACTTCGGGCGTTGCCGGGAGCAATGAGCGCCTGTCGACACAGGCTCATGGACCGGGCTTTTGCGCCAAGGTTTCGTTTTCGTGCGGTCGAAACTGACAGCCCGGCCCGGTGCCGGTACAATCGTTGTCTTTGTCGCAACGCTTGGAGCTCGACCTCCCGTGCCTGTCCTGCGTCTTCCGCTACTGTCCCCCACCGCGGGGAAACACACCTGGGGCAACCTGCCTGGGGCCGCCCTGAGCCTGGCCATCGCCGAGGCAGCCAGCGCCGCCCGGCGCTTCACCCTGCTGCTCACGGCCGACAGCCAGAGTGCCGACCGCCTGGAACAGGAGCTGCGCTTTTTCGCGCCGCAACTGCCCGTGCTGCATTTTCCCGACTGGGAAACCCTGCCGTACGACCTGTTCTCGCCGCACCAGGACATCATTTCCCAGCGCATTTCCAGCCTGTACCGCCTGCCGGAGCTGGACCACGGCGTTCTGGTAGTGCCTATCACCACAGCCCTACACAGATTGGCGCCGACCCAGTTTCTTCTCGGCAGCAGCCTGGTGCTGGACGTGGGCCAGAAGCTCGACGTGGAGCAGATGCGCACGCGCCTGGAAGCCAGTGGCTACCGCTACGTGGACACGGTGTACGAGCACGGCGAGTTCACCGTGCGCGGCGCGCTGATCGACCTGTTCCCCATGGGCAGCAAGCTGCCCTACCGCATCGACCTGTTCGATGACGAAATCGAGACCCTGCGCACCTTCGACCCGGAGACCCAGCGCTCCATCGACAAGGTCGACTCGGTGCGCCTGCTGCCCGCACGGGAATTCCCCCTGCAGAAGGAGGCCGTCACCCGCTTCAAGGCGCGCTTTCGCGAACGCTTCGACGTGGACTTCCGCCGCACGCCGATCTTCCAGGACCTGAGCAGTGGTATCACCCCCGCCGGTATCGAGTACTACCTGCCGCTGTTCTTCGAGGAAACCTCGACACTGTTCGACTACCTGCCCCAGGACACCCAGGTGTTCTCGCTGCCAGGCATCGAACAGGCCGCGGAGAACTTCTGGAACGACGTGCGCAACCGCTACGAAGAGCGCCGCATCGACAAGCAGCGGCCGCTGCTGCCGCCTGCCGAACTGTTCCTGCCGGTGGAAGACTGCTTCGCGCGGCTCAAGCAATGGCCGCGCGTGGTCGCCAGCCAGGCCGACATCGAGCCGGGCGTGGGCCGAGATCGTTTCCCGGCACAGCCGCTGCCCAACCTGGCCATCGAAGCCAAGGCCAACCAGCCGCTGGCGGCGCTGTCGAATTTCCTCGACCAGTTCCCCGGCCGCGTGCTGTTCACCGCTGAGTCGGCCGGCCGCCGCGAGGTACTGCTGGAACTGCTGGGCCGCCTGAAACTGCAACCCAAGACCTTGGACAGCTGGACCGACTTCGCCACCGGCAAACACCGCCTGGCCATCACCATCGCCCCGCTGGACGAAGGCCTGGTGCTGGACGACCCGGCACTGGCACTGATCGCCGAAAGCCCGCTGTTCGGCCAGCGCGTGATGCAGCGCCGGCGCCGTGAAAAGCGTACCGATGCCAACAACGACGCGGTGATCAAGAACCTCACCGAACTGCGCGAAGGCGCGCCGGTGGTGCACATCGACCACGGCGTGGGTCGCTACCTGGGCCTGGCCACGCTGGAAATCGACAACCAGGTGGCTGAATTCCTCACCCTGGAATACGCCGAGAACGCCAAGCTCTACGTGCCGGTGGCCAACCTGCACCTGATCGCCCGCTACACCGGCAGTGACGACGCCCTGGCGCCCCTGCACCGCCTGGGTTCGGAAACCTGGCAGAAAGCCAAGCGCAAGGCCGCCGAACAGGTCCGCGACGTGGCCGCCGAACTGCTGGACATCTACGCCCGGCGCGCGGCACGCAAAGGCTACGCCTTCGCCGACCCGACCGTGGATTACGCCACCTTCAGTGCCGGCTTTCCGTTCGAGGAAACGCCCGACCAGCAATCGGCCATCGAGGCGGTGCGCGAGGACATGCTCGCGCCCAAGCCCATGGACCGCCTGGTGTGCGGCGACGTCGGCTTCGGCAAGACCGAGGTGGCCATGCGCGCGGCGTTCATCGCCGTGCACGGCGGCCGCCAGGTGGCCATCCTGGTGCCCACCACCCTGCTTGCCCAACAGCACTACAACAGCTTCCGCGACCGCTTCGCCGACTGGCCCGTGCGGGTCGAGGTGATGAGCCGCTTCAAGTCGGCAAAGGAAGTCAGCGCCGCGGTGGACGAGTTGGCCGACGGCAAGATCGATATCGTCATCGGCACCCACAAGCTGCTGCAGGACGACGTCAAGGTCAAGAACCTGGGCCTGGTGATCATCGACGAAGAACACCGTTTTGGCGTGCGCCAGAAAGAGCAGCTCAAGAACCTGCGCAGCGAGGTGGACATCCTTACACTGACCGCCACGCCTATCCCGCGCACCTTGAACATGGCCGTGTCGGGCATGCGCGACCTGTCCATCATCGCCACCCCGCCCGCCCGGCGCCTGTCGGTGCGCACCTTCGTCATGGAGCAGAACAAGAGCACCGTGAAGGAGGCCCTGCTGCGTGAACTATTGCGTGGTGGCCAGGTGTACTACCTGCACAACGACGTGAAGACCATCGAGAAGTGCGCCGCCGACCTCGCCGAACTGGTGCCCGAGGCCCGCATCGGCATCGGCCACGGGCAGATGCGCGAACGCGAACTCGAACAGGTGATGAGCGACTTCTACCACAAGCGCTTCAACGTGCTGATCGCCTCGACCATCATCGAGACCGGCATCGACGTGCCCAGCGCCAACACCATCATCATCGAACGTGCCGACAAGTTCGGCCTGGCGCAGTTGCACCAGTTGCGTGGCCGCGTGGGGCGCAGCCACCACCAGGCCTACGCCTACCTGCTGACCCCGCCCCGCCAGCAGATTACCCCGGACGCCGAAAAGCGCCTGGAGGCCATCGCCAACACCCAGGACCTGGGGGCAGGCTTCGTGCTGGCCACCAACGACCTGGAAATCCGTGGCGCCGGCGAGTTGCTGGGCGAAGGCCAGAGCGGCCAGATCCAGGCCGTGGGCTTCACCTTGTACATGGAAATGCTCGAACGGGCCGTGAAGGCCATTCGCAAGGGCGAACAGCCCAACCTCGACCAGCCGCTGGGCGGCGGCCCGGAGATCAACCTGCGCCTGCCGGCGCTGATCCCCGAAGACTACCTGCCCGACGTGCACGCCCGGCTGATCCTGTACAAGCGCATCGCTTCGGCGGTGGACGAAGATGGCCTCAAGGACCTGCAGGTGGAAATGATCGACCGCTTCGGCCTGCTGCCCGAGCCAACCAAGAACCTGGTGCGCTTGACGCTGCTCAAGCTGCAGGCCGAGACCCTGGGCATCAAGAAGGTCGATGCCGGCCCGCAAGGCGGGCGTATCGAGTTCGCCGCCGAAACACCGGTGGACCCGCTGGTATTGATCAAACTGATTCAGGGCCAGCCCAACCGCTACAAATTCGAAGGCGCCACGCTGTTCAAATTCATGGTGCCGATGGAACGTGCCGACGAGCGCTTCAATACCCTGGAAGCGCTGTTCGAACGCCTGGCGCCGAAAGCCTCATGAGCACGATGGTTATGAACAAGGTGTCTGCCAGCTAAATGTCCGAACACCTGATGGAACACCTCGAGCCCCGGCCACGCTTGTGGCTGGGCAGCGTCGAGTTCAGCGCTTTCGAGCCGCGCAACGGCCGCATGCAGCGGCACATCCAGCACCGGGCGGCGCTGGCGTATGGCTACGCCGGTCACTATGTGTCAAGCGCCCGCCCCCACCACGAGTCGCCTGTCGCCCGCCAGCCACTGAGCGAAAAAGCCCTGCGCGAAACCCTGCAGGCGCTGGGGTTTCGCATCGCTACCCGGCAGAGCAAGGCGCTGCCGGAAAGCGCCGGCGACATATTCGAACTGCCCAGTGACAGCGCCTGGCTGCGCTTTGTACTCAACGACCTGCCGATGCTGCGCGAGCAAGGCTGGGAAATCGAGTATTCGGATGACTTCGCCTTCGACCTGACGCCCGTGGACGACTGGTACGCGATAGTGGACGAGGCGCCGGACCGCGACTGGTTCGACCTGGAACTGGGCATCGTCATCAATGGCGAACGCCTGAGCCTGCTGCCGATCCTGCTCAACCTGCTGCGCACCCACCCTGAACTGCTCAACCCGGCCCAACTGGCCAGGCGTCGTGATGACGAGCAGATCCTGGTACCTATCCACAGCCCCCAGGCGCACAACAAGCCCAAGCTGATGCAGGTGGCGCTGCCCTATGGCCGGCTGAAGCCGGTGCTCTCGACCCTGGGCGATTTCTACCTGCGTGACGAGCCCAGCGAGACCCGCCTGCGCCTGCCGACCCCGGACGCCACGCGGCTCAATGCCCTCAAGGAGCTGCCGCTGAGCTGGGAAGGTGGCGAGCGCCTGCGTGGTTTTGCCGAACGCCTGCGCGACATACGCACCCAGCCCACGCCGCCACCGGCCGACCTGGCCGCCACGTTGCGCCCCTACCAGGCCGAGGGCCTGAGCTGGATGCAGGCCATGCGCGAGCTCGAAGTCGGGGGCATCCTCGCTGACGACATGGGCCTGGGCAAGACCCTTCAGACCCTGGCGCATCTGCTGTGCGAGAAGAACGCCGGGCGCCTGGACCGCCCCGCCATGGTGGTGATGCCCACCAGCCTGATCCCCAACTGGCAGGACGAAGCCCAGCGCTTCGCGCCGACCCTGCGGGTGGCGGCCCTGCACGGCGCCGCGCGCAAGAAACACTTCGACCACCTGTTCGATTACGACCTGCTGCTGACCACCTATGCCCTGCTGCCCAAGGACCTCGACGCGCTGGCCAAGGTACCCCTGCATGTGCTGATCCTCGACGAAGCGCAGTACATCAAGACCCCAGGCAGCAAGGCTGCCCAGGCGGCGCGCCAGCTCAACGCACGCCAGCGCCTGTGCCTGAGCGGCACGCCGCTGGAAAACCACCTGGGCGAGCTGTGGTCGCTGTTCCACTTCCTGCTGCCAGGCTGGCTGGGCGACGCCAGAGCGTTCAACCGCGACTACCGGGTGCCTATCGAGAAGCATGGCGACCAGGAACGCCTGCAGCACCTCAACGCGCGCATCAAGCCGTTCCTGCTGCGCCGCACGAAGGAACAGGTAGCCACCGAACTGCCGGCCAAGACCGAGATCACCCACTGGGTGGAACTCAACGAAGCCCAACGCGACGTGTACGAAACCGTGCGCCTGGCCATGGACAAGAAGGTGCGCGAAGAGATCAACCGCAAGGGCGTGGCGCGCAGCCAGATCATCATCCTCGAAGCCCTGCTCAAGCTACGCCAGGTGTGCTGTGACCTGCGCCTGGTCAACAGCGCCACGCCGCCAAGCCGTGGCGGCAGTTCGGGCAAGCTTGCCAGCCTGATGGAGATCATCGAGGAATTGCTGCTGGAAAAACGCCGCATCCTGCTGTTCTCGCAATTCACCTCCATGCTCGGGCTGATCGAGCAGGAACTGCAACAGCGCGGCATCGACTATGCCCTGCTGACCGGCGCCACCAAGAACCGCCGCGTGCCAGTGCAGGACTTCCAGAAGGGCAAGGTGCAGATCTTCCTCATCAGCCTCAAGGCGGGTGGCGTGGGCCTGAACCTGACGGCCGCCGACACGGTGATCCACTACGACCCGTGGTGGAACCCGGCGGCCGAACACCAGGCCACGGACCGTGCGTACCGCATTGGCCAGGAAAAGCCGGTGTTTGTGTACAAGCTGATTACCCGGGGCACGGTGGAAGAAAAGATCCAGCACCTGCAACTGGAGAAATCGGCTTTGGCGGCGGGCATTCTCGATGGCCGCGAGGCCGGAGACTGGAAGCTTGCGCCCGAGGACATCGACGCCCTGTTCGAGCCGTTGCCGGGCCGCAAGCCGCGTAAGCGCTAGGCAAAGGCCCAGCCTCCCCTGCGGGACAGGGCGCCCGCCGGGGAGCAGGCGCCGCGCCTCATCAGTCGATCAACTGGGCATCGCGCAGGGCACCCACGGCTTCCAGCCAACGCGGGTGCTGACGGTATTCGACGTTGCTGAAGGCCTGGCCACGCATGCCAGCGATACGCGGCGAAGGCGTCACCTGCAAGCGCTGCGCGGCACTGAGGGCCAGCTCGGCCGCGGCGCGGTCGTTGCACACCAGGCCCATGTCGCAGCCAGCGCTCAACGCCGCCTCGATACGGCTGGCGGCATCTCCGACCACGTGCGCCCCGGCCATGGACAAATCGTCGCTGAAGATTACCCCGTCGAAACCCAGTTCGCCGCGCAGGATGTCCTGCAGCCAGCGCCGGGAGAACCCGGCCGGCTGGCTGTCGACCTGCGGGTAGATGACGTGGGCCGGCATCACCGCCGCCAACTGCTTGCTCAAGCGGGCGAACGGCACCAGGTCCAGGGCGCGGATCTGCTCCAGGCTGCGCTCATCGGTGGGAATGGCGACGTGGGAGTCGGCCTCGGCCCAGCCGTGGCCGGGGAAATGCTTGCCACAGGCTGCCATGCCCGCCGCATTCATGCCCTTGATGAACGCACCGGCCAGGGCCGTGGCGCGCTCGGGGTTGCCCTCGAACGCACGGCTGCCCACCACCGCGCTGCGCTGGTGGTCCAGGTCCAGTACCGGGGCGAAGCTCAGGTCCAGGCCCACGGCCAGCACTTCGGTGGCCATGATCCAGCCGCATTGCTCGGCCAGGTGTTCGGCGTTGGGGTTGTCAGCCAGCGCACGCATGGCGGGCAGGCGCACGAAGCCCTGGCGCAGGCGCTGCACGCGGCCGCCCTCCTGGTCCACGGCCAGAATCAGGTCCGGGCGAATGGCGCGGATCGAGGCCGTCAATTCGCGCACCTGACGGGCATGCTCGATGTTGCGGGCAAAGATGATCAGGCCGGCCACTTCAGGCTGGCGCAACAGGTGACGGTCCTCGGCGGTCAGCCAGGTGCCGGCGATATCGACCATCAACGAGCCTTGAAGGCGGGAAGTCATGAGGTAGTCCTTGATTCGCGGGTGCACACACGCCGCCCCGCCAGGCTCAGAGCCTCACGGAGTGGCATCGGTAACGGGAAATAGCCGGCGCCTGGGCAGCGCGGCGGATTCGGAGTAAGCATGGGCCGCTAGCTTAGCCCAAGCGGCCTGCGGCGCCCATCGCCATTTGTATCAGGCCTTGGCCAGCGCTGGCGCCGTGGACTTGCTGCGCGGACGCAACTGCGCCGCGGCCATGGCATCGTCGGTGACGCCACTGTCGGCACGCATGCCAGCGGCGAGGAACGGCACCATCAGGCGCATGACCTGCTCGATGGAGGTGTCGATGCCGAAATCGGTCTCGGCGATGGCCCGCAGGGCCTTGATACCGGACATGCTGAACGCTGCCGCCCCCAACATGAAATGCACGCGCCAGAACAGCTCCAGCGGCGGGATGCGCGGCGCGGCCTCGTTGACCAGCAGCATGTAGCGGCGGAATACCTTGCCGTACATGTCTTCCAGATAGCGGCGCAGGTGGCCCTGGCTCTGGCTGAAGGCCAAACCCAACAGGCGCATGAAGATAGACAGGTCGTTGCCGCTGCGCGGCTGCACCACCATGGCTTGCTCCACCAGGATTTCCAGCAGCTCTTCCAGGTTGGCCTTGTGCTCGGGGCGCGCCTGGCGCCGCTCGAGCTCACGCTCGAGGCTGATGCAGAAAGGCCCCAGAAAGCGCGAGAACACTGCCTGGATCAAGGCCTTCTTTGAACCGAAATGATAATTCACCGCCGCCAGGTTGACCCCGGCCTTGCTGGTGATCAGCCGCAACGAGGTTTCGGCAAAACCTTTTTCCGCGAACAACTGCTCGGCAGCGTCGAGTATGCGTTCAACGGTTTCCGACTGGGCCATTCTATTTCCACCTGACAAACACCTGTTTGAAACATACGTTTCAACCCATGTACCTGTCAAGCCTGGGCGGGCGCTTTATGCCTGGCCGGTCACGTATTTAACCACACAGCAATGGCCTTTGGCCCGCGCGTATCGCTTGGCCGCTGGACGGCGCCGAACACCCGGGGGACGAGCGGCAACAAAAGCAGGATTGCCAAGCCCCGCATACTGTATATAATCCCAGTCACTGTATAAAAAGACAGAGCGATCGACATGCTGAAACTGACGCCACGCCAAGCCGAGATCCTGGCTTTCATCAAGCGCTGCCTCGACGACAACGGCTTTCCGCCCACCCGTGCGGAAATCGCCCAGGAACTGGGTTTCAAGTCGCCGAACGCCGCTGAAGAACACCTCAAGGCGCTGGCGCGCAAGGGGGCCATCGAGATGACCCCGGGCGCGTCCCGCGGCATCCGCATTCCTGGTTTCGAGGCCAAGGCCGACGAATCCACCCTGCCCATCATCGGCCGGGTTGCTGCCGGTGCCCCCATCCTGGCCCAGCAGCACATCGAGGAATCCTGCAACATCAACCCCACCTTCTTCCACCCCCGGGCCGACTACCTGCTGCGCGTGCACGGCATGAGCATGAAGGACGTCGGCATCTTCGACGGTGACCTGCTGGCCGTGCACACCTGCCGCGAGGCCCGCAACGGCCAGATCGTGGTGGCGCGCATCGGCGACGAGGTCACCGTCAAGCGCTTCAAGCGCGAAGGCAGCAAGGTATTCCTGCTGGCGGAAAACCCCGAGTTCGCACCCATCGAAGTCAACCTCAAGGACCAGGACCTGGTCATCGAAGGCTTGAGCGTCGGCGTCATACGCCGATAAAGGAGGCTACATGCAGTTCCCACAACCGATGCAACCGGCTCAACTGTCCTTGTTCGAGGCCTTCATGGCCCAACCTGTCGCGCCGCTGTTCACCCACGCAAGCGAAGTGCCCTGGACGGCCCCACAGCCCGAAGCCTTCAGTGAAGTGTCATTGCGTGGCGCTGCCGGGAACTGCCTGAACCTGCTGGCACCGATGCTGCGCGAACTCAGCGAAGACCTGGATGCGCGCTGGCTGACCCTGATCGCCCCGCCCGCCAGCCTGACCCAGGCCTGGCTTCGGGACGCAGGGCTCAACCGCGAGCGCATCCTGATCCTGCAACCAGGCGGCAACCAGACGGCCCTGCAACTGGCCGGCGAAGCCCTGCGCCTGGGCCGCAGCCACACCGTGGTGAGTTGGGTCAATCCACTGCCTGCCAGCGCTCGTCAGCAGTTGATCGCAGCCGCACGTATCGGTGATGCCCAGAGCCTGAACATCCGCATGGCCTGATACCCGGCGGCCGATTACACAGCTCGCACGCAAGCAAGCAACGGACGTGGCCGCGTGATATCCCTGCCAGACCGGGCTGACAGGGGCGCCTGCAAGCGATCAATGCAGAACGCGCGGGCCTTCTTCTTTTTCGATCTCGCCTTCGACCATTTTGCCGGCCATCTGCACGCCGACGCTGAGCATGGCCTTGGCGACCTCAACATGCTGTCCCTGCAGGAATGCCTTGGCGTCTTCGGAGAAGTTCAAGGTCACGAGCGAGCCTTCATCCTCGGCACGGCGCAATTCAATTCGGCCGTCAGGCAACTCGACAATTTCAAGAAAGGACGTTGGCATAAAAAGGGGTTCTCCACGTGAGGGCGCCATTGTAGCAGCGGTTGACGCAATCAGCACTCACTGAGGCCATCACGGTAACGAACCGCCAGGCTCTTGAGCTGCTGACGCCAGCCCTCAAGCACCTCGCGAGTCAGTTCCTCGGGCTCATCAGGGGCATCGAGGTTGACCGCCACGATCAGTGGCTGAGTGACATCGCCCTTGGCCACTTTGGGGGCCTGGGGCGGGCGGTGCAGCGCCGCATGGGCGGCGAGGAGTTCATGTACCCAAGTACCGGGGGCCTGGGCCAGTTCTACCAGTTCGGCCATTTCGGGAATGGCAATCTGGGCCAGCACTTCGCGGGTCAACAGCTCTTCGGCACGCGGGGTAGCCGCCTGGGGCAAACGGTAGAAGCCGGCGATCTCATGGCACAACCCCAGCAGGGCGCCATACAGGTGAAACAGCGCCGATTCGCGCTCGGCCTGGATACGCGCCATGGCATTCATTGCCTGACCTTGCTCGGCCTTGCCCAAGGCCTCGAGGGACAAGCCGGCAAAATAGATTTTCTGATTGGTACGGGTATAGAGTTCGTGGGCCATGGGGGCACCCTCCGGGAAAGACGGGGTTCGGGCAGACGAACAGTTTCCGCGATGGCAGCCGCTTGCTGCAAGGCAAATCATTGGCGCACGCTTCCCCGGCTGCTTCCCGGGCTTCGCCCGGTCCCACAAAGACCAGCAAGCGCAGGCAAAAAAAACCGCGCCGAAGCGCGGTTTTTTTGTGGGCGATGAATCAGGCAGGCTCTTTTTCCTTGGCCCGCTTGTCCTCGACCTTCCAGCTGTCGCCTTCGTAGAACGCGCGCCAGCCGGTCGGTTTGCCCTCGACTTCGGTCTGCACGTACTGCTCCTTGGTCTTGCGGCTGTAGCGAATCACTGCGGGGCGGCCGTCAGGGTCTTTCTTCGGGGCTTCGCAGAGGAAGTGGTACTTGGGATCGATCTCGTCCTTGTGCGGGATGATCTCGATCACCAGCGGCGCACGGGTCTCCCGGTTTTTCGGGAACTGGCTGGCGGCCAGGAACAAGCCCGAGGCACCGTCACGCAGCACGTAGGTGTCGTTGACCTTCTCGCACTTGAGCTCAGGCATCTTCACCGCGTCCATCTTCGGCGGCGCCGCCTCGCCACTCTTCAGCAGCTTGCGGGTGTTCTTGCAGTCAGGGTTGGTGCACCCGAAGAACTTGCCGAAACGGCCAGTCTTGAGCTGCATCTCGCTGCCGCACTTGTCGCACTCCAGGCTAGGGCCTTCATAGCCCTTGATGCGGTAGTTGCCTTCCTCGATCTCGTAACCCACGCAGTCCGGGTTGTTACCGCAGATGTGCAGCTTGCGCTTCTCATCCAGCAGGTAAGCGTCCATGGCGGTCGCGCAGATCGGGCAGCGGTGCTTGCCACGCAGTACCAGCGACTCGGATTCACCCTCGTCGTCGGCGGCGATCTCGTCGCCCGGCACCAGGTTGATGGTGGCCTTGCAGCGTTCTTTCGGCGGCAGGCTGTAACCCGAGCAGCCCAGGAAAACACCGGTGGATGCCGTACGGATCATCATGTGCCGGCCGCATTCGCGGCAGGTGATGTCGGTCGGCGTCGGCTGGTTGGCACGCATGCCGCTGTCGGCCGAGCCGGCCACTTCCAGCTTGTTCTTGAAGTCGCCGTAGAACTCATCCAGCACGTTCTTCCAGTCGCGCTCACCCTGGGCCACGTCGTCGAGGTTCTCTTCCATGCCGGCGGTGAAGCCATAGTCCATGAGGTTCGAGAAGCTCTCCGAAAGGCGTTCGGTGACGATGTCACCCATCTTCTCGGAGTAGAAACGACGGTTGTGCAGGGCCACGTAGCCGCGATCCTGGATGGTGGAGATGATGGCTGCATAGGTCGACGGGCGACCGATACCGCGTTTTTCCATCTCTTTTACCAGGCTGGCTTCCGAGTAACGGGCCGGCGGCTTGGTGAAGTGCTGGGTAGGGTCCAGCTCGATCAGCTTGAGGACTTCGCCCTGGTCCATTTCCGGCAGAACGTCATCATCGCCTGGCTTGGCCATTTGCGGCATGACACGGGTGTAACCGTCGAACTTGAGGATACGGCCCTTGGCGCGCAGCTCGAAGTCGCCGGCGGCCACGGTAACCGTGGTCGACAGGTATTGCGCAGGCGGCATCTGGCAGGCCAGGAACTGGCGCCAGATCAACTCGTACAGGCGCTCGGCGTCACGCTCCATGCCGGCCAGCTTGGTCGGGTGGGTATTGACGTCGGACGGACGAATGGCTTCGTGCGCCTCCTGGGCGCCCTCCTTGCTGCCGTACACCATGGGCGCCGGCGGCAGGTATTGCTTGCCGAATTCTTTCTCGATGTAGCTGCGCGCCATGTCCACCGCATCGGTAGACAGGTTGGTGGAGTCGGTACGCATGTAGGTGATGTAGCCGGCTTCGTACAAGCGCTGGGCCATCATCATGGTCTTCTTCACACCGAAGCCCAGCCGGTTGCTCGCGGCCTGCTGCAGGGTCGAGGTGATGAACGGTGCCGACGGCTTGCTGCTGGTCGGTTTGTCTTCACGCTTGACGATGCTGTAGGTGGACGCCTTGAGTTTCTCCAGGGCCGCCATGGCGGTGGCTTCGTTGAGCGGCTTGAACGCCTCGCCCTTCTCGCGTGCCACTTCGAACCGCACCTTCGCGTTCTTCGCGGTGCCCAGGTCAGCGTGGATCTCCCAGTACTCTTCGGGGTTGAAGGCGCGGATCTCGCGCTCACGCTCCACCACCAGCTTCACCGCAACCGACTGCACACGGCCGGCAGACAAACCACGGGCGATCTTGGCCCATAGCAGCGGCGAGACCATGTAACCCACCACGCGGTCGAGGAAGCGACGCGCCTGCTGGGCGTTGACCCGGTCGATATCGAGTTCGCCCGGCGTCGAGAAAGCCTCCTGGATGGCCTTCTTGGTGATTTCGTTGAACACCACGCGCTTGTAGCGGCTGTCATCCCCACCGATGGCTTCGCGCAGGTGCCAGGCAATGGCTTCCCCCTCGCGGTCCAAGTCGGTTGCGAGATAGATGGTGTCAGCATCCTTGGCGAGCCGGCGCAGCTCCTCGATCACCTTCTCCTTGCCGGGAAGGATCTCGTACTGGGCTTTCCAGCCGTGCTCCGGGTCGACGCCCATGCGCGCCACCAGTTGCTTGCGCGCCTTTTCCTTGGGCGACAAGGCAGGTGCCTCGGCGGCCGCGGCCTTGCCACGCTTCACCGGTTCTTTCGTGGCGCTAGCCGAACCGCTGGTGGGCAGGTCTCGGATATGGCCGATACTCGACTTCACCACGTATTGGTTGCCCAGATACTTGTTGATGGTCTTGGCCTTAGCCGGGGATTCCACAATGACCAGCGATTTGCCCATGGATCAGAAAATTCCTGAATACTAGAAATGAAAGCGATTGGTGCCTTCGAGGCACCGCTATATATAGTGGTGACGGAGTGAGGTCAAGCGCGGATGATCAAGCGATCACGTCACCGGGCGGGTCGAACAGGCTCGGTTCGGCCTCGACCAAAGCAAAGCGCGGTACGCGCTCGCCGTCAACTTCTACCGATTCCAGAAACATGCTCAAGGGCCTCACCCACAGGCCAAACTCGCCGTACAGTGCCTGGTAGCAGACCACCTCTTCCTCGGTTTCGGAATGGCGCGCAACCCCGAAAACGCGGTACTGGGGGCCTTTGTAGTGGCGGTATAGCCCTGGCTGCAACTGCATGTCTGCCTCACTGAAAAACAAATATTCTGTAAAAACAAAAACCGGGGCACCTGGCCCCGGTTCGCCGACTCACGAATGCTTAAATGCGTTCGAAGACGGTGGTGATGCCCTGACCCAGACCGACACACATGGTGGACACCCCGAGGGTGCCGTTGTTCTGCTTCATGACATTCAACAGGGTGCCTGAAATGCGCGCCCCGGAGCAACCGAACGGGTGGCCCAAAGCGATGGCGCCGCCGTGCAGGTTAACCTTCTCGTTCATCTTGTCGAGCACTTTCAGATCCTTGAGCACCGGCAGGGCCTGTGCGGCGAAGGCTTCGTTGAGCTCGAAGAAGTCGATGTCGGTGATGCTCAGGCCCGCGCGCTTGAGCGCCTTCTGGGTCGCCGGCACGGGGCCGTAGCCCATGATCGCGGGGTCGACACCGGCCACGGCCATGGAACGAATCACGGCCAGCGGCTGGATGCCCAGGTCTTGAGCACGTTGGGCCGACATGACGATCATGCAAGAGGCACCGTCGGTGATTTGCGACGAAGTGCCCGCTGTCACCGTGCCACCTTTTGGGTTGAAAGCAGGCTTGAGCGCGGCCAGGCTTTCCAGGGTGGTGTCCGGACGAATGGTCTCGTCGTAGTCGAACATCTTCAGGAAACCGTTCTCGTCATACCCTTGCATCGGGATGATCTCATCCTTGAACTTGCCTTCCACGGTCGCCTTGTGGGCCAACTGGTGGGAACGCACGCCGAAGGCGTCCTGGGCTTCGCGGGTAATGCCGTGCATCTTGCCCAGCATCTCGGCGGTCAGGCCCATCATGCCCGACGCCTTGGCGGCGTACAGGGACATGTGCGGGTTGGGGTCGACACCGTGCATCATGCCCACGTGGCCCATGTGCTCGACGCCACCGACCACGAACACGTCACCGTTGCCGGTCATGATCGCCTGGGCGGCCGTGTGCAGTGCGCTCATGGACGAGCCACACAGGCGGCTGACGGTCTGGCCAGCCGCAGTGTGGGGAATCTGGGTCATCAGCGAGGCCATGCGCGCGATGTTCCAGCCCTGCTCCAGGGTCTGGTTGACGCAGCCCCAGATAACGTCCTCGACCTCGTTGGGGTCGACCTTGACGTTGCGCTCCAGCAATTTGCTGATCAGGTGCGCCGACATGTCTTCGGCGCGGGTGTTGCGGTGCATGCCACCCTTGGAGCGGCCCATTGGCGTGCGACCGAAGTCGACGATCACCACATCTCTCGGATTCAAGCTCATAAAATCATTCTCGCTCTGGTCGTTGGGCGCTTAACCGAAGAAGCTCTGGCCGTTCTTGGCCATTTCACGCAGCTTCGCGGTGGGGTGGTACAGCGGGCCCAGGTCGGCGTACTGGTCTGCCAGGGCGACAAAATTGGCCACGCCCAGCGAATCGATGTAACGCAATGCACCGCCACGGAAGGGAGGGAAACCGATGCCGTACACCAGGCCCATGTCAGCCTCGGCCGCGGTGGCGACGATGCCGTCTTCCAGGCAGCGCACGGTTTCCAGGCACAGGGGGATCATCATCCAGTTGAGGATGTCGTCGTCGGTCAGCTCGCGCTGCTCGTAGACGATCGGCTTGAGCACTTCCAGCACCGAGGCGTCGGCGACTTTCTTCGGCTTGCCGCGCTTGTCGGTTTCGTAGGCGTAGAACCCCTTGCCGTTCTTCTGGCCCAGGCGGTTGGCCTCGTACAGCACGTCGATGGCCGAACGACGGTCATCCTTCATGCGGTCGGGGAAGCCTTCGGCCATCACGTCGCGGCCGTGGTGGCCGGTGTCGATGCCGACCACGTCCATCAGGTAGGCCGGGCCCATGGGCCAGCCGAATTTTTCCATGATCTTGTCCACGCGCACGAAGTCGACGCCTGCACTGACCAGGCGGGCGAAGCCACCGAAGTATGGAAACAGCACGCGGTTGACCAGGAAGCCCGGGCAGTCGTTGACCACGATGGGGTTCTTGCCCATTTTCTTGGCGTAAGCCACGGTGGTCGCCACCGCGACTTCGCTGGACTTCTCGCCACGGATCACTTCCACCAGCGGCATCATGTGCACCGGGTTGAAGAAGTGCATGCCGACGAAGTTTTCCGGGCGCTTGAGGGCCTTGGCCAGCAGGCTGATGGAAATGGTCGAGGTGTTGGACGCCAGGATGGTGTCGTCCTTCACTTGGCTTTCCACTTCAGCCAGCACGGCTTGCTTGACCTTCGGGTTCTCGACCACGGCTTCGACGACGATGTCGACGTGGCCGAAATCGCCGTACGACAGCGTCGGGCGAATGGCGTTCAGCGCCTCGGCCATCTTCGCCGGGGTCAGGCGGCCTTTCTCGACGCGCTTGCCCAGCAGCTTCGAGGCTTCAGCCAGGCCTTGCTCGATGCCCTTCTCGTTGATGTCCTTCATCAGGATCGGCGTGCCCTTGACCGCCGACTGGTAGGCGATGCCGCCGCCCATGATGCCGGCGCCGAGCACGGCGGCCTGCTTCACGTCGTGGGCCAGCTCATCGTAGGCCTTGGCCTTGCGCTTGAGTTCCTGGTCATTGAGGAACAGGCCCACCAGGCTTTGCGCGGCCGAGGTCTTGGCCATTTTCACAAAGCCGGCGGCTTCGACTTCCAGGGCTTTCTCGCGACCGAAGTTGGCAGCTTTCTGGATGGTCTTGATGGCTTCGACCGGCGCCGGGTAGTTCGGGCCGGCCTGGCCGGCGACGAAGCCCTTGGCCGTCTCGAAGGCCATCATCTGTTCAATGGCGTTGAGCTTGAGCTTGTCCAGCTTCGGCTGGCGCTTGGCCTTGTAGTCGAACTCGCCACTGATGGCGCGCTTGATCAGGTCCAGGGCAGCGTCCTTCAACTTCTCAGGCGCGACCACGGCATCTACCGCACCCGCCTTGAGGGCGTCTTCGGCACGGTTTTCCTTGCCCGAGGCGATCCATTCGATGGCATTGTCGGCACCGATGATGCGCGGCAGGCGCACGGTACCGCCGAAGCCTGGGTAGATACCCAATTTGACTTCCGGCAGGCCAACCTTGGCGGTCTCGGCCATGACGCGGTAGTCAGCGGCCAGGCACATTTCGAGGCCGCCGCCCAGGGCGATACCGTTGATCGCCGCCACGGTGGGCACGCCCAGGTCTTCGAAGTCGCTGAAAATGCGGTTGGCTTCCAGGTTACCGGCGACCAGTTCGGCCTCGGGCAGCTTGAAGTTGTCGACAAATTCGGTGATGTCCGCGCCGACGATGAAGACGTCCTTGCCACTGCTGACAATCACGCCCTTGATCGAGGCATCGCCCTTGATGGTGTCGACGGCCTGGCGCAGTTCGCTCAGGGTCAGACGGTTGAACTTGTTGACGGACTCACCCTTGAGGTCGAAATTCAATTCGACGATGCCACTTTCAAGAGCCTTAACCGTGATGGCTTTACCTTCGTAAATCATCAACTGATCTCCACGATATGGAAGCTGAACAGTACACGCCAAACGCTGGTACGGGGCCGGCAGGCGCCTTCGCGCCAGTTGCCGCTCCCCCGCCGCCAGACACACCCGTCAGCGTGATTGTCGGGATTCTGTAAGAGCGTTCCTACAAGACAAACGCTCAATTCATACGCCCGTTTGATTTGGGTATGCACACATTCAGGGAAAAAACGGCAATTGTCAAATGCGCTGAAACGCCGCAAAAACGCGACTTTACGGTCACGCGTGCGTCAAAATGGCGCAGGAAGCCTTTCCGCCTGATGACGCAACATTCGGCAACAGGATCGCACGCTGCTGTGACAGCCAGAAACACGGGACTGCACGGCTGCCAAACAGGTTTTGAAAATAAAAAGAGGAAAAATTGCCAAGGACGGGCGTAAGATTCGTTCGCGACTACACTGTCGACCAAACACGCAAAAATGTCTTACCGGCCTGCCTGGCCAACCCCAGCCCGACGCAGATTATCGGGCTTTTTATTGCCTGGGGTGTGGGCATTCGGCTTTCCAACGGGTTCGCGATACCCTAAAGGACGGGCGCAGGTCGGAAAAAGGCCAGTGCCACTCTCACGCCAGCGCCTTCAGCACCGCGTCAATCGCTACCAGCACGCTGGCCTCCCCACGCTCCCCCCAGTACAGGGCAACCATCTGTTGACCTGCCTCAACCTTGTAGACATTGCCCGGCAATGTGCTGAACTGCGCCAGCAGCGCAGGGTCTTCACAAGGCTCGCGCCACTGGTTCAGCCAGGTGCCCGGCGCTATCTGCCAGTAGCAGAACTGCGCGGCCTGTGGCGAACGCCGCGGCCGGCAGTACTGCGCGCAGGGGCTGGGCGGCTCCGTGGGCAACCAGTGCGGCCACTGCTGGGGTGCCAGTTGCATGGCCAGGCCCAGGCGCCGGGCTTCCATGCGCAAGGCCATCTGCCCGCTCTGTTTGCGCGAGGGGCGCAGCCAGACCATGGGGCTTAAAACCAGCGCAAGGATTGACACCACTATCCATACCGTCATATGACTGTGCACCCTGTAAAACTTTATAAATGAGTTGGTTAGCGCCATTCAGACAGACCGACTTGAAACAGGCCATACTTAGGCTATCGCCATCGTCAGGAGAGCTTCCCATGCCCTACCATCACATTCTGGTCGCCGTCGACCTGACCGAAGAGTGCGATCCGGTGATTCACCGGGCCCGCGAACTGTCCGCCAGCCAGGACGCCAAGCTATCACTGGTGCACATCGTCGAGCCCATGGCCATGGCCTTTGGCGGCGACGTGCCCATGGATCTGTCGCAACTGCAACAACAGCAGTTCGACCAGGCCAAGGAGCGCCTTGAGCGGTTGATCACCAAATACCCGGAACTGACCAAAGACAACTGCCACCTGACCTATGGCCAGCCCAAGCAGGAAATCCATGGCCTGGCCAAGGAAAAGGGGTGCGACCTGGTGGTGGTGGGCAGCCACGCCCGCCACGGGCTGGCGTTGCTGTTGGGGTCCACGTCCAACGACGTGCTCCATGGCGCACCATGTGACGTGCTGGCCGTGCGGCTGAAGAAGGCCGAATAAGGGTATTCGGAGCTGCCAGCTGGAAGCCACAAGCTGCAAGCCAGAAGCGGTGCACGCCTCTTGCTGCAGCTTGCGGCTTGAAGCTGCGCCTCAGGCGTCCAGCTCAGCCCAGCGCTCGACCATCTCGTCCAGCCTGGCCTGCGCCTGTTCCAGCTCGGCGATGACCTTGGCGGTCTCTGCCGCCGGCTTCTGGTAGAAACCAGCATCAGCCATGGTCGCTTCCAGCGCGGCGATCTTCTGCTCCTGGGCGTCGATCTCACCTGGCAAGGCTTCCAGCTCGCGCTGCAGCTTGTAGCTCAGCTTCTTCTTGGCCACCGGCGCCTCGGCCGCTGGCGCCGCCACGGCAGCCGGGGCTTCCACCACCGCACTGTTGAGCTCGGCCTTGCCCGACTTGTTCTCGGTCACGCCCAGCAACTTGGGTGAGCCGCCCTGGCGAATCCAGTCCTGGTAGCCGCCCACGTACTCGCGCACCTTGCCCTCGCCTTCGAACACCAGGGTGCTGGTGACCACATTGTCGAGGAAGGCCCGGTCGTGGCTGACCATCAGTACCGTGCCCTTGAAGCTGGACAGCACTTCTTCCAGCAGCTCGAGGGTCTCGACGTCGAGGTCGTTGGTCGGTTCGTCGAGCACCAGCAGGTTGGCTGGCTTGCTGAACAGCTTGGCCAGCAGCAGGCGCGCGCGCTCACCACCGGACAACGCCTTGACCGGCGTGCGGGCACGCTGGGGGCTGAACAGGAAGTCGCCCAGGTAGCTGAGCACGTGACGGTTCTGGCCGTCGATCTCGATGAAGTCCCGGCCTTCGGCCAGGTTGTCGATCACGGTTTTTTCCAGGTTCAACTGGTGGCGCAACTGGTCGAAGTAGGCCACTTCCAGGCGCGTGCCGGCGGCAACGGTACCACTGGTGGCTTCCAGATCACCCAGCATCAGCTTCAGCAGGGTGGTCTTGCCGGTGCCGTTGGCACCCAGCAGGCCGATGCGGTCCTGACGCTGCAGCACCATGGAGAAGTCCTTGACCAGGAACGGGCCGCCCGGGTGGGCAAAGCTGACGTTCTCGACCACCATCACCTGCTTGCCGGATTTCTCCGCGGTATCGAGCTGGATATTGGCCTTGCCCTGGCGCTCGCGACGCTCGCTGCGCTCCACGCGCAATTCCTTCAGGGCGCGCACGCGGCCCTCGTTGCGGGTGCGACGCGCCTTGATGCCCTGGCGAATCCACACTTCTTCCTGGGCCAGGCGCTTGTCGAACAGCGCGTTGGCGGTCTCTTCGGCCGCCAGCATGGCTTCCTTGTGCACCAGGAAGCTGGCGTAGTCGCCGTTCCAGTCGATCAGGCCGCCGCGGTCCAGTTCCAGGATGCGGGTGGCCAGGTTCTGCAGGAAGGACCGGTCGTGGGTGATGAACAGCACGGCGCCGCCAAAACCGCTGAGGGCCTCTTCCAGCCAGGCGATGGCACCGATGTCCAGGTGGTTGGTGGGCTCGTCCAGCAGCAACAGGTCGGGTTCCGACACCAGGGCCTGGGCCAGCAGCACGCGGCGGCGCCAGCCACCGGACAGTTGCGCCAGGGTCTTGTCGGCCGGCAGTTGCAGGCGGCTCAGGGTACTGTCCACCAGTTGCTGCAAGCGCCAGCCGTCACGGGCCTCGAGGTCCGACTGCACGTGCATGAGCTTGGTCAGGTCTTCATCGGTGACGATGTTCTGGCTCAGGTGGTGATATTCGGCGAGCAGCGCGCCCACACCATCCAGGCCTTCGGCGACCACGTCGAACACGGTGCGGTCGTCCGCCACCGGCAGTTCCTGTGGCAGCTCGCCGATCTTCAGGCCCGGCGCGCGCCAGACCTCGCCATCGTCAGGCTTCTGATCGCCCTTGACCAGGCGCAGCATGCTGGACTTGCCAGTGCCATTGCGACCGATGATGCAGACCCGCTCTCCACGGGCGATCTGCCAGGACACTTTGTCCAACAACGGCATCGCGCCGAAAGCGAGGGACACATCGCTTAATTTGAGCAGGGTCATGTGTTTCTCCAAAAACCGGGCGCGCATTCTACCTGACTTGGGCGCCCAGCACAGTAAATGCCGTCGCACGGCGGCTTCGCGGCGAATTCATGTTCAGATACAAGCACAGTGCTTTCATCGCCCACCCGCAACCGGCTAAGCTAGTGAGCAATCAGTGCAGGCCACGCCGCACTTGTCATGCCTTATCTGCACGGATGTCTCATGCGCGGTCGCCTGTTTAGCCTCTTGTCCTGCCTGCTGCTCTCTGCCACCGCCGTCTCCTGCGCCCATGCAGCGGACCTGACCACCCAGCGCCAGTATTACGACCAGGCCAAGCGCGCCCTGGCCAAGGGCGACAGCGGCCCCTACTTCCAGCACGCGCCCCTGCTGGCCGACTACCCCCTGGAACCCTACCTGGCCTATGACGAGCTGACCGCGCGGCTGAAAACCGCCAGCAACGACGAAATCGAGAAATTTCTCGCGGCCCACGGCGACCTGCCCCAGGCCAACTGGATGAAACTGCGCTGGTTGCGCTGGCTGGCCGAGCGTGGCGACTGGCAAACCTTCGCTAAATATTACGACCCCAAGCTGAATTTCACTGAACTGGACTGCCTCAACGGCCAGTACCAGCTCAGCCATGGCCTGAAGGCCGAAGGCTACGCCAGCGCACAGAAACTGTGGCTGACCGGCAAGACCCAGCCCGACGCCTGCGAAGCGCTGTTCGGCCTGTGGGCCGCCGACGGCCAGTTGACCGAAGACAAACGCTGGCAGCGCCTGAAACTGGCCGCCCACACTCGCAACTACGCCCTGGCCAACGCCCTGGTGGCGACGCTGCCAACCTTGGGCAACCAGGGCCGCCTGCTGATCAGCGTGGCCCAGAACCCGGAACTGCTCACCGACCCGTCGCGTTTCCAGCCTGCTACCGAGGCCATGGCCGACGTAGTGGGCCTGGGCCTGCGTCGCCTGGCCAAGCAGGACCCGGACCGCGCCATGCAGATGCTCGACAGCTATGCCACCAGCATGCGCTTTTCCCGTGACGAAAAGGTGGCCATCGCTCGGGAGATCGGCCTGACCCTGGCGCGCAACTATGACCCCCGCGCACTGGACCTCATGACCCAGTACGACCCCGAGCTGCGTGACAACACCGTGACCGAGTGGCGCCTGCGACTGTTGCTGCGCCTGGGCCGCTGGCAGGACGCCTATGACCTGACCCGGCGCCTGCCTCAGGACCTGGCCACCACCAACCGCTGGAAATACTGGCAGGCGCGCAGCCTGGAACTGGCCCAGCCGCAGAACCCGCAGGTGGCGGTGCTGTACCGCAATGTGGCCAAGGAGCGGGATTTCTATGGTTTCCTGGCCGCCGACCGCACCCAGGCGCCTTACTCCCTGGCCAACCGCCCGCTGGTGATTAGCAACGCCTTGATGACCAAGGTGCGCAACACCCCTGGCATACGCCGCGCCATGGAGCTGCTCGACCGCGGCCAGGTCGTGGACGCCCGCCGCGAGTGGTACTACGTGAGCAACCTGTTCAGCCGCGACGAAATGGTCGCCCAGGCCAAGCTGGCCTATGACATGCACTGGTACTTCCCGGCCATCCGCACCATCAGCCAGGCCCAGTACTGGGACGATTTGGACATCCGCTTCCCCATGGCCCACCGTGATACCCTGGTCCGCGAAGCCACCAACCGCGGTATCCATTCAAGCTGGGTATTTGCCATCACCCGCCAGGAAAGCGCCTTCATGGACGACGCCCGTTCCGGCGTAGGTGCCATGGGCCTGATGCAGCTTATGCCCGGCACCGCCAAGGAAACCGCGCGCAAGTTCAGCATTCCGCTGGCTTCACCCTCCCAGGCCATCGACCCGGACAAGAACATTCAGCTGGGGGCCGCTTACCTGAGCCAGGTGCATGCCCAGTTCAACGGCAACCGCGTGTTGGCCTCGGCCGCCTACAACGCCGGCCCCGGGCGGGTGAAGCAATGGCTGCGCGGCGCCAACCACCTGAGCTTCGACGTGTGGGTGGAGTCGATTCCGTTCGATGAGACCCGTCAGTACGTGCAGAACGTATTGTCGTATGCCGTGATCTACGGGCAGAAGCTCAACACCCCCCAGCCGATTGCCGATTGGAATGAGCGTTTCTTCGACGATCAGTAGGCGCTGAAACCAACCCCAGGGCTGCCTGGCCCTGGCGGGAGCTGGCTCGCCAGCGCCCGAACCGGTCCTCCGTTCAGTCAATCACCGTCACGGGCATACCGACGTCCAACCGCCCTACCCCGTCACTGACCAGGTTCTGCCCGAACATCACGTCGCCTTCCACCTGCCGGTAGGTCTTGAGGGTCGCCAGTGGCTCGCGGTCGTCGCTACGCATCCCGGTCTGCGGGTCGATCGTGGTCAGGATGCAGCGCGAACACGGCTTGACCACCCGGAACTCCACGTCGCCGATTCGAATGCGCTTCCAGCCGTCTTCTGCAAAGGCCTCACTGCCGCCGACCACCAGGTTGGGGCGAAAGCGCAGCATCTCCAGTTCGCGACCGACCCGCGCGGACAGGTCGTCCAGCGACGCCTGGCCAATCAACAGCAACGGAAAGCCATCGGCAAAGCCAACCTTGTCGGTATCCAGGCCATAGCCAGCCTCAGTGAGGCGCGCCCGCTCGGCTGGCACCTGCACCAGCCGCGTGGGCTTGCCTATAAAGGAAGACACCCAGGCCGCCGCCTCATCACCGGCATCGGGGACCCGCAACGTATCGCGCCAGATAGTCACCCCACGCAGGGCGGCGTCGGGTGTGGGGGTAGGCACGAACAGCGAGGTGAGGCCGGGCGCGGATAACCGCAGACCATCATCCAGGTGGGCCGCGCCCAATTGGCTCATGTGCGCCTCGGCGCGCTGGGTGAGGAAACGCCCGGTGGTTTCATCCACCAGCATCCAGCGGCGGTCACCCGCTAGCCCCAGAGGCTCGATCGCCGACGTTTGAAGGGGTTCGGCAATGGCCGACTTCAGGGGGTAGCGGTACAGGGCGCTGAGCTGCATGGGCGGCTTCCGACGGTCAGGAAAGCCGCAGTTTACCGCAACATCAGCGCCGGCTGGCGTGGCAGCCGCGGCGGGTCAGTTGTCGAGCATCAACCGCTGGCGCACCACATCCACCAGTTTGTCGGGCTGGAACTTGGACAGGAAGTTGTCGCAGCCCACCTTCTTGACCATGGACTCGTTGAAGCTGCCCGACAACGAGGTGTGCAGCACCACGTAAAGCCCCCGCAGGCGCGCATCGTTGCGGATCTCGGTGGTCAGGCGGTACCCGTCCATCTCCGGCATTTCGGCGTCGGTGAACACCATCAGCAATTTGTCCGTGAGCACCTCACCGGCGTCCGCCCAGGCCTTGAGCATGTTCAACGCCTTGAGCCCGTCACTGGCTACATGCATTTTCACGCCCAACTGCGAAAGGGTATCGCGCAGCTGCGACAGGGCCACGGTGGAGTCGTCCACCAGCAGAACCTCCCGGCCCCGGGCTTGCGCCAGCACCGGATCTTCCAGTTTGTCGCGCGAGACCTTGGCACTGTACGGCACGATCTCGGCCAGCACCTTCTCCACGTCGATGATTTCGACCAACTGGTCGTCGACCTTGCTGATGGCGGTCAGGTAATGCTGGCGCCCCGCGCTGGTAGGCGGCGGCAGGATCGCCTCCCAGTTCATGTTGACGATCCGGTCCACGCCGCCCACCAGGAATGCCTGCACCGAGCGGTTGTACTCGGTAACGATGATGGTGCTGTTGGGCCCCGGTTGCAGCGGGCGCATGCCGATCGCCTGGGACAGGTCGATAACCGGCAGCGTCTGCCCCCGCAGGTTGACCACGCCACACACATAGGCATGGCGCTGGGGCATCAGCGTGAGCTTGGGCAGTTGCAGCACTTCCTGCACTTTGAACACGTTGATGGCGAACAACTGGCGGCCTGCCAGGCGAAACATCAGAATCTCCAGGCGGTTCTCACCCACAAGCTGCGTACGTTGGTCTACTGTGTCGAGAATGCCGGCCATCTATGACTCCTGGGGACGTTGCTGAGTGTTCTCACCAAAGGTTATCGGCAGCCCTGCACTGATCTTGAAGACCGATGAAATGCACTGGCGCGATCATTGATGTCACATTAACATCATGCTTAACTTATCGCATCGCCTACACCCCATTGCGCGATACAAATCTGCTAAGAACCCCCACCTTCTTATCAGGGTTTCCCCTATAGGCAATCGGGCGGAACCTGATATTCGCGATATCCAATAGCCATTAATGTGACGCCATTCTCAATGCATGAACGGAGTCAGGCCGTTGGTTGCCCTTCTTTTCGCACCCCGCCATCGCCTCAGCACTGGCCATGATGGCCTGATTTGCCACGAGTTCGCCCAGCCAATGTGTCTATTCTGTGGGCTGCGGGACACATTGAAAATGACCTTACATTTGCCGACCGCACCCAAGCGGATTACAGCTAAGCTTGACTGGCCTGAACACAATTCCGCACCCATGGTGCGGGGTCAACAGGTCCGCACGGAGTTGTGGAGATCAACATGCTGAATGACACTCAGTGGTCATGCGCCCTGCCCGACTTTCTCGTCGACGCCCAGGCCATGCTGAACAAGCTGCAGGAATGCCTGAACCATCTGGAAATGTTCTGCAATGACCAGGACGCGGCCGATTGCCTGGTGGATACGCTGGAAAGCCTGAGCCAGAGGGCTCAAGGCCTGTCGCTTGGTGAAGTCTCGGCGTTCTGCCAGCAGTTGCAGCGATTGCTGGGCCTGGCGCGCCCTCGCAATCGTTTGGAGGGCCCTACCCTCAAAGCACTGAATGAATGCCTGACGCTGCTGGCCTGGCAACTGGAACTGATCGACCCGCGCACCGGCCAGCTGAGCCTGGATACGGAGGAGCAGGCAGCACTGGTGCATGCGCTGGCAGTCAGTATCGATACCGACCACACCTCGCCGCAGCACCTGACGGCAGGCGCTGTACAACGGCCCCACGGCCAGGGCGTCTGAGTCTATTTGCAGCGCTTTGTAGCGTTTCCCATACAGCGAGAACGCGCCTCGCACTTGATGGGATGACCCCAGGACCGGTGATACTCCTAGCGAGCATCAGCCTCTCCCCTAGGTACAGAACCCCCTCATCGCTGTAACTTATGTTTTACAGCCAAGTTACCGCCGCGCCGTGCGCGGTCCTGTGCTGAGTTACTACTTCTGTTTCCTCCCTCATCCCATTGACGCGGCCGGCGCTGAATCCCTTTGAATATGAAAAATGATGGCACAATGACACTTGTCACGCCGTGCACTGCAACTAAGCCACATCAACCTGACCGTTCGGACATATAAGCCGAACGCGCGACCAAACTGTCGATGAAGTGATACCATGGCCTACCAGATTTCGTTTCGGCGCGGCGGCCCTGACTGCCTGTCAATGGCCAGCGCCGGGAAGTCAACGCCCCGTTGTCGTGCGCTGTCGGCAACCTTCGCCACCCGCGCCAACGTCAGAGCATGGAGCCTTGGAGACAGGTTTCAACAACGCCCTAACCGGTTTTCAGCAGCGACTAATTCTTGGCTCCGTTCTCTATGTACGCCAGTTTCAGAAAATACGTTCAGTGGCCATGGGGCATACAGCACATGCGCTGGCTGACAGTCCTGTTGTGCCTGTTTTCGCTACTGGGCAATGCATTGGCATTCATCAATGGCGCCAGCATGTCGCTGGCCCTGTTGCTGCTGAACATCGCGGCCATGCTCAGCGTCATTGCCCAACATCGCACCGCGCAGAAGTCCATCGCATTCAAGCCTCAGGAACTGGCGAACCGGCTGCTGGAAGTTCAGGAAAACGAACGGCACCGCCTCAGTCGTGAACTGCACGACGACATCGGCCAATTGCTGACCGCCGCGAAAATGCAGACCGAGTGGCTGCAGCGACGCAGGGGCGACGATCTGGAAGATGAATTCGCGACGCTGCGCGATACCATCGACGAAACCCTGAACAAGGTGCGCGACGTATCGGCCATCCTCAACCCACGGCAACTCAACAGCCTGGGCCTGGAGGCCAGCTTGCGGGCGCACCTGCTGCGCACCCTGGAAAACACCGACGTACACTGGAGCCTGGAGTGCCACCAGCAGATGACCGGCATTCCCGAGGAGATGGCGGTGGCGGCGTTTCGCATTACTCAGGAAGCCGTCACCAACCTGTTGCGCCACGCCCAGGCCGCCAACCTGCTGGTGCGTCTGGCCCGCACGCCGGAAGGCCTGCACCTGTACATAAGCGATGATGGCGTGGGCTTCACCCCCGTTGCAGACCCCGCCGCCGCCGGGCTGCGGGGCATGTCCGGCATGCAGGAGCGCGCTGCCCTGACCGGCGGCTGGCTGACAGTGACCAGCCAGCCCGGCCAGGGCACCCAACTTGAAGCACTCTTTCCCTGGGCCCCGCGGGCCCTCGAACGCGCCAACCTCGGCAAAGGCTTATGATCTGCAAATTACTGCTTGTAGATGATCACTCCCTGATCAGAGCGGGCGTGCGCGCCCTGGTATCCGACATTCCCGGCTACGCGGTAGTAGGCGAAGCCAGCGATGGCAACCAGTTGCTGGAAATGGTGCGCCACCTGGACCCGGACATCGTGCTGCTCGACCTGTCCATGCGCGACACTGGTGGCCTTGATGCGCTGGGCCGGCTGCAGGCCGCCCGCCTGCGCAGCAAAGTACTGATCCTGTCCATGCACACCGACCCGGACATGATCATGCAGGCGTTGGAAATGGGCGCCCACGGCTACCTGCTCAAGGACACCACCGCAGTCGAGCTCGAACAGGCCCTGGATGCGTTGCGCGGCAACGAACGGTACCTGAGCCCGGCCATCGCCCATACGGTGATCAACCAGGCATTGATCCGCGTACAAGGCAACAAAGCGGCGGCGGACGACAGCCACAAACTGACTGCCCGCCAACTGGAAATCCTGCGCCTGATCGTGCGCGGCAAATCCACCCGTGAGATCGCCAATGGCCTGGGGCTGAGCGTGAAAACGGTAGAAACCCATCGTTCGCAGATCATGAAGCGCTTGCAGATCTTCGATGTCGCCGGCCTGGTACTGTTTGCCGTGCGCGAGCGCATCATCAGCCTGGATGACTGATCGGGCGAAGCTCGGGAAGGCCACACCGCAGCAGGCCTGACACACCACAGTGCCTGCTTCCCGAGCTGGCGCCCGGTCCCACAAGGCTGGCCGCAGCCGCAAGGGTTTCACTGTAACTGTGGGACCGGGCGAAGCTCGGGAACGCCGCACCGCGGCGCGCCTGACACACCACAGAGCTGGCGCCCGCTCCCACAAGGCTGGCCGCAGCCGCAAGGATTTCACTGTAACGGTAGGACCGGGCGAAGCTCGGGAACGCCGCACCGCGGCACGCCTGACACACCGCGGTGCCTGCTTCCCGAGCTGACGCCCGGTCCTACACGGCTGGCCGCAGCCGCAAGGGTTTCACTGTAACTGTGGGACCGGGCGAAGCTCGGGAAGGCCGCACCGCGGCGCGCCTGACACACCACAGTGCCTGCTTCCCGAGCTGACGCCCGGTCCTACAAGGCTGGCCGCAGCCGCGAGGGTTTCACTGTAACTGTGGGACCGGGCGAAGCTCGGGAACGCCGCACCACGGTAGGCCTGACACACCGCGGTGCCTGCTTCCCGAGCTGGCGCCCGGTCCTACACGGCTGGCCGCAGCCGTGAGGGTTTCACCGTGCCCCACTGTTTTAATTTCCACTATCCGGTCGTTACAGGCCCCTTGCCACCCAGCAGCGGCGAGCTGACGGGCAGGTGCACGTTCAGGGCTCCTGGGCGAATGCTGAATTTCAGGCTGTCGCCCGTCAGCGGCTCGCCGTCGAGGTTGATGTCCAGACCTTCGGCGCTGTGGATCTGCACCCACGGCAAGCGTGCCCGCACAAACAGGTTGTCGACGCCCAGGCCACCGGCCAGCAGGTCTTTCAAGGTACCAAACACTTCGGTGGGCGCTGGCAGGATGCTGATGTCCAGCAGGCCATCGTCGGCCAGCGCCTTGGGGCACAGCACATGGCCGCCGCCGGCCTGGCGCCCGTTGCCGATGCCCAATGCCAGCAATTGCCCCTCCCACTCGAAGTCCGGGCCACGCAACTGACCGTAGGCAGGCCGCAGCTCGGCAAAGCGCGATAACCCGGTGAACAGGTACGCGGCACCGCCCAGTACCTTTTTCAGGTCGTCGGACGTGTTGGCCGTCACCTGGCTGCCAAAGCCACCGGTGGCCATGTTGAGGAACAGTTGCCCACCCACCTCCCCCAGGTCAATCGGGCGCGCCGGCACATCCAGCAACGCCAGGGCGCCGGCGCAATCCAGCGGCACGCCGGCCGCGCGGGCAAAATCATTGGCGGTACCCAACGGCAGCAACACCAGGCTGGCATCCGTTCCTGCCAGGGCCATGGCCTCGGCGATGTCGCGCAAGGTGCCATCGCCACCGCCGGCGATGATGTACCCCGCCCCCTGGCCCAATGCCTCATGGACCAACCGTTGCGCGTCGCCTGCCTCCCAGGTCAGGCGAACCGCCAATTCCCAGCCTGCCGCCCGCTGGGCCTCGACGGCGCGACGAACCTCGTCGTTGAGGGCCTGCTTGCCATGAAGAATCAAAAAAGCCTTGCGCGCTGCCATGCTGCCTCCGCTATCAACGAAAATACATGGTCTGTTTTCGACTACAGAGGCGTCAAAAAAAGCCATACAGTTTTCAAGTCTTGAATATTTTTTTGGCGCGTCGCGCTTTTTCATTCGCAAGGCGGTGTTTCATGGACTTTACTCAGGTTTCAAAGTGCCACAGCGGCAGTTGTTTTTAGCGCCACCCAGTTCTACAGTAGCTCTGTGCCATCAGCCAAATAATGACGCATCTTTCCCGGTCACCTCATAACGACAATAAATTGCCACCAAGGATGGGAACCCGCGTAAAAAAGTCATACCGGTGACGTTGAATGGAACTGCCGCAATTCTAGTTGTCGGCCTTGGATTGCCAATGGTCTGAAGGGAGGGACATATGCGCTTGCAACCCGTGGACAGCCTGCTGATGACACGACCCAGCATGGTCGAGTATTTCCTGTTCGCCATTCGTCTGGTCCACGGTCTTACCGCCATCGCCCCTGGCTTGCTGCTGCTGGCCCTGGACCAGAACAACGAAACCGCCGCCACCAAGAATTACATCGCCATGCTGTGCTTCTTCGGCTTCCTCAGCGTGCTGATTTTCCAGGCGCTGGGTGTGTATGCCGAATCGATTTTCAGCAACCGTCTGCGCTTCCAGACCACGTTCTATGCGTGGGCGTCGGCTTTCTGCCTGTTGCTGTTCATGCACAGAGCGTTGTCGCTGTTCGACTTCATCAGCAACCTGGAGCTGGCCATCTGGTTCTTCGGCACCTTCGTGCTGTTTGGCATCGAGCGCCTGATCCTTCTTACCGTGTTTCAGCAATTGATGATGCGCGGCGTCTTCCTGCAGAACGCCGTGATACTGGGTGCCACTGAAAACGGCCAGCGCCTGGCCGAATACCTGCTGCAGCACCAGGATATTCGCTCTGGGGTGGTCGGCTTCATCGACGACCGTATCGCCCGATTGCCCAAGACCCTGGTCAACCTGCCGCTGCTGGGCAACTCCCAGGACCTGGAACAACTGATCCGCGAAGAAAAGGTCACCCAGGTGCTGGTCGCCCTGCCCTGGTCGGCCGAAAACCGCATGGACTACATCATTCGCGAACTGCGGCGCCTGCCGGTCAACGTACTGCTTGTGCCCGACATGGTCGCCTTCCGCCATTCCCACAACCGCATCACGGAAGTCGCCAACCTCCCCATGTTCAATGCCTCCGAAGTGCCCCTGCGCGGCTGGTCGCCGTTCTTCAAGCGGGTGGAGGACATGCTGATCTCGGTTTTCGCCCTGCTGCTGTTGTCGCCGATCATGCTGCTGGTGGCACTGGCCATCAAGCTCGACTCGCCGGGGCCGGTGCTGTTCAAGCAAAAACGCTATGGCTACAACAACCGCCTGATAGAGGTGTACAAGTTCCGCTCGATGCACCAGCACCAGGCCGACGCCAATGCCGAAAAGCAGACCGTGCGGGGTGACTCGCGCATTACCCGCGTAGGGCGTTTCATTCGCAAGACCAGCCTGGACGAACTACCCCAACTGTTCAATGTGGTGGGTGGCAGTATGTCGATGGTTGGCCCGCGCCCCCACGCTACCGCTACCAAGGCGGCCGGCATTCTGTTCGAGGAGGCGGTGAAGGAGTACACCTCGCGTCATCGGGTCAAGCCCGGCATCACCGGCCTTGCCCAGATCAACGGTTACCGGGGGGAAACGGACACCCTGGAAAAGATCGAAAAACGCGTGGAGTTCGACCTTGAATACATTGAAAACTGGTCGGTGTGGTTTGACCTCTACATCCTGTTCCGCACTGTTCCGGCAGTGCTTCTGACACGCGAGGTATATTGAATGGGCTCGCTCATCCCCTGCATCATCGCCGGCGGTGCTGGCACCCGCCTGTGGCCGGTTTCCCGTGAAGCCATGCCCAAGCCGTTCATGCGCCTGCCGGACGGCGAGAGCCTGTTGCAGAAAACCTTCGTGCGCGCCACGTCCCTGCCGGGGGTGGAACGGCTGCTGACGGTGACCAACCGGGAAGTGTTCTTCCGCACCCTGGACGACTACCGCCTGCTGAACAAGACCCACGCGGGGCTGGACTTCATTCTTGAGCCGTTCGGCCGCAATACCGCCCCGGCCATCGCCGCCGCCGCGTTGCACACCGCGCGGCTGTACGGCGAGGACGCGCAACTGCTGGTGCTGCCGGCTGACCACCTGATCACCGACACCGTGGCATTCGACGCGGCCGTGCAAGCCGCGCGCAGCTTGGCGGAAGAAGGCTGGCTGGTGACCTTCGGTATCGTGCCCACCCATGCCGAGACCGGCTTCGGCTACATCGAAAAAGGCAAGGGCCTGAGCCACGGCGGTTACCAGGTGGCGCAGTTCGTGGAAAAACCCAATGCCGCTACCGCCCAGGAATACCTCAAGGGCGGCCTGCACCTGTGGAACGCCGGTATGTTCTGCATGCGCGTGGATGCCATCCTGCGCGAATTCGAGCAGCATGCCCCGGACGTGCTGGAAGCGGTGAATACCTGCCTGGCCGCCAGCCATCGCAAGGACGGCAACCGCGAGATCCAGCTGGAACTGGACAGCAACGCCTTCGCCAACGCGCCGGATATTTCCGTGGACTACGCCATCATGGAGCGTTCACAGAAAGTCGCGGTCATACCTTGCCAACTGGGCTGGAGCGACATCGGCTCGTGGCAGGCAGTGCGCGAACTGAGCCCGGCCGATGGCAATGGCAACCAGTGCAATGGCGAGACCGTGCTCCACGACGTGCACAACTGCTACATCGACTCGCCCAAGCGCCTGGTGGGCGGCGTGGGCCTGGACAACCTGATCATCATCGACACCCCCGACGCCTTGCTGATCGCCGACGCCGAGCGCAGCCAGGACGTCAAGTACATTGCCCAGGAGCTCAAGCGTCAGGGCCATGACGCCTACCGCCTGCACCGCACCGTCACTCGCCCCTGGGGCACCTACACCGTGCTGGAGGAGGGCAAGCGTTTCAAGATCAAGCGCATCGTGGTACGCCCCAATGCCTCGCTGTCACTGCAGATGCACCACCACCGCAGCGAACACTGGATCGTGGTCAGCGGCATGGCGCGGGTCACCAATGGTGAACGCGAGTTCCTGCTCGACACCAACGAGTCGACCTTCATCAAGCCTGGCCATACCCACCGCCTGGTCAACCCCGGGGTCATCGACCTGGTGATGATCGAGGTGCAGAGCGGCGAGTACCTGGGTGAGGACGACATCGTGCGCTTTACCGACATTTATGGCCGCGTGCCGGAGCCGCCCAAGGCCTGAATCAACCATTGACGATTGGCCGACAGGGTTTTGCCAGGGAGCTGTAATTCATGCACCACAGGAAGACTGACCAATGAAAAAAGCGTTGCTTATGTTAGGGGTTGTCATGCTCGGAGCATGCAGCAGTCCAGCCAAGGTTTCATTGCCCAGTGGTGACGTGCTCAGAGCAGCTCATGAGGCGGGGAACTCACTGGCCGGCAAACCGTTGCCCCCCGAACGCATCCGTGCCGGGGATACCCTGCGCATCGTGCGCAATACTGGCGAAGCCCCGTCGATTTCGGCCTTCACGGCCAACTCGATCTATGAGCTGACGTTGTTCCCTGTGCAGAACGACGGCACTTTCTCCTACCCTTACGTGGGCCAGGTCAAAGCGGCCGGGCTGTCGACCGAGGAGTTGACCAAGGTGCTGGAGGTCAAGCTGGAGAAGATCTACCGCGAGACGTCCCTGACCATCAACATCAACGCCGCGCCGAGCAACACGGTGTTTGTCGGCGGCGCGGTACGCACCCCCACTACCCTGGCGGTCAACGTGGCAACCACCCTGGAACAGGCCATCATCGGTGCCGGTGGCGTGCTGGCGGTTGCCGACAGCCATAACGTGGCGCTCATGCGCCAGGAGGATAACGGTCGCTACAAGACCTACTTCTTCGATTACAGCAAATCCCTGTTTGCCAACAACGATCGAGGCCCCGTATTGCTGCAGCGCGGTGACGTAGTGTTCGTGCCCAAATCCCATGTGGGCAATGGTATCGAGTCGGTCGATCTATACCTGAACCAACTCATTCCATTCTCCAAATCCATTGGCGTCGGTGTGACCTACGACTTGCGCAACAACAATAACTGATCGTAAAGGACAACAGACATGATCAATATCCGTTCCTTCCGCGATTTGCTGCGCCTGTTTTTCATCTTCAAGCGAGAAGTGAAAATCACGGTGGCAGTCACCTTCGTGGTCATCCTGCTGGGTGCGTTCCTGTTGCCCAACCGCTATGAGTCCACCGCCCTGCTGCTGGTCAAGCCGGGCCGCGACAGCACCCTGCCCATCGAGGTTTCCGACCGTCAGACCGCAGTGATCCCGCTGCAGCGCGACCCGGTCACCGACGAGGAACGCATGCTCACCGGCCGGCCGATCACCCGCCTGGTGGCCGAGCAGTACCTGGATGACCTGTCCCACCAGCCACGCCAGGAAGGCGTGGTGGCCAGCATCAAGTACGCGGTCAAGAGCGCCGCGCAGAGCCTGGCCGACATCGGCCGCGGCTTCCTGCAACTGCTGGGCCTGGTGGAAAAGCAGACCCCCGTGGACCGCCTGGCCAACCAGCTGGAGCGCAACTTCACCGTGACCCACGCCACCGGTTCGTCGGTGATGGAGATCAGCTTCACCTGGAACGACCCGCAAGTGGCCCAGACCGTGGTCAAGAGCTGGATCGACAAGTATCAGGAAGCACGCACTCAGACCCTGGGCCGCAAGAGCCTCTACTCCTTCTACGAGGGGGAGAGCAAGGCTACCCAGCAGCGCATCATGGATTACAAGAAACGCATCCAGGTCCTGCTTGACCAGTTGGGCGCGGTGTCCATCACCGAACGCCTGAACGATGTGTCGCGCAACCTCAACGACCTCAAGGGTGAACACCTGAACACCCTGCGCTCCATCGCGGCCACCCAGGCCGGCCTGGACGTGCTCAAACAGCAGATGAACACCATTCCCAAGGAAATCAGCATTGCCCGCGAGATCGCCCGCAACCCTGACCGCGAAGACCTGCAACAACGCATCAATACCAAGCAGATCGAGAGACAGGAACTGCTGCGCACCTTCAAGGACGATGCCCCTCCGGTACGCGCCATCAACACCGCCATTTCCAACCTGCAAGCGCTGATGAACGGCGAAAACGCCACGGTGCAACGCTCGCAGAACATGGCGCCCAACCCCATCTACACCCGCCTGCAGAACAGCTACGCCGACCAGGCCGCCAGCCTCAGCCGCCTCAAGTCCCAGGCCACGCAACAGCAGGTCCAACTGACCAAGCTCGAAGGCGACCGCAACCAGGCCGTGGGCATCGAACCGGAACTGTCGCAGTTGCAGCTTGAACTCGACGCCGCCGAGAAAAGCTTCGCGCTGTACAGCGACAGCCTGGAAAAAGCCCGTATCGACCGCGAACTGGACGCCAGTCAGATCAGCAACATCGCCGTCATCGAGCAAGCCACCCTGAACCCAAGCCGCGTATTCCCGAAAAGCCTGCTGATGCTGCTGTTCGCCATCCCGATCAGCCTGGCCGTTGGCCTGTTGGCGCTGTACTTCTTCTACCTGCTGGACCAGCGTATCCACGACGGCGACAAGATCGAGGAGCGCTTCGGCATCAAGGTGTGGACCAGCCTGCAGGACATCAGCGCCAAGGATACCCAGCGCATCAGCGCCTTCACCGCCAGCATGTACCGGCTCTACGGGGTACTGCCGCTCAAGCAGGTGGCGCTCAATGGCCTGAGCATCGGCCTGACCTCGGCGCGCAAGGGCGAAGGCGTGAGCTTTGTCATCGACCACCTGCGCAACCTGCTGGTGGAGCGTGGCCACGTGGTGCGAGTGGACGGCATTTCCCCGGCCCAGCCCGGCGAGATCCTGCTGCTCGATGCCAGTGGCTTCTTCTCCAACCAGGAAGCCTTCGTGACCCTGCGTGAAGCCGACCTGATCGCGCTGATCGTCGAAGCCGAGAAAACCACGGTGCCGGTACTGGAAAATGCCCTGTCGATTCTGACCACCGCGTTCAAGCGGGTCGACGGCATCATCATCAACCGCCGCCGTTTCGAGATCCCGGCCAAGGTGCTGAACTTCATGACCCGCATCCGGAGCCATGCCTGATGCACATCGCGCTGCTGGCGCCGCTGCCACCGGAACAGAACGGCATAGCCGATTATGCCGGGCACCTGAAGAACGCCCTGGAACAGCATGGCGTGCGCGTCAGCACGCCACTGGCGGGCTTGGGCAATGACGTGGCTCGCACCCAGGCCGCCCTGCAAGCGTTCGACTGGCAAGGCATCGACCTGGTGCATGCCGAGGTCGGCGGTGGTCGCCTGGCCGAGTTCAGCGGACTGCGGGCCCTGCGCGCGCGCTTTCCCCTTCTGCCGCTGACCGCCACCGTGCATGACCCCGAACGCCTGGTATGGCGCCGGGAACACCTGCCCTGGCCACTGTCCCTGGCCCAGGGCATGCCCAACCCGCTGCCGCAGGTGGCCACGGTACTCGCCGACCCCCTGTGCCTGCATGAAGAGCGCCAACTGGCCCGCAGCCTTACTCGGCTAGTCACCCTCACCCAGTCCGGCAGCCAGTGCCTGCGCCAGCGCATGGGCCTGAAGGCCGAGCAAATGGTGGTCATCCCCCATGGCAACCTGGAGATCCCGGCCGCGCCGCTGCCACCGCTGGAACCTTTGCGCCTGCTGTACTTCGGCTTCATTTACCGCGGCAAGGGCATCGAGGACCTGCTCGATGCCCTTGCCCTGACCTTCAGCCAGCAACCGGCGCTGCGCGACAAGATCCGCCTCACCCTGGCCGGTGGCAGCGAACCGGAAATGGCCTTCGGGCCCTCCGGCAGCTACCTCGACCAACTGCGCCAGCGCATCAACCAGCTGCAGCTCAACGACAGCATCGAGTGGGGCCTGGACGTGCCCGCTGGCGATATCCCCAAGGTTATCCAGGCACACCATGTGATGGTGCTGCCGTACCGCGAGTCGAGCAAACTCAAACTGCTGGGCAACCTGCGCGGCACCAGCGGCGCGCTGTCATGGGCCGTGGCCTGCGGGCGCGGCGCCATCACGTCCGATGCCCGTTCGTTCGCTGAAGAAGTGGCGCACAACAATGGCGTCATCTATCCGCAAGGCAACGTGCCCGCCCTCGCCGCGGAACTCAGCCACCTGTGCGCGACCCCGGAATTGGCGATTCGCTGGGCCGAGCACGCCAGCCTGATCGGCAGCCAGCGTACCTGGCCGCTTACCGCCGCTAGATTTGCGCAAATGTTCGAGGACGCCTGTGGAGGGCGCTGATCATGTGGAAGAAGCCGATCGTATGGATACCTGCTTTACTGGCCGTCGCCGTGGCGTTCAGTGCGTTGCAGTGGAGCGACAAGGCCGAGGCGGACATCACGCTGAAGGGGCCGCGAGCGGTGCAGTGGAGTGATTTCCTGGGGGTCAACGCGCAGTTCCAGTACTTCGACCCCGCGGTGTACCAGAAGCAGATGACCGCGCTGGATGACCTGGGCCTGAACTGGGTGCGCCTGACCATCCACTGGCCGATCATCGAGCCCACCCAGAACAATTTCGACCTCACGGCCCTGGACGGCGCCATGACCGCCATGGCTGCGCACAAGTACAACATACTCGCCTACATGGTGGGTTCAGCGAGCTTCGACAGCAGCGCGCCGGCCAATGTCGCCAGCCGCGACCAATACCCGCCCACCGATTTCAGCGTGTTCGCCGACCGCATGACCATGCTCGCCAAGCGCTACCCGCAGGTGAACACCTGGCAGGTGTGGAACGAGCCGAACATTATCTGGCTGCCCAAGGAAGACCCCAGCGCCTATGGCAACCTGCTGTTCACTACCGCCAAGGCCATTCGCAACGCCATCCCTGACAAACCGGTGGCTACCGCGGGCATGGCCTACTACAGCCAGATGCACAGCACCGACGGCCTGATGCTGTCCGACCTGCTGACCCAGGGGCTGCCCACTGCCAATATCGTCGCCGCCTACCACCCCTACTCCGAGTACCCGGAAGGCGACGACACCACCGCCAAAGACTTTCTGCAGCGCGGCAACTACATCAACAGCGCCCTGCACGCCAAGGGCGTGACCCAGGTGTGGGCCACCGAATGGGGCTGGTCCAGCTACGCCGGGCCAGTGGAAATGCAGGCCGTCATCGGCGTCGACGGGCAGGCCGACTACACCCTGCGCAGGCTGGCACTGATGAGCGCCATGGACTACCAGCGCATCTTCCTGTTCAACCTCAGCGACCTGGACGCCCGGGCTTCCCCGCGCGACCAGTACTACGGGCTGGTGGACATCAATGGCAGCCCGAAACCGGTGTACACCGCCCTCAAGAACTTCCTCGGGGTCACGGGCGCGCGCCTGGAGCCGGCGGACGCCCCCACCTACACCAACGGCCCGGGCGATCTGTACAACGTGGCCTGGACCCGCGCCGACGGTACCCACCTGTGGCTGTTCTGGAGTGCATCGGGCAGTTCGGTGACGTTGCCGTCGGTGACCTCGGCCGCCTTGTTCGACCCGCTCAAGGGCACCCGCACCGACCTGGCCAACGCCCAGGGCATCAGTGTTCCGCTCAAGACCAGCCTGCAGATGCTGGTCTGGTGACAAGGACGATTCAATGCGCATTCTCTGGACATTGCCCTATTTGCCCTGGCCAACCACCAGCGGCGGCAAGACCCGCCAGTACCATCTGTTGCGCAGCCTCGCCGCGCGCGGGCACCGCATTACCCTGCTGGTGCAAGCCAAGACCGACGTCGACCAGGCCACGCGCAACGCGCTGGAGCCGTTTCTGGAGCAGTTGATCGTGCTGCCGCGCCGGCCGTTGCGCAGCCTCAAGACCTTGTTGGCGGTGGCGGCCGCGCCTTACCCGATGCTGGCCAGCATCAATGGCCTGGCCCCGGGGCTGGAGCATTATTTCGACCAGTTACTCAACGCCCGTTGGGACGTGGTACAGATCGAGCACAGCTATGCCTTCCAGCCGTATGAAGCAGCACTGCGCCGCCACGGCCAGCCGTTCCTGCTGACCGAACACAACATCGAGTCGGCCCTGGGCGCCGCCAGTTACGACCGTTTCCCCGCGTGGCTGAAGCCGTTCACCGCCTATGACCAGTGGCGTTACCGGCGGTGGGAAAAACGCGTGTTCGCCCAGGCCGCGCAACTGGTGGCCGTCACCGAGGCAGACGCCGAGCAGATGCAGGTGCTGTTCCAGCGCCAGGCCGCCGTGGTGGTCAACGGCGTGGACTGCCCCCATTACGCCACGGTGCAACCGGCATTCGATAGCCAGCGCCTGCTGTTCATTGGCAATTACGAATACAGCCCTAACCTGGACGCGGTGGAATGGGCCCTGGATGAGATCATGCCCAAGGTATGGGCATTGAACCCCGAGGTGCGCCTGGCCGTGTGCGGTTTTGGCTTGCCAGCGCAGTGGCGCGAACGCTGGCCCGACCCTCGGGTCGAATTCCAGGGTTTCGTGCCGGACCTGCGCGCCCTGCAAGAGCAGACGGCGGTGTTTTTCGCGCCGCTACGCCAGGGCGGTGGCTCCAAACTCAAGGTGCTCGAAGCCATGGCCGCCGGCCTGCCCGTGGTCACCACCGGCCAGGGCGTGTCGGGGCTGGCGGTGAGCAACGGCCAGCACTACCTGGGCAGCGAAACCGCCGAAGGCCTGGCGCAACTGTTGGCTGACGCCGTGCGCGACCCCGCGCGCCTGCAACACCTTTCCGATGCCGCGCGCCGTTATGTGCGCGGCCACCACGACTGGACCGTGGCCGCCGCCCAACTCGAACAGGTCTATTCTCGCCTTTTGCAACCTATGGAAGACACCAGCGTATGCGCATAGGACTGGATTATCGCCCCGCCACCAGCTACCCCAACAGCGGCATTGGCCGCCAGACCCTGGCGCTGGAAGAGGCATTGCGGGCCAACCCGGCCGTGCAGTTGCAACTGTTCACCGTGGCCCCCGAAGACCATCGCATTCGCCGCAAGGCCCATTGCCCACGCTGGGGCTCACCCCTGCAGGGCCTGCACCGTCTGCCGGTGCGCCTGAAGTTCGAAGCCGGCTTCCTGCCCGGTGCCCTGCGCGAAGCCGGTATCGAGACGTACATCGCCAACTTCAACATGGGCTTGCCCCTGGGGCGCAAGCCGGACGGCCTGAAGTACGTGTTGCAGCTGCACGACCTTTTCCAGCTGACCCTGACCAATGCTCACGGCTCGCAGCTCAAGGCGCGTATCTACGGCTACACCGACAAACTGTCGATCGGCTGGTCGGTAAAGGTGGCGGACCGGGTATGGGTACCGTCCCAGTACACCGCCGACGAACTGGTCAAGCTGTTTCCCCAGGCCCGCGACAAGGTGCGCGTGCTGCCTAACCTGGTGCTGCCGTTCAGCGGCGAGCCAGGCGACATCAGTGGCCTGCAACTGCCCGCCCGCTACTGGCTGGCCGTCGGCACCCGCGAGCCGCGCAAGAACATTCCCTGGTTCGTCAGCGCCTGGCAGCAAGCGCGCCAGCAGAACCCGGACGTACCGGAGCTGGTGTTGGTAGGCGCCCGCGAGCATCTGCCCAGCGCCCAGCAGCACCTGCACGGCCTGCATTTTCTCAGTGACCTCACAGACGCCCAGTTACAGGCGCTGTATGCCGGCGCCGCCCGCCTGTGGCAGCCCTCCTACGCCGAAGGCTTCGGCCTGCCGGTGATCGAGGCACTGGCCCAGGGCACGCCGGTGGCGGTCGCCACCGGTTCGGCGCTTGACGAGATCACCCCGGCCGACAGCCCGCGGTTCTCACCCACCGACACCCCGGCGCTGGTTGAACTGATGACCCGGCTGGCCGCCGAGCCCGCGGCCGACGCTGCACCGCTCAAGGCCTGGGCCGAAGGGTATGGCGAGGCTGCCTACCGGCGCCGCTTCGATGAACTGCTCGAGGAGTTGCGCTGATGCCACTGGCTTTTCCCCTCGCCCTGATCGTCAGTGTCGCCTTCGGCATCCTGGCCTGGCTGCTGCCCGCCCCCAAGGTAATGGCAGTGATGGTCGGCATCGCCGCCATCATCACCATCATTCGCAAGCCGTTGTGGGGGCTGCTGCTGTTTGCGGTGGTCGCCACGTTCCTGCCGTACACCACGGTAACCATCGGTATCCGTACCACGGTCTCCGAAGCCCTGGTGATGCTGGTATGGGCCAGCGTCATGGCCCAGCACCTGTTCGGCCAGATGCACCGCGCGCCCAAGGCCTTGCACACCGAGCGCATGGTGGTCGCGTTCATGCTGTTCACCGCCCTGCCCTTCGTGGTTGGCCAGATCGTCATCGATGCCGCGGGCAACGGGCCGGTCAACTGGGTACGGTGGATGTTCAACCTGTCGACCCTGTTCCTGGTGCCGCGCCTGCTGGACACCCCGCGCAAGCGCGAGCAACTGGTCATCGCACTGCTGCTGGGCACCCTGGGCTTGCTGCTGCTGTCGATCCCGGTGTACCTGAAGGACCGCACCCCCGACACCCTCACCGACATCCTCGGGCGGCTGGGCTACGGCTCCGTCGACCAATTGAGCGAAGGCCTGGCCGGCCTCTCGGGGCGGATGGCGTCGCCCTGGACGCACCCCAACATCACCGGTGGCGCCATGGCCCTGCTGGTGCCGCTGGCCGCCTGCTTCGGGCTGACCCGCAAGGGCTGGCCAAAGGCGCTGGGTATAGCGGTGACCCTGCTGGGGCTGTTCGGCCTGCTGCTGACCGGTTCGCGCGGCGCCTTGATCAGCCTGGTACTGGTGCTGATCTGGCTGGCACGCAGGCGCATGCCATATACCGGCCGGGCATTGATGGTCGCCTTGGTGGGCGCTGCCCTGCTGCTGATGTTCTACCCGCCATTGCAGGACCGGGTCATGGACCTGTTCTCCAGCAATGACGCCAGTACCTCGGTGCGCTTCGACGAATACTCCAACTTCCCGCGCGCCATGGCCATGTACCCGCTGGGCATCGGCTTCAAGGTAGACCCACCGGTACCCGGTACCACCTTGTGGGGTATCTCCAACCTGTACCTGAACTACATCTACAAGCTGGGCGTGCTGGGGCTGCTGATGTTCCTGGTGGTGATCCGCAGCTGGTGGAAATACACCCGCCCCACCACCGCTGCCCTGGTGCTGACCCACGACAACGCCTTGTGGATAGGCACCCTGATCGGCCTGCTGGCCGCCTTGGTCAGCGGCCTGTTTGACCACTACTTCAGTTTTACCATGGTGCTGGTCGCTCTGTTCTGGCTGCTGCTGGGCCTGAACCTTCAAGAAGCCAGGCGCCTGCGCGCTGCCGCCGACACCCCTCTCGCACTCCCCGGAAATCGCCCATGAGACATCGGATTTATCATTCGCGAAACCTGCGCCACGCCCTGCCTGAATACGCCATCAAGATGGGTGTGAGCACCGAAGAACTGCAAGCCGCCTACGATTGGATGCTGGCCAACGAGGTGCTGTTCGAACAACTGCTCAAGGGCGACACGCTGTGCTTCATCAGTTACGTGAACATCGAACCGCGCATCGAAAACCCGCTGGCCCGGCGCTTCTACGCGCTGCTGGGCCGCGAGATCAAGGGCGCCTTGATCCCGCTGTATGGCAAGAACTGGGCGACCCTGCGTGACCGCATGCTGCGTACCTGGGAGCAGGCTTACAACATCCTGATCTGCAAGATCCCCAGCCACACCATCCGCCTGGCCTGGCTGCGCCTGGGGGGCGCGAAGATCGGCAAGGGCTCCACGGTATGGCGCAACACCGAAGTGCTAGGCGTCGACAGCCTGCGCATTGGCGATGACACCGTGGTGGGCTGGCACTGCCAGCTGGACGCCCGGGGTGGCCTGATCATCGGCAACCACGTGACCATCGCCTCCCATGTGCTGCTCATCGCCGGCGGCCATGATACCCAGGCCCCGGAATTCTGGGCCGTGGGCGGGCCGATCTTCATTGAAGACTATGCCTGGATCGCCAGCCGTGCGCTGCTGTCGTTCGGCGCGCACATTGGCGAAGGGGCCATCGTCGGGGGCAACAGCGTGGTCAGCAAACCGGTGGCGCCCTATGCCATCGTCGGCGGCCCCAATGCCGAGGTCAAAGGTGAGCGCTGCCGCAACCTCAACTACAAGGTGGGCGGCAAAGGCCTGTTCACCCTGTTCCACTGAGACCTGCCATGTTCGGCTCGACGTTGTGGTTGACCCTGGCCACCCTCACGGGCCTGGCCGCCGGCTTTGCCCGGGAATGGTTGCTGGTGGCCTCCTGGGGCGCCGGTGGGCAGAGCGATGCCTTCCTGGTGTCGCTGTTCCTCCCCGAAGCCCTGCGCATGGCGCTGGCGGCCGGGCTGTTGAGTGCCGCGGCGCTGCCGCTGTTCCAGCAGCGTGACGGTGATGGCCAGCGCGCCTGGCTGGGGGCGCTGGTACCACGCCTGTTCTTGCTGGGGCTGGGGCTTGCCCTGGTACTGAGCCTGGCCGCGCCGCTGCTGGTGCGCGCCATCGGCCCGGGCCTGGACAGCGATGGCTACGCCCGTGCTGCCGGCTCGCTGCACTGGCTGGCCTGGTGTGCACCGGGCTTCCTCTTGCATGCGCTATTCTGCGTCCCCCTGCAGGCTCGCTCGCGGTTTGTGCTGGCGGGCCTGGGCTCATTGCTGTTCAACCTGCCGCCGGTGCTGTACCTGGCCATCCTGCGCCACGACGCCACGACCACGGGCCTGGCCTGTGCCTGTGTGCTGGGCAGTTGGCTGATGCCCGCGGTGCTGGTCCCGTCGCTGCTGCGCGCCGGCTGGCGCCCCTGGCAGCGCGAACAGGCGCCAGGGGCGGTACGCGAACTGTTGCAACGCATCGGGCCGTTACTGAGCAGCAACCTGGCCAGCCAGGGCCTGGCGCTGCTGGAGCGCATGGTCGCGTCGCTGCTGGGCGAAGGCGCGGTGACCTGGATCAACCTGGCGCGCAAGTTGATCAACCTGCCGCTGATTGCCCTGATGAGCCTGAACCAGGTCCTGCTGGGGTTGATGAGCGGCAGCGCCGGCGCACAGCGCCTGACCTTGCTGCGCAAGGGTCTGAGCAGCGCCACCTTGCTGACCGTGCCGGCCGTCACCGGCCTGATCGGCGCCTCGGCGGCACTGGTCACCCTGCTATTGCCCAACCAGTCGGCTGGCAGCCCCTTGCCGGACCTGCTGGCCTGGTTCTGCGCCCCCCTGATGTTCGGCGCCTGGAATGCCCTGCTGGCGCGCTACGCCTATGCGGCCGGCGACACCCGCATGCCGCTCAACTGCGAACTGGCGGGCAGCTTGCTGAACGCCGTGCTGCTTGGCGTCTTGCCCTGGGTATTCGGCCTGATCGGCATCGCCATGGCGGCCTTGTGCGGCGTGCTGCTGACCGGCGTACTGCTGATGCGCCGCCAGACGCTGCTCGGGCAATTGCCGTGGCGCAGCCATTGGTTGCTGGGTGCGGTGGCGATGTTGCTGGCGGCCCTGGTGGTGCATCCATTACCCGGCATGTGGGTGCAACTGGCGGTCAGTTGCGTATGCGGGCTAGTGTTGCTGGTGGGGCTGGGGGTGTGGCTGCGGCCTTGGGCGCGGGGGTGAGGATCAATGGCCTCCCCTTTCCACATAACACCTGTGCCCCCAGGGCCATTAATCCCCCCCGCCCCGCTTCGTATAGTGGCTCCATCAACCAAAAAGGAGCCTGCCCCATGAACAGTGCCTTCATCCCCGCCGCGACCGTTGACGCCGAATACTTCGAATACAGCAAGGCCGCCAACCCCATCAGCGCCAACCTGATCAGCCGTATCCCTTACCACAGTTTCCCCGCCACGCTGTGCGCTGATGGCCCCTCCCGAGTAGTGCCGCTGGATCTGAGCGAACACCTGGGCTGCGCCGGGCCCGCCACCGGGCCAGGGCTGTGTGCCAACTTCATTCGCCTGAACGCCGGCGACAACCTGCGCCTGGCGCCCAACGCCACCTCGCAGGTGCTGTACGTGATCGCGGGCGCGGGCCGCTTGAGCCAGGGCGACAGCCAGTTCGAGTGGCATCAGGGCTGCTTCATCGCCTTGCCAGGCCTGCAGGCGACAACACTGACCGCCAGTGCCGATAGCCGCTTCTATTACGTGCACGACGAGCCGCTGTTGCGCTACCTGGGCGTGACTGCCGGCCAGGACCGTTTCAGCGCCACGCTGTACCCGGCCGAGGTCGCCAACGCCAAGCTGCGCGAAGCAGCCGACGATCCCCGGGCCCAGGACCGTAGCCGCATCAGCATCCTGCTGGGCAACCGACATTTCCCACAGACCCGCACCGTGACCCACGTGCTGTGGGCCATGTACGGCATTCTGCCGCCAGGCTCGGTGCAGAAACCCCACCGTCACCAATCCATCGCCCTGGATTTCATCATCGATGCGCCGCAAGGCTGTTACACCCTGGTGGGCACCGAACTGGACGATGCCGGGCAGATCCGCAACCCCACCCGCGTGGACTGGGCGCCTGGCCTGGCGTTCGTGACACCGCCCGGGTACTGGCATGCCCATTACAACGAATCGGACCGCGAAGCGTTCCTCATCCCTATTCAGGACGCGGGCCTGCAGACGCACCTGCGGGCCCTGGACATTCGTTTCAGTTAAGCCAATACGGTGGTGTGCCGACGCGCTCGACCATGAAGTCGATAAAGCTGCGCACTTTGGAGGAGACAATGCGCTTGGGCGGATAGACGAACCAAAGCGCCGCCTCCCCTGCGGGCACCTGCCACTCCGGCAGCCAGCGCTGCAGGCGGCCACTGCCCAGGCCGTCGGCCGCTAACCAGAGTGGCAGCAGCGCCACGCCCAGGCCCTGCTCCGCTGCCAGGCGCCGGGCGTCCAGGTCGTTGATGCGCAGCGGGCCTTGCAGGGTCACGGCCACGCCGGTCTGCTCACGGTAGAACATCACCTCATCGGCGGCCCCCGGGCCCAGGATCGCCGGGTAATCAATCAGGCATTGCGGCCCCTCCGGCGGCGCATGTCGAGCGGCGAAGGCCTTGCCCACGCACAGCACCCACTGTTCATCCGCCAACTTGCGCGCCTTGAGGCCGGAGTCCGGCAAGGTACCCCGGCGGATCGCCAGGTCCATGCCGCTCTCGATCAGGTTCACCCGCGCATCATCCAGCACCAGTTCCACCTGGATATCCGGGTAGCGCTGCAGGAATTCGCCAAGCCAGGGCAGTACGTGGTGGCGGGAAAAGGCCGGTGGCACGCTGACCTTGAGCAGCCCACGGGGGTGCTGGTTCAAGGCGGAAGTGGCGGCGCGCGCCTGTTCCAGTTCAGCCAATACCCGCCGCGCGTGGTGCAGAAAAGTCTGCCCGCCTTCGGTCAGGTGCAAGGTACGGGTGGAGCGGTTGAACAGGGCGATGCCCAGGTCCTGCTCCAGGTCCTTTACATAGCGCGACACCGTCGAGGCCTTGATACCAAGGCGCTCGGCGGCGCGGGAGAAATTATTGCCGTCGGCGGCCTCGACGAAGGCGGTCAGGGCGGCGAAGTAGTCCACGGGCAAGCTCCATTGGCCAGGAGGGGTATCATCGCAAGGCCGGTGGCTGGATGCCACCTGAACGGCTTATCCCCTGCAGGACCGGGCGCCAGCTCGGGAACCAGACACCGCAGCGCATCAGCCCGTGCGCGTTGCGGCCCTCCCGAGCTTCGCCGGATGGCCGGCACCCCGCTCCTGCCGGGTGCCGGTCAGGCCACCGCAGGCAAACGCCTGCGACGCACCCACCAGCCCAGCATTGCCAGCACCACCAGGACACCCACCACCATGGCGGGCACGATGTACGGCTGCACCACCGCCAGCAACGGTTTCTCGCCACCCTGGCGGGCGATCATCACGTCGTGGGCGCTGACTTCATGGGACGGGTTGCCGAAGTTGCGCAGCACGTAGTTGGCGATGTCAGCGATCTGCTGGTCGTTCAACTGCGCCACGTAGCTGACCTCGTCGAAACGTGGCATCAGCACATGGTGCCCACCTTCCTGGCGGTCCACGCCATACAGAATGGCTGCGATCAGGTTGGCCGAGTTAGCCATGCCGGTCGCCGTGTTGTGGAACAGCGACGGGTAAGCCTGGTTGGCACTGCCCTGCCCGCCCGGCTGGTGGCAACTGGCGCAGTAGCCGCTGTACAACTGGGCACCAGTACGCACGCTGTCATGGGCGTTGAACGGGGCCATGCCGCGCACCTGGTCTTCACCGCTGTGGGCCGCACCGAACTCATAGGCCGGGCGTACTTCGCCTTCGCTACGCACGGGGTTGGTGCTCTTGAGGTACGCCGCGATCGCCTGCAAGTCAGTGTCCGGCAGGAATTGCAGGCTGTTCTGCACTGCCTCCGCCATGCCGCCGCCCGCCTGGTTCTTGCCCTCGGCGTGGCCGGTGCGCAGGTACTGCACCAACTCTGCGTCGCTCCAGCCACCAATGCCGCTGACCTTGTCAGAAGTGATGTTGGGCGCGTACCACGGCCCCACCATGCCGCCGGACAGGGCCTGGCCCTTGATTTCCGCCATCAGCGGGTTGCGCGGGGTGTGGCAGGCACCGCAGTGTTCAAGGGTGTTGGTCAGGTACTCGCCGCGCACCAGCTCCGGGGTCGGCAACGGCGCTGCCCGGGTGGTGCGGCTGTCGAGGAACAGCAGGTTCCAGCCGGCCATGGACAAGCGAATGTTGAAGGGGAAGTTCAACGCCGTGGTCGGCGCCGGGGTGTCGATGGGCGCCACCGAGTGCATGAAATAGGCATACAACGCGGCCACGTCGCTGTCGCTCATGTGCACGTACGAGGTGTAAGGCATTGCCGGGTACAGGTAACCGCCGTCGGCGCGCACACCATCGCGCACCGCGTGGGCGAACTGCGCCTCGGTGTAATGACCGATGCCGGCGGTTTTCGACGGGGTGATGTTGGTGGAATAGATCGACCCGAACGGCGAGTTGATCGCATACCCGCCCGCGAACGACTTGCCGCTGTCGGGCACCGTGTGGCAAGCCATGCAATCGGCAGCCACCGCCAGGCGGCGGCCCTGCTCTTCCTGGGACAGCACGCCGCCAACGGGCGTCACCGCCGGGGCGGGCACGGTGTCCTGGGCACGGGCCACGCCCGCCACTGCCAGCATCGCCACCAGCAGGTGGGCTTTGAAGGTAAAGGTCATGTGCTCAACCCCGCGCCAGTGCTTTGCTCATGTCGTCGGCGGCCTTGATCGCCAGCGCCGCCATGGTCAGGGTGGTGTTGACGACGCTGGCCGAGGCCATGGCGCCGCCACCGGGCAGCCACAGGTTGGCATGGTCGTGGGTGCGGCAGTCGCCGTTGACCACCGAATCACGCGGGTCGTTGCCCATGATGGTGCCGCCCATGATGTGGTTGTTGGCGTTCAGGCTGGTGGTGATGACGAACTCGGTGGCGCCGAACAGGCTGCCAATGTGCTCCAACTGCGCATGGGCCGCCTCGGCGCCCTTGCGCACGTAGTCGCCCACGTCGTAGTAGATATCCGGGCACGCCAGGCCGTGCGGGTCCTTGCGGGTGGTGCTCAGGGTCAGGCGGTTGTTGGGGTCCGGCAACGGCTCCAGGCTGATCGACAGGTCGACGCCGTGGGTGGAACGGCGGCGGATTTCGGCTTCCAGCGCCTTGCCCACCAGGCCCATGGCTAGGGCCTGCTCGGTGGCCTTGGCGACCTGGGTGATGTTGTTCAGGATCATTTTGTTGGCCGAGTACTTGGAGCGGAACTCGCCGTCACGCGGGCCGACAATGCAGCTGCTCTGCGCCGGGCCACGGCCGATCCACAGCGGCTCGTTGGCAATGAACGAACAGTGGAAACCGGAGTGGTCCATCATGTTGCGCCCCACCTGGTCGGAGGAGTTGGCAATACCGTGGGGGTTGCGCTCGTTGGCGGCCAACAGCAGCAGGCGCGGGGTCTCCAGGGCGTTGCAGGCCAGGGCGAAGACCTTGCCGCTGGCCTTGTGCGACTTGCCATCGGCGCTCAGCCAGTGCACGGCTGTCACGCGGTTGCCCTCGTCGGTGTCGATCTTGTAGACCACTGCCTCGGTCAGCGCCAGGGCGCCATTGCGCTCGGCTTCTTCGATGGTGTGGATGGCGTTGTACATGGCGCCGATCGGGCAGATCGGCTGGCAATTGTTGTTGCCACAGCAGGTTGGCCGGCCTTTCCACGGCCGCGTGCTGCGGCCCTGGGGAATGGGGATGTGCTTGTAGCCGTGGGCATTGACCACTTCGGCGAAGCGCTTGTCACCGTAGCCCCACGGCACCATGTCCATGGGGTACGGCTGGCTGCGCTCGCGCGGGCTCTGCATTTCCGGGTCGCTGGGGCCGGCCACGCCCATCGCCTCTTCGGCGCGGCAGTAGTAGGGTTCCAGCTCGTCGTAGCTGATCGGCCAGTCACGGCCCACGCCGTATTCGGACTGCATGCGCAGGTCCACCGGCAGGTGGCGCCAGCACGACGCCGCCCAGTGCCAGGTGGTGCCGCCCAGGGTGCGCAGGTAACCCTGCTGGAAGCTGCTGCCGCTCGGCCCGCTGAGCCCCACGTAGTTGTTCTTCGGGAAGTACAGCGGCGCGGGCGCGTGCTCGGCTTGCGGGTACAGGCCCTGGAAGTCGGAGCCGATGCGGTTGTCGAACGGCATGTTGCGCCAGTTCTCCACCGCCTGGGCGCGCTGAATGCGCAGGCCCGCTTCGAGGATCAGCACCGAGTGCCCCTCGGCCACCAACTGGTTGGCGATCAACGCTCCGGCCACGCCGGACCCCACCACGACCACGTCGGCGGTCACATCGCCATTGGCGTCAAATACTGGCTTTCTCATGCTGCGCTCCTCGGGCCGTAGATCGATGCACTGGCATCGGGAATGGCGGCGGTCCACCACAGCGGGCCATTGCCGCAGTAGGTGGGCACGATCAATCCATCACTGGCGGGGCGGTACATGAGCGCATCCTTGTAAGTAATCAGCACCGCGTCCTGGCCGTGGCCGACGGTGCCCTTGAACCATGCCGCCACCAGGGCCAGGGCGGCATCTGCTTCATTGACCTGCCGCGCGGCAGCCAGCAGCGCCTCGGCGCTCTCGCGGTTGGCCGGCACGGCGGCCAGCTTGCTCAGGTTGGCCAACGACGCGGCCATGCCCGGTTTCTGCGCGATCAGCGCGCGGGCAATACGCCCGGCGATCAGGGGGTCAAGGTCGTCGTAGCCAGTCAGCACCTGGGACACCAGGAAAAAGCCCTGCGCATCCAGCTCCGGGCCATCGGCCAGCGCCAGCGGCGACCAGCCCAGGGTACTGGCCATGCCAGCCTGGAGCGCGGCCACGGCGAAGGCGGTCAGCACCGTGCGGCGTTTGAGCGGCGCATGCCACGGGGAGGGTTGCGAAGGATCAGGTTCAAGGGCTTGCATGGGTATTCTCTCGGTCAGGCAAGGCATGGCCACGGGTGGTCCGGGCTCTGGTTTTACTGAACTGAAACCGGTTTCAGAAACACGTCAAAAAAAACCTGCACGGGGCTCCGGGCAGGTCATCCATGGGTGTCGAGGTTGGCTTCCAGCCAGCTGCCGCGCAAACGTATGCGGCAGAGTGTCGCGAGGGTATACCAAAGTGCTGGCAACGCAATGTTAAATTGCTTACATGTTTGGTAAATCACTGTTTCTAAAAAGGTAATGATCGGTAGCCGAGCGTGCCGGGGCTGTGCGGAATGCCTTGAACGTCCAGGCAACGCTTGCGCGGTCACTCAACAATGAGTGACTGGCCCCCTGCAGCGGCAATGAATGGCATCAGGCGGCGACCTTCTGC
>NZ_JAPYKM010000022.1:0-104977 GCF_029623465.1 Pseudomonas sp. RIT-To-2 | reverse complement strand
CTACGAACTCTTCCGTAGGAGCAGGCGAAAGTCGCGAATCGGATGACGCTAAAATAGCTTAGTTCCGCAATTCGTATCTGAACTATCCTGTTTAAATAATTCGTATGTGGAGTATTCTCCTCAAAACACTGGAGCTGCCCATGCCTTCCCCGACCCCATCGCCGAGCCCCTCCCCAGACCCGCTCGACACAGGGCGAGTTGCCCTGACGTTTTTCTTCAACCTCATGGAGCATTGGCAGTGCACCACCGAGCAGCAACGCGTCCTGCTGGGCAGCATTGGCAATACCACCTATTTCAACTGGAAAAAACGCCCTGCGGTGCGTTTGCCCCATGACACGTTGGAACGCATTTCCTATTTGATGGGCATTCACAAGGCGCTCCGGATCCTGTTCAGCAACCAGCCGGAACGTGCGTATCAATGGCCATCGAAGGCCAACCTCGCAGCGCCGTTCAATGGGCGCTCGGCGTTGGCCTACATGCTGGGCGGACGGGTCATGGACCTGGCGGATGTGCGGCGCTACCTCGACGCGGTTCGTGGCTGATGGCGTCGTCAGTGTTGCCTGCCTGGGACAAGGCCTACCGCATCGTCAATAGCGCTTTCCCGCCTATCGCGGTCTTTGAGGACACCTTTGACCCTGCGGACCTGGAGGTGGCCTTTCTGATCGAGGGCATGACCAACGACCGTTTGTGCGATGAGGCCGGGCAAATCCAGCGGGTGCCGCCACAGGACCGGGTCAGCGGCCCAGGGTCGACACCGATCATGGCGGCTTTCACTCATATCGGCAGAGCCAGCCGCTTTACCGATGGCACATTTGGCGTCTATTACTGCGCCAGTTCCATCACTGCCGCCATCGCCGAAACCCGGCACCATCAGGAAGCGTTCTGGCGTGCGACGGCCGAGGCAACCATCGAGGTCACGATGCGCACTTATGTGAACCAGGTGGTCAAGCCCATGGAAGACCTGCGTGGCGATGAATCGCTGCACCAGCCCGAGGCCATCCACTACCCCATCACCCAGGCGCTGGGCCGGCAACTGCGAGAGGCGGGGGCCTGGGGGCTGTTGTACCGCAGCGTACGCGCACCGGGTCACGAATGTGTCGCCGCGCTGCGCCCACCTGCGTTGTCGCTGCCCACGCAGGGGCCCCATCTTCGATACCGGTGGGACGGCCGTGCCCAAGCGTTCAGCTATGTGCTGGAGGTCCGGGAAGCCAGTGAGGCGGTCTACCGCGAATCCAGGTGCTCGGGCGACACGCAATCGCCCGACTGAGCGCCGATCTTGCTGCGTATATCCTCGAAGACGGCATCATAGTGATGGTGCAGGGAAACGGCCAGGACACTGGTGGCCGGCAGGCCATTCTTGCGAGCAATATGGTCGGCGGAACTGGCGAAGTTGTACCAATCGTCCTTGCCCAACTGGAATTCATCCTGAAAGGCTTTTTCGTTGATATGGCCTTCGACCTTGAATTGCACGTAGCGGCCGCGGCCGGCGTCGTCCAGCACCTCGTAGTAGAGGTTGACTTCATAGCTGAAATCGTTGGGCTGCAAAGCGGCGTGCTGCAGGTGCAGGCGGCCAGGTTCGAACAGGGCCATGGCGGGCTCCTTGTAGGCGGAAACGTAGAGGATAGACCCAACAGCCGGCATCAGGTTCGGCAACTGAGGTGCCTGCAGGACCGGGCGAAGCTCGGGAAGCAGGCACCGCGTAGCTCCAGCAGCTGCGTGGCGTCTGTTTTCCAGCTTCGCCCCGTCCTACAAGAACTGCAGTGCGTCGTTGAAAGTGGCAGGCGAGGAACCCAGTTCGCTGGCGGGGCAGGGCCACTGCATGGGGGTTCCCTGTATACGCAGCGGCGGTGAAAGGCGCTGCGCCGGGCCCCATGGGGTGTGCTCGATCTGGCTGGCCAGGTCGCCGCTGGCTTGTGCGGCAAGGGGCAGATCGGTGGTGACCTGGCCATGGTCGACCAACGCCTTGGCGGTGCGCGCCAGGGACAGGCGCGATGTGCTGCCACGGCCGCTCGCCAGTCGCTCGCGCACGCCATCGATGGCGGCCGCGGCAATCAGGTAGCCGGTGGCCATGTCCAGCGCCTGGACCGGCAGCGGCACGGGCTTGTCGGCCTGCCGCCATCGCTGCCCAGCTGCAGCGATACCCGTGTTCATCTGCACCAGGCTGTCGAAACCGCGCCGGTTGCGCCACGGCCCGGTCCAGCCGTAGGCATTGAGGCTGACATTGACCAGCCCCGGCGCCAGTTGTTGCAGCCGCGCGGCGTCGTACCCCAGGCGTTCCAGCGCGTCGGCGCGGTAACCGTGCACGAACACATCGGCCTGGGCCAGCAGCCGCTCGAAACTGATGCGGTCCAGGCTGTCATGCAAGTCCAGGCGGGCGCAGCGCTTGCCGAGGGTGACTTCGGGCGCCAGTGCGGGTTCCTCCCAGCCCGGCGGGTCGATTCGCAGCACGTCGGCGCCCATCGAGGCGAGAAAGCGAGTAGCTACTGGCCCTGCGAGGATGCGTGTCAGGTCCAGTACCTTGATGCCGGCCAGCGGTTGCGCACGGCTGCCGCGCCAGGCCAGGGGCGCGTGTTCCGGGCCTGCCTGCCTGGCGGCTAGCGGTTCGGCCCCCACCGCCTTGCCCTGGGGGTGTGCACTCCACTGCTTCAGGTCCAGCATTTGCGCGGCGCAGCCACCGGCGGCGACCACGGCGCTTTCAAGTACCTCGGCCTGCCAACTGCTGACCGCTGCGGCCACGGCGTCCCGGCCCGCGCAGTCGCCCAGCACGCTCAAGGCCGCGGCACGGTGATGCGGTGCGTTGGTGTGCAGGCGAATCCAGCCATCGACCGTGGCGTAGTCCCCCGCAATCGGGTCCCAGGAGGGGGCGGGCTCCCAGCCCATGGGGCGCAGGCTGCTGGCAAACCAGAACGAGGCCAGGCGGCGGTCCACTTCCAGGGTATTCACCGGTAGGCCCTGTTGGCGCAACAGCTCGGCCACCGCCAGGCCGGCGACAGCAATACTGGCGCTGGCAAAGTCGGTCACGGCGAAGGTGGAGGGCAGGGCCCCGGTACCCGTAAAGCTGACCAGGGGCCGTTCATGCGAAGGCAAGCCCAGCGCCTGGGCAAGGGTGGCGAGTAAATCAGGCATCGCGTCAGTCCTCCTGGGTGGCCGGTAGGCGCTGGTTTGCCAGCGCCTACCTCAACTCATGATCGCCTACCACTCAGGATTGGACCGTCAAACGCGGAATTGATCCATCAGTTTCATCTGCTGGCTGGCCAGGGCGTTGAGCTGGCTGCTCACCTGAGCCGATTCGGTTGCCTGGCCGGTGAGGGTTTCGGTGACCGTGCGAATGGCCGAGACGTTACGGTTGACCTCCTCGGCCACGGCGCTCTGTTCCTCGGCAGCACTGGCGATCTGCAGGTTCATATCGCTGATCACCGTCACTGCTTCACTGATCTTGCCAAGCGCCTGCACGGCCTGGTTGATCTGCACGGCGTTGTCCTGGGCCTTGGTCTGGCTGGAGTGCATGGTCTGCACCACGCCGCGGGTACCGCTCTGGATACGCTCGATCACATGGCGAATCTCTTCCACCGAGTCCTGGGTGCGCTTGGCCAGGTTGCGCACCTCATCGGCCACCACGGCAAAACCGCGGCCGCTCTCCCCGGCACGCGCCGCTTCAATGGCGGCGTTCAGGGCCAGCAGGTTGGTCTGTTCGGCGATGCTGCGGATCACTTCCAGCACCGAGCCGATCTGCTCGCTGTTGACCGCCAGGGCTTCCACTTCGCCCACCGCCTTGCTCACCTCTTCGGCCAGCGAGTTGATATCACGGGTGCTGCGCTCGATGATCGACAACCCGTCCTTGGCCGACTGGTCGGCGCCACGGGCGGCGGTGGCGGCGTTGGACGCGCTGTTGGCGACATCGTGGGCCGTGGCGCTCATTTCGTTGGAAGCAGTGGCCACCTGGTCGATCTCGCGGAACTGCACCTGCATGCCATCACTGGTGCGTCGGGCGATGTCCGACGACTGGTCGGCGGTGCTGCGTGCATCGCTGACGGTCTGCTTGATCTTGGCGATGGTGGGTTGCAGCTTGTCCAGGAAGCGGTTGAACCAACTCACCAGTTCGCCCAGTTCGTCTTGCTTGGCGTACTTCAGGCGCTGGGTCAGGTCGCCGTCGCCACTGGCGATATCCTTGAGCATGGCGGCCACGCTGTTGATCGGGCGGGTGACGCCACTTGCGGTCAACCACAACAATACCAGGCCGGCCAGGGTGGCGAGGGCGCCGACCACGATCACGGTGATGGTGCCGCGGGTCTGGGCGCCGTCCAGTACCCCTTGCAGTGTGGTGGCGTCGGCCAGCAGGACTTTTTCCGGCAGGTCGATGACCACGCCCCACGGTGTGCCATCGGTGATGGCCGGGGCAGGGTAAATGGCGCGAATCAGGTCACCTTGCTTGAGTACCTTGGGCTGGTTGGCGTTGATCAGTTGCACGATCTGCCGGCCGTCTTCGCCCAGCACCTGGTCGACTTTCTTGCCCAGCAGGCTGGCATCGCCACTGTTGGCGGCCAGGGCGCCGGCGGTGGAGACAATCATCATGTGCCCGGCGCCGTTGAAGAGGTCACGCTGGGAGGCTTCGGCCGACGTCTGCAGCGAGTCCAGAGCTACATCGACACCCACCACGCCGATCACTTTGCCCTGGTCGCGCAGGGGCACGGCAATGCTGCTCATCAGCATCAGCTTGCCCCCCACGGTGTCGGTATAGGGTTGCAGCAGGCACGGTTTGCCGCTGTCCCGGGCACAGGTGTACCACGCGTTGTAGGGCACGCCGGTGAGGGTCAGGTCGGTCTTGTTCATGTCGCTTTCGGCGGTCACGGTATTCAGCGCGGTGCCGTTGGCGCGGCTCCAGTAGGGGGCGTAGCGCCCGCTCTGGTTGGATGAACGTTTGTCATCGTTGACGAAGTCGGCGTCATGGCCATCCAGGGCCTGAGGCTCGAAGGCTGCCCACACGCCCAGCACCCGAGGGTTGCGGTCGAAGATGGCCTTGATGGCCTGGTTGATGTCTTCCCGCAGGGCGGCCGGGGGCAGGCCGCGACGCCCGGCCAGGCCGCGCAGGCCGATGATCTGGTCGGCGGCGGCGTTGGCCACCAGCAGGTTATCGCCGAAGGTTTTCTGCATCTGCGCAGCATTTTCCGCCGCTTTTGTCTGTAGCAAATTCTGAACGCTGTCGGTGAGCATCTTGCGGCTCGACGCACTCACCAGCGCGTTGTTCTCGCGGGTCTGGTACAGGTTTATCCCGACGATCAGCCCGGCCACGCCCAACAGGCAAAGACCGGCCAACAGCACGATTTTCAAGCGGATGGAGAGTTTGTCGAACATGGGCGCGCACTCACGAGTTGACCAGTCGGGACAGCGAGAGCCCAGCCCTTGGGGGCACGGCCCTGCCCGCCGGATCCTTCCAGCGTTAACGAGACATCGGCGGCAAATGTTGCAACTTTAAATATTTTTGACAGGTGGCGCCTCGGGGCGCGACCAGATCCACAGGTTCACCACCAGCATGCAGCCAATGGCGGCATACAGTGGCCAGGCATGTTTGAGGGTGAGGACCATGACCACGGAACACACCAGCATGCTCAGGGTGGCGCTGACCTTGGCGCGGCGCACGATCACCTTGCCATTGCGCCAGTTGCTGAGGATGGGCCCGAACAACCGGTGGTTTTCCAACCAGGCACTCAGGCGCGGCGAGCTGCGGGTGGCGGCCCAGGCGGCCAGCAGGATGAACTCGGTGGTGGGCAGGCCGGGGATGACGATGGCCACCAGGCCGATGCCCAGGCTGACGTAGGCGAGCAGGCCGAACAGGATGCGCGCGGTTTTGGAGGGCAGTGGGCGGGTCATGGGGGCAACGTACTAGGGCAGCGACCGGCCAGCGGTAGGCCGCCGGCCAGGTTCGACTCAAGGGTTCAGCTCAGGCGTGAGCGGAATAAGTGTGCTGCAAGAGTATTTGCAGACGGGAAAAGGCGTCAACCGCGGCCTGATCGGCGTCCGCTTCTTCGGTGGGGGTGAAGGGTAGCGCATCGAAGATGGCGTTGAAGGCTTTCCAGCCACGCATGCGGCCGCCTTCAGGCTCTGCCAGGTGGCGGGCACCAAAGCTTTCGCTCAGGCCCATGGCCTCGGCGCGCTTGATCAGAATGGCAGCGCCCAGCTTCGAACCCTCGGACACGCGAATCCAGGTCAGGGCTGTGGCACGGTTGGGGGCGATCAGGGCGCCGGGCACGGCGGCCGGCACGGCCAGGCCCAGGTCGTTGAGGTCGGCCAGGGCGGCGTCGGCGCGGCAGCGCGAGGCCAGGTCCGGGAACAGCTGGTTCAGCTCGGGGTCGTTGTACAAGCCCTTGAGCTCGGACTGGAACAGGTACTGCATCTGCAGGAAACGGCCGTAGCTTTCACGGCTTTCGAACGGGGCGTGGGCGCCGACCGCATGTTCCAGTTGGTCGTGCAGCACGGCGCTGGCCTGGCGCAGGCGCGCGGAACGCAGGGCCGGCTGCTCGGCCGCAGGGGCGGCGTGGGTTTCGATGGCACTCATGGCAGGGGTCCTTGAAAACAGTAGAGGTTGCCTTACTAGACGTTCCAGCGCGGCAAACTCAGTAAAAAAACTTCGCGGTACCGCCACCTGGGGTAACGGTACCGCGAAAGGCCTCAGATGTCCCAGACCACGTTGATGGAGAAGTTGCGGCCAGGCGCGGTCAGGCGGTCCATGTTGGCCGGCTGCGTCACACCGGCTTCGCCGACGCCGTCGTAGCCGCGCACGTCATCCCACAGCCAGTATTTTTTGTCGGCGAGGTTGTACAGGCCGGCGCTGAGGGTCACGTCCTGGGTGACCTTGTAGTAGCCGGTCAGGTCCAGCACGCCGAAGCCCGGGGTCCTGAACTGGCTGCTGGTGCCGTCGGGGGCGTGGAAGGTGGAATCGTCGACCCGGTCCTTGCGCTTGACCACGGTCCAGCTCAACAGGCCGCCGTAGTTGTCCTGGTCGTAGCCCAGGCCGAACACGCCGGTCAGCGGGTTGATGCTGTTGAGGGGTTGGCCGTCGTCATCGTTGCGGCCATAGGCGTAGCTCACCGAACCCTGGGTATACAGACCGGCCGGCAGGCCGAAGTAGTCCAGGTTCAGGCGGCCCTTGGCCTCGGCACCCTTGATGGTGGCCTTCTTGATGTTGACGCTCTGGAAGGTCGTCTCGGTGTAGCCTGGGGTCAGCGAGTTCTCGTCGATGAAGTCGTGGTATTTGTTGTAGAACACCGCCAGGTCGAAGTTGCCATGCTCGAACTGGCCGCGCAGGCCGGTCTCGAAACTCTTGCTGCTTTCAGGTTTGAGATCCGGGTTGGGCGCTACGGTATAGCCTTGGGAGGTGTTGGTGAAGCGGCCATACAGGGCCTTGGCGGTTGGCGTGCGGAAGCCCTCGGCGTATTGGCCGTACCAGGTGTAGTTATCATTGAAGGCGTAGGTCAGGCCCAGTTTTGGCGTCGCTTTGTGCCAGCGCTTTTCCTCGGTGCTGATGGCGTCGCCACTCTGGGCAGCCGTGTTGAGGAACTCCTGGGTCACGTGCGGCTTCATCTGGGTGTAGTCGTAGCGCACGCTCGGCAGGAAGGTCCACTGGTTCCACTTGATCTCGTCCTGGGCGAACAGGCTGTAGGTGTTGACCGTCGGGTCCGGGAAGTCGCTGGCCGGTGTCAGGGTGTCCGAGGCACTGGTACTGGTCGCGCCGATGGCGCTGCAGTACGCCGCCACGCTCAGGCAGGTGCCGGTACCGGTGCGCAGCCCGGTCACTTTCTGCTGCTTGATGGTGGTGCCGTAAGTCAGGTGGTGGTCGGTATCGGCGATGGCGAAGGACTTGTCCAACTGGCCATCGAATACCCACTGGCGTTCCTTGTACTGGGTGTCACGCAGACGTTGCACCACCCGCGACGGCGCGTAGATTTCGTTGGTGCTTTCGTCGGTCTTGGCCAACTGATAGTTGAGGGTCCACTTCACGTGGTCCGCCAGCACGCTGTCCAGGCCGAACGTGTTCTCGATGCCGAAGCGCTCGCGCGAGGTGGTGGTGTTGCCACTGCGAGCCCTGTACATCCCAAGGCCAGCGCCGTTGACGAATGGGCCGCCAACCGCGCTCTTGAGGTTGGTGTCGCGGTCGTCCTTGTATTTTTCATAGGTGAGGGCCAGGCGTGCGTCATCGCCGTAGTTCCAGCCCAGCTTGGCCAGCACGTTGGTGGTGGTGGCGTCCTCCGGGTTGGCGGCGGTGCGGCCCAGGCCGGTGCCGCCGTGGCTACCATAGGACTCGGTTTCGTGGCCGTCGCGCTGGCTGAAATGCAGCAAGGCGTCGAAGTCGCCTTCACGGCCCGCTACGGTGCCGGATTTCAGCCAGCTGCGGTCTGCGGAGCTGTAGCCGGCCTTCAGGCGTGCGCCCACGTCCTTGCCAGGCTTGATGATGTCGTCCGGGTCCAGGGTGTAGTAGCTCACCGCACCGCCGATGGCGTTGCTGCCGTACAGCGACGAGGCCGGGCCGCGCAGGATTTCCACGCGCTTGACGATCTCCGGGTCCACGTAGTTTCGGTTGGTCTGGGCGTAGGGGCCGTTGAAGAAACTGTCAGGAATTTCCACGCCGTCAACCTGGGTCAGTACCCGGTCGCCATCGATGCCGCGGATGTTATAGCCGCTGATACCCGCGCGCTGGCCAGTGCCGCCTACCGATACACCCGGTTCATAGCGCACCAGTTCCTTGATGGTGTTGACGTTGTTGCGGTCCAGGGTCTCGCGGTCCTGGACGGTCACGGTGCTGGGCACGCTGTTCACGTCCTGGGCGCTGCGCGTGGCGCTGACGGTGACTTGCTGCAAGGCCAGGGCGCCGGTGTTGCGGCGTTCCAGCACCACGTTGTTGGGGCCGACCTTGTGCACGCTCAGGTTGGTGCCTATCAGCAGGCGGTCCAAGGCCTGGTCGGGCTTCAGCGAGCCACGTACACCGGGCGACTGCACATCACGCGCCAGGTCAGCCGACAGCCCCACCTGCCAACCGGTCACCTGGGTGAAGGCGTTGATGGCCGAGACCAGCGACTGCTGGCCGATGGCAAACGTGTAATTGCCCATGGCCTGGGTGCTACCAGCGGATTCGGCGGCCACGGCCGGGGTGACCTGGGTGGCGGCGAGCACGATGGCCATGGTCAGCACGGACAATGTGCGAGGGCCGGGGGTGGCAATGCTGGAATGCTTGAAACCTGAGGACATCGAAGGGCGCTCCCTGTCGCGCGGCGTTATAGTGTTGAGCGGATTCAAAATGCGAATCACTTTCATTGGCTATAACGAGACGTGGCAGGGCAGGCAATCGCGTAAAAATAATTTTGGCTGCCGCTAGCGGCGGGTGCCGTCGCCCGGGCGGGCTCGCCAGCGAGCCTTTTTTCAGTTGAGAATAACCAGCGCCGGGTATTCGCGTATCGACGCCGAGGTGATATGCGCCAGGGAGCGCACCACGTCCAGGGGGTTCTCCAACCGATAGTTGCCCGTTACCTCGACCTTGGCCAGGCGGTCATTGGTGTTGACGATCCACCCGGGGTAATACCGACGCAGTTCGTCCAGCACCTGGCTCAGCGGGCAGTTCTCGAATACCAGGCGCCCCTGCACCCAGGCCAGATCCTTTTGCGGGTCCAGATGCTGGCGCTGGCCGAAGCCTGATGGGCTGATGCGGATGCTGTCGCCGGCGCTCAGGCGCACCCGCGCGTCGTTACCGCCCAGCAGGTCGACATTGCCGCGCTGCACCTCGACCTGGGCCACGCCATCGAGCAGGCGCACGGCGAAGTCGGTGTCGCGCACGCTGGCACGCACGGGGCCTGCCTGCAGTTCCAGCGGCTGCTGGCGGCTGTCGGCGACCTGGAAGAAAGCTTCGCCCTGGTACAACCTGGCTTCACGCTGGGCCTTGTCGATGTGGGCCGAGAACGCCGTGTTAGTGTTTAGCAGTACCTTGGAGCCATCGTCCAGTTGCAGGCGCTGGCGTTCGCCCACCACGGTCAGGTGGTCCGCTTCCAGGCGCAGGGGCAGATTGGTAAAGCTGAACACGCCGACCAGTATCACCGCCGCAGCCGCCATGGGCTTGAAATACGGCCGCAGCCGCGCACGCCACGAACGCGTAGCCACGGTGTGCAGTTGCTGCGCCGCCTGGTTCACCGCCGGGCCGTTCCACACCGCGCTGGCCTGGGCGAACGCCTGGGCATTGGCGGGCTCGGCGGCCAGCCACTGCTCAAAGGCCAGGCGCTCAGCGGCGCTGGCACACTCCAGGCGAATCAGCCAGTCCAGGGCCTGGTCCATGGCGCTGTCGTGAGCGGGGGGGTGTTCGGTCACGCGGGTTCCTCGGGCATCGAGTTCATGACGGCGAATGGTACATTGAGAGAGCTTATCAAAGACTCGTGGCGCTTGCGGTGAAGCTAGCGTCATGTCGCACACTGTCCTGACGAGCCTCTGTCAGACTTCTCATTGTTCCATACGTTGCGCCACGCCCACGCAAATGGCCATGATCAGTTTCAGTTCCTTCTGCACCGTGCTTGCCGATACCTGCAGTTGCCCAGCGATTTCCAGGTAGCTGCAGCCATGCAGCCGGCTGAGGATGAAGATGCGTTGCTGGCGGGCGGTCAATTGGCCCAGGCTGGTGTTGAGGCGCATCAGCAATTGCTCGGCATGGGCGGCTTCTTCCGGCGTGCTCTGGATCGCGGCGACGCTGTACACCACTTCGCTGGGCACGTCTTCGAGCAGGGTGCGTTCCTGTACCTTGCGGGCGCGCAGGTGGTCCAGCGCCAGATTGCGCGCGGTTTGAAAGACGAAGGGTTCCAGATGGTCGATGGCCCGCTCGCTGAGCGCACGGGTAACCCGCAGGTAGGTTTCCTGCAGCAGGTCTTCGGCCGTGCTGGGGTTATCGACCATGCGCTGCAAGGTGCGCAGCAGGCTGAGCCGCTGGGTGAGGAAGACAGCGTTGAAGTGTGACTGACTCACAGCGATACCGAACCAATGGGATGTTAATGATAATGCTTATCATCTAGCCCCGAGGTCAAGTACAAGAATGTAAATGTTTGGTTGCCCCTTACCCCAGCCGAGCCTCAACGGCGGGCAACGCGGTCCGACAGGGGACCGCTTGCTGGTGAAGCGCCACCCGCGCGGCGCTTCACCGGTCCTCGCTCTGTTTTCCCGGCATCACTGCGCGTTGAACAGCGCCAGGCAGTTATCCAGCATGCGGTTCGAGAAACCCCATTCGTTGTCGTACCAAGCCATGATCTTCAGCATCTTCCCAGAGACCTTGGTGTGATTGGCATCGAAAATCGAAGAGAGCGGGTTGTGGTTGAAGTCGCAGGACACCAGCGGCAGGGTGTTGTAGCCCAGAATCTTGGAGTGCTGGCTGGCTTCCTTCATCAGCGCGTTGACCTCGTCGGCAGAGGTCTCGCGCGACAGGTTCACGGTCAGGTCCACCAGGGAAACGTTGATCACCGGCACCCGGACGGCCATGCCGGTCAGTTTGCCGGCCAGTTCCGGCAGCACCAGGCCGACCGCCTCGGCGGCGCCGGTCTTGCTGGGGATCATCGACTGGGTGGCCGAACGCGCCCGGAACGGGTCGCTGTGGTACATGTCGGTCAGCACCTGGTCGTTGGTGTAGGCGTGTATGGTGGTCATCAGGCCCTGTTCGATGCCCAGTTCGCGGTGCAGCACCTGGGCCACCGGAGCCAGGCAGTTGGTGGTGCACGAAGCGTTGGAGATGACCTGATGGGAGGCGCGCAGGATGTCATGGTTCACCCCGTACACCACGGTGGCGTCAACGCCTTTGGCCGGCGCCGAGATGATCACCTTGCGGGCGCCGGCCTGGATGTGCGCGGCTGCTTTGGCGCGGTCGGTGAACAAGCCGGTACATTCGAACACCACGTCGATGCGCTCGGCTTTCCACGGCAGGTCGGCCGGGTTGCGGATGGCGCTGACCGCAATACGGTCACCGTTGACCGTGATGCTTTCCTGGTCGGACTCCACGGTCGCGTCGAAGGCACCATGCACGCTATCGAACTTGAGCAGGTGGGCGTTCATCGCGCTGTCACCCAGGTCGTTTATCGCGACGACCTGCAGGTCCTGGCGGTAGCCTTGGGTATACAGTGCACGGAGCACGTTGCGGCCGATGCGGCCAAAACCGTTGATGGCAATTCGAAGCGTCATTGTCGGTACCTGCGTTCAGATTGTGTGCGCTGCCCTCTCAATATGAGGCGCTGAGCGAGGTAAATCGTTCACAGAATCTGTTTTGTTATTGGAATTACAAGATTATTCGCAAAAAAATAGAAAACAAGCCTTTTTTCATGGCAATATTTTGTCTTATCTACAACGAGTGACCGGCGCGGCTGTTCCTGTTGATCACAAGCAAGCCTAGGCCTGAAGCCTGGGCGGCGAATGGAAGAATGGGAAATTCGGTGCAGCGGTCACCCCCATAGCCTGGAGTTCTCCACATGCATCCCCGCGTTCTAGAGGTTACCCAACGGCTGATCGACCGCAGCCGCGCGACGCGCGAGCGTTACCTGCAACTGATCCGCGGGGCTGCCAGTGATGGCCCTATGCGTGCCAAGCTCCAATGCGCCAACTTCGCCCACGGCGTGGCCGGCTGCGGCACCGAAGACAAGAACGCGCTGCGGATGATGAACTCCGCCAACGTGGCCATCGTGTCTTCCTACAACGATATGCTCTCGGCGCACCAGCCCTACGAAACCTACCCCGAGCAATTGAAGCAGGCCCTGCGCGAGATTGGCTCGGTCGGTCAGTTCGCCGGCGGCGTGCCCGCCATGTGCGACGGTGTGACCCAGGGCGAGCCGGGCATGGAGCTGGGCATCGCCAGCCGCGAAGTGATCGCCATGTCCACCGCCGTGGCGCTGTCGCACAACATGTTCGACGCCGCGCTGATGCTGGGTATCTGCGACAAGATCGTACCGGGCCTGATGATGGGGTCGCTGCGCTTCGGCCACCTGCCGATGATCTTCGTGCCGGGCGGGCCGATGCCCTCGGGTATTTCCAACAAGGAAAAAGCCGACGTCCGGCAGCGCTACGCCGAGGGCAAGGCCAGCCGCGAAGAGCTGCTGGAATCGGAAATGAAGTCCTACCACAGCCCGGGTACCTGCACCTTCTACGGCACCGCCAACACCAACCAATTGCTGATGGAAGTGATGGGCCTGCACCTGCCCGGCGCGTCCTTCGTCAACCCGAACACCCCGCTGCGCGATGCCCTCACCGTGGAAGCGGCGCACCAGGTCACGCGCATGACCAAGGCCAGCGGCACCGGCTTCATGCCCATCGGCGAGATCGTCGATGAGAAAGCGCTGGTCAACTCCATCGTCGCGCTGCACGCGACTGGTGGCTCGACCAACCACACCCTGCACATGCCGGCCATCGCCATGGCGGCGGGCATCATCCTGACCTGGCAGGACATGGCCGACCTGTCCGAGGTGGTACCCACCCTGTCGCACGTCTACCCGAACGGCAAGGCTGATATCAACCACTTCCAGGCCGCCGGCGGCATGTCGTTCCTGATCCGCGAACTGCTGGCCGCGGGTCTGTTGCACGAAGACGTCAACACCGTGGCCGGCCACGGCTTGAGCCGCTACACCCAGGAGCCGTTCCTGGACAACGGCAAGCTGGTATGGCGCGAAGGCCCCGTGCAGAGCCTGGACGAAAATATCCTGCGCCCGGTGGCCCGTGCGTTCTCGCTGGAGGGTGGCCTGCGGGTGATGGAAGGCAACCTCGGCCGCGGCGTGATGAAGGTCTCGGCCGTGGCCCCCGAACACCAGGTGGTCGAGGCCCCGGCCCGGGTGTTCGAAGACCAGCAGGACCTGGCCGACGCCTTCAAGGCCGGTGAGCTGGAACATGATTTCGTCGCCGTGATGCGTTTCCAGGGCCCGCGCTCCAACGGCATGCCCGAGCTGCACAAGATGACGCCGTTCCTGGGCGTGCTGCAGGACCGCGGCTTCAAGGTGGCACTGGTAACCGACGGGCGCATGTCCGGTGCATCGGGCAAGATCCCGGCCGCTATCCACGTGTGCCCTGAAGCCTTCGATGGCGGCGCGCTGGCCAAGGTGCGCGACGGTGATATGATCCGCGTGGACGGCGTCAAGGGCACCCTGGAGGTGCTGATGGACGCCGCTGAATTCGCCGCGCGCACCCCCGCCGTGGGCCAGCTGGCCAACGCCGTGGGCTGCGGGCGCGAACTGTTCGGTTTCATGCGGCTGGCCTTCAGCTCGGCGGAGCAAGGCGCCAGCGCCTTCACGTCCGGCCTGGAGAATCTCAAATGAAGCTCGCCCTTGTAGGCGATATCGGCGGCACCAATGCCCGCTTTGCGTTGTGGGAAAACAACGACCTGCACTCTGTGCGGGTGTTTCCCACGGCCGACTACACCAGCCCCGAGCAAGCCATCGGGGTCTATCTGAAAGACCTGGGCCACGAGCGCGGCGCCATCGACGCGGTGTGCCTGGCGGTCGCCGGGCCGGTCAGCGGCGATGAATTTCGCTTTACCAATAGCCACTGGCGCCTGAGCCGCAAGGCCTTCTGCGATACCTTGCAAGTAGAGCACCTGTTGCTGATCAACGATTTCACCGCCATGGCGCTGGGGATGACTCGGCTGCAGGACGGTGAATTCAAGGCCGTGTGCCCAGGCACCGCCGACCCTGAGCGGGCCGCCGTGGTGATTGGGCCAGGGACGGGGCTTGGGGTGGGCACGTTGCTGCACACCGGCGCGGGCCAGTTCGTGGCGTTGCCGGGCGAGGGTGGCCATGTCGACCTGCCAGTGGGCAACGCCCGCGAGGCACAGTTGCGCCAGCACATCCAGGATGAGATCGGCCATGTCAGTGCCGAAACCATCCTCAGTGGCGGTGGTCTGCTGCGCCTGTACCAGGCCATCTGCGCCGTGGACGGCCATGCGCCGACGCTGAACACCCCGGCGGCTGTGACTTCGGCCGCGCTGGCTGGTGACCCGGTGGCCAGGGCAGTGATCGACCAGTTCTGTCGCTTCCTGGGCCGTGTGGCGGGCAACAATGTGCTGACCGTGGGCGGCCGCGGCGGGGTGTATATCGTCGGTGGCGTGATCCCGCGTTTCATCGATTTGTTCCTGGCCAGCGGCTTCGCCGAGAGCTTCAGCGACAAGGGTTGCATGAGCGAATACTTCCAGGGCATTCCCGTGTGGGTTGTGACCGCCGAGTTCTCGGGGCTCATTGGTGCCGGTGTGGCCTTGCAGCAGGCACGGGGCTAGGCGTTTAATCTGTGCCTATTGATCGGGCGCCACGACCCGACGCTGGACACAAGGACGCAGCACGTGACCACTGCCGGCAAAACAATATTGCTGGTCGACGACGACCAGGAAATCCGCGAACTGCTGGACACCTACCTCACCCGCGCGGGCTTTACCGTCCGCACCACGGGTGACGGCCAGGCCTTCCGCCAGGCCCTCAACGAGGCCCCGGCGGACTTGGCCATCCTCGATGTCATGCTCCCCGACGAAGACGGCTTCAGCCTGTGCCGGTGGGTGCGCCAGCACCCGCGCCAAGGGCAGATGCCGATCATCATGCTCACCGCCAGCTCCGACGAGGCCGACCGGGTCATTGGCCTGGAACTGGGGGCCGATGATTATCTGGGCAAGCCCTTCAGCCCGCGCGAGCTGCAGGCGCGCATCAAGGCGCTGCTGCGCCGCGCCCAGTTCGGCCAGGAGCGCGCCGGTGAAGTGGTAGCGTTCGATGACTGGCGGCTGGACATGATCAGCCATCGGCTGTTTCACACCGACGGCGAGGAAGTGTTTCTTTCCGGTGCCGATTTCGCGCTGCTCAAGCTGTTCCTCGACAACCCCCAGCAAATCCTCGACCGCGACACCATCGGCAATGCTACCCGTGGCCGTGACCTGATGCCCCTGGACCGCATCGTCGACATGGCCGTGAGCCGGCTGCGTCAGCGTCTGCGCGACACGGACAAACCGCCCCGGCTGATCCGCACCGTGCGCGGCAGTGGCTACCTGCTGGCGGCCAGCGTTGTCACGGCTTAAGCGGCTGGTGCCGCGCTCACTGCTGGGGCGCATGCTGCTGCTGACCTTGTTCGTAGTGCTGTTGGCCCAGGGCCTGTCGAGCCTGATCTGGGTCTCGCAGTTGCGCGCCACCCAGTTGGAAGGGCTGGTCACCACGGCACGCAGCCTGGCGCATTCCATGTCGGCCAGCGTCAGCTATTTCCGCTCGTTGCCCCTGGCGTACCGGCCCATGGTGCTGGAACAGCTGCGCAGCATGGGTGGCACGCGCTTCGTGGTGTCGCTCAACAACCGCCCGCTGGACATGCAGGTGCTGCCCCCGACCGTGCGCAAGACCGCGGTCATCCAGGCCGTGGATAGCGTGTTGCGCGAGAGCCTGGGGGCGCCGGTGGACCTCTCGGTGCAATTCGTCAGCCCCCAGGACCTGCGCATCTTCAACAGCGGCCTGGCCCTGGATGAGCTGCCACGCTCCTGGGCGCATTATTCCCTCACCCTGGAGCCGGTGAACCCGCCCGTGCTGGTCACCCAGATCCGCCTGGGCGAAGGCGAATGGCTGTACATCGCCTCGTTGCTCCCCGAGCCCTACACCAGCCTGGAAGAAGAGGGGCTGCCCGCCCAGCAATGGTGGTTCATTCTGCTCACCAGCTCGTTTCTGTTGCTGTTCATCGGCCTGCTGGTGCACTGGCAGAGCCGCCCGCTCAAGCGCTTGGCCCGCGCGGCACGGGAGCTGTCCCTGGGTGCCGAGCCAGAAGAACCGGAGGTGGAGGGCGGCGGTAGCGAGGTGATTGAGGTCAGCCGCGCCTTCACCGCCATGCGCGAACGCATCAGCCGCTACCTTACCGAGCGAAGTCAGCTGTTCAGTGCCATCTCCCACGACCTGCGAACCCCCATCACCCGCCTGCGCCTGCGGGTGGAGCTGCTGGAAGACGAGGCCCTGGAAGCCAAGTTCGGTCGCGACCTGGATGAACTGGAACTGCTGGTCAAAGGCGCGTTGCAGTGTGTGAAGGACACCGACATTCACGAAAACATCGAGCCGGTGGACCTCAACCATGTCCTGGACTGCCTGATCGAACCGTTTCTCTCCCCGGGTGGCGACGGCCGTGTGACCCTGCATGGCGGCGCCTGGAAGCCCTACCCGGGCAAACCCCTGGCGCTGAAGCGCTGCATGGGCAACCTGATCGACAACGCGCTGAAATACGGCGACCGGGCACACCTGCACGTGGAAGACGACCCCAAGGCGTTCATCCTCCACGTGGATGACGAAGGGCCCGGGGTACCGGCGTTGCGGTTGGAAAAGGTGTTTGAACCGCATTTCCGCTTGTCGGGCAATCAGCAGGGCTACGGGTTGGGGTTGGGCATCGCGCGCAATATCGCCCATAGCCATGGGGGGGAGGTAAGCCTGCGTAACCTGCCGGAGCGGGGGTTGCGGGTGACGTTGTATCTACCACGTTAATCTTGGTTCCTGCACCCGTCAGCCCTGGTACGGCCTGAAGCCGAAAAACAAAGCGGACCAGGCAATCCCACTGGCATAACTGGCCCGAAACAAATGTAGGAGCAGAGCTTGCTCGCGAAGCGCCGCGCGGGCGGCGCACGGTCGCAAGGGCGCCACAAAACCATCGACTAGCGCTTGGTGGCCATGATGAGATCTCTAGCGGGGCCCCGAAAGCCTGTCATGAAACTGCATCAGGGCTGCCAGTTGCATGGCTTGGGTTTCTCCAGCGCCCTTGAGACCGTGCGCCGCCCGCGCGGCGCTTCCCGAGCTGGCGCCCGGTCCTACATCTGTTTCGGGCCAGTCATGTCTGTGCCATTGCCTGGACCGCCTTGTTGGTTCGCCTTGGGATTGGGATCGGCCCGCCCTGACAAACCCTGTCACCAGACAGTGACATTTGGTTACCTGCGAATTCCCCACCCTTGATTAAACTGCCTACGCGAATAACAAAAAACCAAGGACACCCATGGAACGGTTGCAGCTGGAATTCAGCAGTTGGCTCAATACCCCCTCCCATCACCACTGGCTGGCGGCCGAGGGTTTGCGGTTGCTGGATTTCGCCCGGGCGTCGAAGCTGAGTGAAGGCTTTGGCCACCTGGATGAACGCGGATGGCTGCCTGATGCCCCGGCACAAACGCTGATCACTGCGCGCATGACTCACAGCTTTGCCCTGGCCAGCCTGCAAGGCCTGCCGGGTTTCGCGGCACTGGTCGATCATGGCCTGGAGGCGCTGGCAGGCAGCCTGCGCGATGCCGAGCAGGGCGGTTGGTACGCCGTGGCCCATGCGGCCGACGGCGACATGGGCAAGGCCGCTTACCTGCACGCCTTCGTCGCCCTGGCCGCCAGCAGCGCGGTGGCGGCCGGCCGGCCCGGCGCCCAGGCCTTGCTGGACCGGGCCATTGAAGTGATCCTGATGCGGTTCTGGAGCGAGGAGGAGGGCGCCATGCGCGAGTCTTTCGACCGCTTGTGGAGCCGCTCGGAGCCCTATCGCGGTGCGAACAGCAACATGCACAGCGTCGAGGCCTTCCTGGCCCTGGCCGATGTGACCCACGACCCCCACTGGCTCGAACGCGCCCTGCGCATCGCCGAGCGGGTCATTCACCAGCATGCCGTGCCCAACCAGCACCGGGTGATCGAACATTTTCATCCGGACTGGTCGGCCGACCTCGACTATAACCAGGCTCAGCCCGCTGATCCGTTCCGTCCCTACGGCAGCACGCCGGGCCACGCCTTTGAGTGGGCGCGCCTGCTGTTGAACCTGGAAGCCGCGTTGCTGGACGCCGTGCGCCCGGCGCCTACCTGGCTGCTGGCCAGCGCCCGTGGCCTGTTCGAACAGGCCTGCCGTACCGCCTGGCACGCCGACGGCGCGCCGGGGCTGGTCTATACCCTGGACTGGAACGACAAGCCGGTGGTGCGCCAGCGCATGCACTGGGTCACCGCCGAAGCCATCGCCGCCTCGGCTGCGCTGCTGCGTCGTACCGGCGATGTGCAGTACGAGCACTGGTATCGCGACTTCTGGGAGTTCGCCGCCGTGCACCTGCTGGACCGAGAACACGGCAGCTGGCACCACGAACTCGACCCGCAGAACAGGCCCAGCGCCACTGTTTGGGCCGGTAAACCCGACCTCTACCACGCCCTGCAAGCCGTGCTGTTGCCGCGCTTGCCATTGGCGCCCAGCCTGGCCAGCAGCCTGGCGCGCCTGGGCGGGCAGCACATTGTCACCGGTTGGTGACATTTGCGCATCGCTTCGTTACCTGGCGCACTAAATACCCTGTTTACACTCCACGCAGCGCAAGCATCAGACTTGCAATGCATAACAACAAAAAAGGGAATCCGATGAACGCGATCAATCGCCTCGCCGCTGTCATTTCGCTTGCCACCCTGTTTCCCCTCGCCGCGCACGCTGCCGATGCCAAAGGCAACGTCGAAGTGGTGCACTGGTGGACCTCGGGCGGTGAAGCCAAGGCTGTGGGTGTGCTCAAACAGCTCGTCGAGAAAGATGGCTACACCTGGCAGGACAGCGCTGTCGCCGGCGGCGGTGGTGCCGCTGCCATGACCGTGCTGAAAACCCGTGCCGTGTCGGGCAACCCGCCCTCTGCCGCGCAGATCAAGGGGCCGGACATTCAGGAATGGGCCTCCCTGGGCCTGCTGACCAATGTTGACGCCGTGGCCAAGGCCAACAACTGGGACAAGCTGCTGTCCAAGACCGTCTCCGACACCATGAAATTCGAAGGCCATTACGTGGCCGTGCCGGTGAACATTCACCGCGTCAACTGGCTGTGGGTCAACCCCGAGGCCTTCAAGAAGGCCGGCATCGCCAAGGCCCCCACCACCCTGGAAGAACTCTACGCCGCTGGCGACAAGCTGAAGGCCGCCGGCATCATCCCGATCGCCCACGGTGGCCAGCCGTGGCAGGACAGCACCGTGTTCGAAGACATGGTACTGAGCGTCATGGGCGCCGACGGCTTCAAGAAAGCCTTCATCGACCAGGACGAGGCGACCCTCACCGGCGCTGAAATGACCAAGGTGTTCACCGAGCTCAAAAAGCTCAAGACCTACATGGACCCGGACGGCGCTGGCCAGGACTGGAACCTGGAAGCGGCCAAGGTCATCAGCGGCAAGGCCGGCATGCAGATCATGGGCGACTGGGCCAAGAGCGAGTGGAGCGCGGCAGGCAAGAAAGCCGGCAGCGACTACGAGTGCGTGCCATTCCCCGGCACCCAGGGCAGCTACACCTACAACATCGACTCCCTGGCCATGTTCAAGCTGGCCAAGAAGAACGACACCCCCGGCAACAACGCTGCGCGTGACGACCTGGCCAAGGTCGTCCTGGAGCCGGAATTCCAGTACGTGTTCAACCAGAACAAAGGCTCCATCCCGGTTCGCAACGACCTGGACATGACCAAGTTCGACAGCTGTGGCCAGGCCTCGGCCAAAGACTTCGCCGACGCCGACAAGGCCGGCAAGCTGGAACCGAGCATGGCGCATAACATGGCCACTTCGCTGGCGGTACAAGGCGCGATCTTCGACGTCGTCACCAATTTCATGAGTGACAAGAACGCCGACCCTGCCAAGGCTGCCAAGCAACTGTATGCCGGTATCTCTTCGGCCAAGTAACGCCGTATAGATAACGCGTCCGATACCTGCGCCGGGGTTCTCCCTCCCCATCCCCCGGCGCAGGGATTCGGTGCCGATTGACCTTTACACTGGATTTCTCGATGAGCTCTGTGGCTGTGTTCAGCAAGGCCTCGCCGTTCGATGCGCTGCAACGCTGGCTCCCCAAAGTGGTGCTGGCGCCAAGCATGCTGATCGTGCTGGTCGGTTTCTACGGTTACATTTTCTGGACGTTCATTCTTTCGTTCACCACCTCCACGTTCATGCCGACGTACACCTTCGCCGGCCTGGCGCAATACGAGCGTTTGCTCAACAACGACCGCTGGTGGGTGGCAAGCAAGAACCTCGCCGTGTTCGGCGGCATGTTCATCGCCATCAGTCTGGTACTTGGGGTATTCCTGGCGGTGCTGCTGGACCAGCGCATCCGCCGCGAAGGGTTCCTGCGCACCATTTACCTGTACCCCATGGCGTTGTCGATGATCGTCACCGGCACGGCCTGGAAATGGCTGCTCAACCCAGGCCTGGGCCTGGACAAGATGCTGCGTGACTGGGGCTGGGAAGGCTTTCGCCTGGACTGGCTGATCGACCAGGACCGCGTGGTGTATTGCCTGGTGATTGCTGCGGTGTGGCAAGCCTCGGGCTTCGTCATGGCGCTGTTTCTGGCGGGGCTGCGCGGGGTCGACCAGTCGATCATTCGCGCCGCCCAGGTGGACGGCGCCAGCCTGCCCACCATCTACCTGAAGATTGTGTTGCCCAGCCTGCGGCCGGTGTTCTTCAGTGCCTTCATGATCCTGGCCCACATCGCCATCAAGAGCTTCGACCTGGTGGCGGCCATGACCGCCGGTGGCCCGGGCTACTCCTCGGACCTGCCCGCCATGTTCATGTATTCGTTCACCTTCAGCCGTGGCCAGATGGGCGTCGGCTCGGCGAGTGCGATGCTGATGCTCGGCGCGATCCTGGCGATTCTGGTGCCGTACCTGTATTCGGAATTGAGGAGCAAGCGCCTTGAATAGTGCCTATGGCAAACCTGCGCTGACCTTCAGCCGCGTGGCTATCTACGCCACCTTGATCCTTGCCGCGGCCGTGTACCTGGTACCGCTGGTGGTGATGCTGCTGACCAGCTTCAAGACCCCTGACGATATTCGTACCGGCAACCTGCTGAGCCTGCCCGAGGTGTTCACCGGCATCGGCTGGTTGAAGGCCTGGGACATCGTTGGCGGGTTCTTCTGGAACTCGGTGAAGATCACCGTGCCTGCGGTGCTGATCTCGACTTTCGTCGGTGCCATGAACGGATACGTGCTGTCCATGTGGCGCTTCCGCGGTTCACAGCTATTCTTCGGCCTGCTGCTGTTCGGCTGTTTCCTGCCGTTTCAGACGGTATTGCTGCCTGCTTCATTCACGCTCGGCAAGCTGGGCCTGGCCAATACCACCACGGGTCTGGTCATCGTGCACATTGTGTATGGGCTGGCCTTTACTACGCTGTTCTTCCGTAACTATTACGTCAGCGTCCCGGATGCACTGGTCAAGGCCGCGCGGCTGGATGGTGCAGGGTTCTTCACCATTTTCAACAAGATCCTGCTGCCCATGTCGATTCCGATCATCATGGTCTGCCTGATCTGGCAGTTCACCCAGATCTGGAACGACTTCCTGTTCGGCGTGGTGTTCGCCAGTGGCGACGCGCAGCCGATCACGGTGGCGCTCAACAACCTGGTGAACACCAGCACGGGTGCCAAGGAATACAACGTAGACATGGCCGCGGCGATGATCGCCGGCCTTCCGACATTGCTGGTGTACATCATGGCCGGCAAGTATTTCCTGCGTGGGCTAACCGCCGGCGCGGTCAAGGGGTAGAAACATGGCAACGCTCGAACTGCGCAACGTAATCAAGACCTATGGCAGCGGCCTGCCGGACACCTTGAAAGACATCCAGCTGAGTATCGATTCCGGTGAGTTCCTGATCCTGGTCGGCCCCTCTGGCTGTGGCAAGTCCACCCTGATGAACTGCATCGCGGGGCTGGAAAACATCACCGGCGGCGCCATTCTGGTGGACGGCGCCGACATCAGCGGCATGAGCCCCAAGGACCGTGACATCGCCATGGTGTTCCAGTCCTACGCCCTGTACCCCACCATGACCGTGCGCGAGAACATCGCCTTTGGCCTGAAGATTCGCAAGATGTCCGCCGCGGCCATCGACGAGGAAGTGGCGCGGGTCTCCAAGCTGTTGCAGATCGAACACCTGCTCAACCGCAAGCCGGGCCAGCTGTCCGGTGGCCAGCAGCAGCGCGTGGCCATGGGCCGGGCGCTGGCGCGGCGGCCGAAGATCTACCTGTTCGACGAACCGCTGTCCAACCTCGACGCCAAGCTGCGGGTCGAGATGCGCACTGAAATCAAGTTGATGCACCAGCGCCTCAAGACCACCACCGTGTACGTCACCCATGACCAGATCGAGGCCATGACCCTGGGTGACAAGGTGGCGGTGATGAAGGACGGCATCATCCAGCAGTTCGGCACGCCCAAGGACATCTACAACGACCCGGCCAACCTGTTCGTCGCCAGCTTCATCGGCTCGCCGCCGATGAACTTCATCCCGCTGCGCCTGCAGCGCAAGGACGGCCGCCTGGTGGCCCTGCTCGACAGCGGGCAGGCCCGTTGCGAGCTGCCCCTGGCCATGAGCGACGCGGGCCTGGAAGACCGCGAAGTGATCCTGGGCATGCGCCCTGAGCAGATCGTGCTGGCCGGTGCGCAGGAGAACGGCTTGCCGAGCATCCGCGCCGAGGTTCACATCACCGAGCCGACCGGCCCGGACACCCTGGTCTTCGTCACCCTCAACGACACCAAGGTCTGCTGCCGCCTGGCCCCCGATATGGCGCCGCGCGTGGGCGAGACCCTGAACCTGCAATTCGACCCGGCGAAGGTGTTGCTGTTCGACGCCCAGACCGGCGAACGCCTGGGGGCGGTGGGGCGTGCACAGGCATCTCTTGCAGGCGACAACGTCGCGCAGTTCAAGGGGCGCTGAATCCGTGCCGGGCGGCCTGTCGCCCGGCATCACCGAAGTACACCGCGTTTATCAACAGCCAATAACAATAAGACGAGGAAGCAAAGGATGAAAAAGCGCATGAACAAGTCAGCACGCAATCGTTTGTTGCAGGTCTCGGTGCTCAGCGCACTGGGCCTGGCCACAAGCGCCCACGCGTACGACGCCTTCGACCCGGAATCGCCGTGGATGCTCGGTGACTGGGGTGGGGAACGTACGGAACTGTTGAACAAGGGCTATGACTTCACGCTGGAGTACGTGGGTGAGGCGGGCAGCAACCTGGGCGGCGGCTACGACAAGCACGTGACCGCGCGTTACAGCGACCAGTTCGCCCTGGGCGTGGACATGGACCTGAACAAGATCCTTGGCTGGAAGGATGCGGAGTTCAAGCTGACGGTCACTGAGCGTAGCGGCCGCAACATCTCCAACGACCGCATCGGCGACCCGCGTGCCGGCACCCTCAGCTCCTCGCAGGAAGTGTGGGGCCGTGGCCAGACCTGGCGTCTGACCCAGATGTGGTACAAGCAGAAGTTCTTCGACGGTGCACTGGACGTCAAGGTCGGCCGCTTCGGCCCGGGCGAAGACTTCAACAGCTTCCCGTGCGACTTCCAGAACTTGACCTTCTGCGGCTCGCAAGTGGGTAACTGGGTGGGCGGTATCTGGTACAACTGGCCTGTCAGCCAGTGGGCCGGGCGCGTGAAGTACAACCTGACCCCCGAGTTCTACATGCAGGTGGGTGCGTACAACCAGAACCCGTCCAACCTGGAAACCGGCAACGGCTTCAAGCTCAACGGCAGCGGTACCAAGGGCACCATCCTGCCGGTCGAAGGCGTGTGGTCGCCACAGATCAACGGGCTGCCGGGTGAATACCGCCTGGGTTACTACTACAGCACCGCCAAGGCTGATGACGTCTACGACGGCATCGATGGCCAGCCACAACCGGTGTCGGGTGCCTACAAGACCCACGGCAGCAAGCACGGCTGGTGGATCGTGGCACAGCAACAACTGACCGCCCACAACGGTGATGCCAGCCGCGGCTTGAGCGTGTTCGCCAACTTCACCGTGCATGACAAGGCCACCAACTACATCGACAACTACCAGCAGGTAGGCCTGGTGTACAAAGGCCCGTTCGACGCACGGCCCAAGGATGACATCGGTGTAGGTATCGGCCGTATCCATGTCAACGACGACGCCCAGGACCGCGCCAAACTGGTCAACCAGCTCAGTGGCATCGACGACTACGACAACCCCGGCTACCTGCCCGTGCAGGACACCGAGTACGACGCCGAGATCTACTATGGCTTCCATGTGACCAACTGGCTCACCGTGCGCCCCAACCTGCAATACATCAAGCACCCGGGTGGTGTTGACCAGGTGGACAACGCAGTGGTGGCTGGCCTGAAGCTGCAAACCAAGTTCTGACGCAAAAAGGGCGCTGAACCCGCCCTGCAGGCGCTGGCTTGCCAGCGAGCTTTTGATACCGTGAAAAGCTCGCTGGTACGCCAGCACCGACCCCTCGCCACAAATCCCGCCAATTCCTTTGCGGCAAAAAGCTCGGCGAAAAACTGGTTTATATCGGTAAGATAGCGCTACCTCGAATAATATCAGCCGACCTCGGTGAGCTTTACTTCCATGTCTACTGTCATGCACGACCACCCGCTCCAGCGTTTCTTCAAATCGCAGCGGCCTCGGCCCACCTTTGAGTGGGAGCGTTTTCAGCAGCGCGACGTGCTGGTCATCGACCACCCCAAATGCCAGGCGGTGTTCAGCCGCCAGGGCGCGCAATTGCTGCACTTTCGCCCCCAGGGGCAAAAGCCCTGGCTGTGGTGCTCGGGCCATTGGCCCCAGGCCGGCGCCATCCGCGGTGGTGTGCCGGTGTGCTGGCCGTGGTACGGACGGCACCCCAGCGAAGGCATGTGGCCAGCCCACGGCTGGGGCCGCCTGGTGGATTGGAAACTGCACGACACCAGTGAAGACAATGATGGCGTGACCCTGCACTGGCGGCTGATGCTATGCGACTGGCAGGTAGACCTGCACGCGCGGCTGGGTGACCAGATGGAGTTGCGCCTGAGCACCGAGCACCAGGACAGCCTGCCGTGTCAGCTCAGCCATGCATTGCTGGCCTACTGGCGCATCGGGGATGTGAATGAAGTGAGCCTGGCGGGGCTGGACGGCGTGCAGAGCTACGACAAGCTGAGCCGCAAGACCACCACCCAAAAGGGCGAGCTGGAAGTGACAGGCGCCTGCCAACGGGTGTTCAGTGGGGCCAACCAGCTGCACCTCAAAGACCATGCCTGGGCGCGAAAGCTGGCCATCCACACGGCTGACAGCGAGGACACCGTGGTGTGGCACCCCGGTTCGCGGCCATTGCTGGGCGTGGCGGGCAACGAAAGCCAGGGGTTTCTGTGCGTGGAGGCCACCAGTGGCAGCCAGGACAACCTGAGCCTGGCGCCTGGCGAGAAAGCTCATATCAGCCTGCAGGCGCGCCTGTTGAATTGATGTCGAAGCTGCGAGCCAAGCTTGCTCGCGATGAGGGCGGCGCCGGGTATCAGGCAATCTTCAACCCACATCACTCATCGATGGGGTAGCGGCTGGCGTTCAGGCTTTCCTTGATCTTGCGCAGGTGCGGCTGGAAGTCCGCGCCGCGACGAAGGGTCATGCCCGTGGCCAGCACATCGAGTACGGTTAACTGAATGATCCGCGAGGTCATCGGCATATAGATGTCGGTGTCCTCGGGCAGCGGGATGTTCAGGCTGAGGCTGCTGGCCTTGGCCAAGGGCGAGTCCTTGGCGGTCAGGCCCAGTACCGACGCGCCGTTTTCCCGCGCCACTCGCGCCACTTCCACCAGTTCGCGAGTGCGCCCGGTGTAGGAAATGATCACAAACAGCTCGCCGGTGTGTGCCACCGAGGCCAGCATCCGCTGCATCAGCACATCGGCGTGAGCCGACACCGCCAGGTTGAAACGGAAGAACTTGTGCTGGGCGTCCAATGCTACCGGCGCCGACGCGCCCAGGCCGAAGAAATGGATCTGCCGCGCCTGTATCAGCATGTCCACGGCGCGGCTGATCAGCTGAGGATCCAGTTGCTGACAGGCGCTGTCCAATGATGCAATGGCACTGCCGAAAATCTTCTGCGTGTAGGCGGCCGGATCATCATCGGCTTCCACCGCGCGGCTGACGTAGGCAGCGCCGCTGGCCAGGCTCTGGGCCAGTTGCAGCTTGAGCTCGGGGTAACCACTGACCCCGAACGAACGGCAGAACCGGTTGACCGTCGGTTCGCTGACCGAGGCGGCCTGGGCCAGCGCGGCAATACTGAAGCGGGTGGCTTGCTGAGGGTTGAGCAAAATGACTTCGGCGACTTTTCGCTCAGCCTTGTTCAGCTCTTCGAGGCGGCCCTGGATTTGCTCCAGGAGATTACGCACGCGGTCCATGTTATGTCCTTGGGTCGAGGATGCAGCCAGTACAGCTGTCTGGCGCGGCTGTATTCACGGGTGGCCTATCGTACTGACGGCTTGGTGCGATCACCACTCGAATCTGCTGTACCGGGAAAATGTTGTGTTTATTACTACATTTTCCCTTGAATGGTGCCTTGAAAAAAGGTATTTCTAGTCTAACTTGATAAAAGAACAAACATCATGCCTTCGACTTCCGTAGAACCCTGCACTTTTGCCTTGTTTGGCGCCTTGGGCGACCTGGCATTGCGCAAGCTGTTCCCGGCGCTCTACCAGCTTGATCGAGCCCAGCTGCTGCACGACGACACGCGCATTCTGGCGCTGGCCCGCGAGGCCGGCACGCCCGAGCAGCATCTGGCCAATATCGAGGAACACCTGCGGCTGTATGTGGCCAAGGCGCAGGTCGAAGAAGAGCCGCTGCGTCGCTTCCTGGCGCGGCTGAGCTACGTGCATGTTGATTTCATGAGGGCTGAGGACTACGTCCAGTTGGCCGAGCGGGTAGGCGCCAGTGAGCAGTTGATCGCTTACTTCGCCACTCCGGCTGCTGTCTACGGCGGCATCTGCGAGAACCTGGCCAAGGTCGGGCTGGCCGAACGCATTCGTGTGGTGCTGGAAAAGCCAATCGGCCACGACCTGGCTTCCTCGCGTCGGGTCAATGACGCGGTGGCGCAGTACTTCCCGGAAAACCGCATCTACCGTATCGATCACTACCTGGGCAAGGAAACGGTACAGAACCTGATCGCCCTGCGTTTCGCCAACAGCCTGTTCGAAACCCAGTGGAACCAGAACTACATTTCCCACGTGGAAATCACCGTGGCCGAGGAAGTTGGCATCGAAGGGCGCTGGGGCTATTTCGACCAGGCCGGCCAGTTGCGCGACATGATCCAGAACCACCTGTTGCAGCTGTTGTGCCTGATCGCCATGGACCCGCCCGCCGAACTTTCGGCCGACAGTATTCGTGACGAGAAGGTCAAGGTGCTCAAGGCGCTGGCGCCCATCAGCGGCGAAGGCCTGGCCACCCAGGTAGTGCGTGGCCAGTACATTGCCGGCTACAGCCGCGGCAAGGCGGTGCCCGGCTACCTGGAAGAAGAGAATTCCAACACCCAGAGCGACACCGAGACGTTCGTCGCCCTGCGTGCCGATATCCGCAACTGGCGTTGGGCCGGCGTGCCGTTCTACCTGCGTACCGGCAAGCGCATGCCGCAGAAACTGTCGCAGATCGTCATCCACTTCAAGGAACCGCAGCACTACATCTTCGCCCCCGAACAGCGCCTGCAGATCAGCAACAAGCTGATCATCCGCCTGCAACCGGACGAAGGCATTTCCTTGCGGGTGATGACCAAGGACCAAGGCCTGGACAAAGGCATGCAACTGCGCAGCGGCCCGCTGCAACTGAACTTCTCCGACACCTACCGCAGCGCGCGCATCCCCGATGCCTACGAGCGGTTGTTGCTGGAGGTGATGCAGGGCAATCAGAACCTGTTTGTCCGTAAAGATGAAATCGAATATGCGTGGAAGTGGTGCGACCAGTTGATCGCCGGCTGGAAGAAGTCTGGCGATGCGCCCAAGCCGTACGCGGCGGGGTCGTGGGGGCCTATGAGCTCCATCGCACTGATTACCCGCGATGGGAGGTCCTGGTATGGCGATATCTGAACTCAAACTGCCAAGCGAAGTGGTTCCACGCGACTTCGCCAGCCCACCTCTGCTGGCCGAAGGGCTGGCAGCCACGGTGGCCGACAAACTGCGTGCTGCCATCGAGCAGCGCGGCGTCGCCACCCTGGTCGTCTCCGGTGGCCGCAGCCCGGTGATGTTTTTCCAATGCCTGGCGCGCCAGGCACTGGACTGGTCCAAGGTGGTGGTCAGCCTGGCCGACGAGCGTTGGGTGCCGGTTGAGCATGCTGACAGCAACGCTGGCCTGCTCAAGCGCTACCTGCTGGTAGGGCCGGTAGCCAAGGCGCGTTTCGTCAGCCTGTACAGCCCGGCCCAGAACCTGGAACTGGCGGCTGATGAAGCCGACGCCGTGCTGGGTGAATTGCCCGCCATCGATGTGCTGATCCTGGGCATGGGTGACGACGGTCACACCGCGTCGCTGTTCCCCAACAGCCCGAACCTGGCCCAGGCGCTGGAGCCTGCCGGTAGCCGTCGCTGCCTGCCGATGCTGGCACCCACCGTGCCGCACCAGCGCCTGACCATGACCCGCGCCCTGCTGGCCACGGCCGGTTACACCGCGCTGTCGCTGCAGGGGCAGGGCAAATTGAACACGCTGCGTGACGCGCTGGCGGGCGATGACATTGCCCAGATGCCGGTGCGCGCCTTCTTACACTCTCCACTGGATATCTACTGGTGCCCCTGAGCCAAGGATCAGCCGCTATGACGACACTCGAAAAACAACAACTGGTGCAAAACCGCATGGCGGACAAGATCGCCCTGATCGACACCCTGGCCGCCAAGGCGAAAATTCTTCCGGTGATCACCATCGCCCGTGAAGAAGACATTCTGCCGCTGGCCGATGCCTTGGCTGCCGGTGGCCTGACTGCACTGGAAGTGACCTTGCGTTCCGAGCTGGGCCTGAAGGCCATTAAGCTGCTGCGCGAGGAACGCCCCGAGTTGATCGTCGGTGCCGGCACCGTGCTGGACCGCCACATGCTGGCGGCCACCGAGGCCGCGGGCTCGCAGTTCACCGTGACCCCGGGCGTGACCCAGGACATGCTCGAAGCGGGCGTGGAAAGCCCATTGCCGCTGCTGCCGGGCATCAGCAGCCCGTCGGAATTGATGATGGGCTACGCCCTTGGCTACCGCCGCTTCAAGCTGTTCCCGGCGGAAGTGAGCGGTGGCGTGGCGGCGATCAAGGCATTTGGCGGCCCTTTCCCCTCGGTGCGTTTCTGCCCGACGGGGGGCGTTGGCCCAGCCAACCTGAAAAGTTACATGGCCCAACCCAACGTGATGTGCGTGGGCGGCTCCTGGATGCTGGACAGCGCGTGGATCAAAAACCGCGACTGGGCACGCATCCAGGAATGCACGGCAGAGGCGCTGTCGCTGTTCGACTGATTTTTGCTTGCTGTTGGTTGTTTTACGGCTTTTTGGGGCGCTTGGTCGGCGCCCCTTTTTTTTGCCCGGAGTTTTTGTGTCTGGCTTCCCGAGCATCGCGTTTTCAGTGCTTGGGCGCCGGCCGGTTATGCTTCTTGCGCAACGGCTCCAGCAGGTCCGAGAGCCCGTTGTGGTCGATCTCCTGCATCAGCGCCAGCAACCCGCCCAGCTCCCCCTTGGGGAACCCCTCCCGCGCGAACCAGTTGAGATAAGGGCCTGGCAGGTCGGCCAGAATACGCCCCTTGTATTTGCCGAAGGGCATTTCACGCGTAATCAGCAGTTCAAGTTTTTCCGGATTCATGGGCATCAAATACTGGGGTGCAAAAGGAAATCGAAGATACATGCATTCTGCATGACCGCCAAACCCGTTTCATGCAGAACGCGGCAATCCAGAAGTTCATTTATATTATAACTTGTTGAATTAAAAGGGTTTTTACAGATCGTAAAACTTGGCACAAACCCTGCGATATACCTTCGTAACCTTTCAACCCACGAGGGAATCGAAAATGTCCAATCCAAACAAAGAAGTTATCTCGGTACTGAACGACCTGATCGAAACCAGCAAGGACGGCCAGAAAGGTTTCCAGACCTGTGCCGAAGACATCAAGAACGCCGAACTGAAAGCCCTGTTCGTCAAGCACGCTCAGGAATGCGGTGAGGCAGCGGCCGAGTTGCAACGCGAAGTTCGTGCATTGGGTGGCGACCCGGAAGACTCTACCAGTGTGGCCGGTGACCTGCACCGCCGTTGGGTAGACGTGAAGTCGCTGTTCACCGGCAAAGGTGAAGAAGCTGTGCTGAACGAAGCCGAGCGCGGTGAAGACCACGCCCTGAAAGCGTACAAGGAAGCGTTGGCCAAGCCCTTGCCAGCCAATATTTACGCGATTGTCGAGCGCCAGTTCCACGGCGTGCAGCGTAACCATGACCAGGTCAAGGCGCTGCGCAACATTGCCCGCGCTAGCTGATCATCGATAGCTGAAGCAACGCCGGCTTGTACAGGAGCTGGCTTGCCAGTGAGCTTTTTGCCCAAATAGCTCGCTGGCAAGTCAGCTCCTGTCGTTGCTTTTATAAAGCCGCTCTTCACTGAAACCTACCTGGTTCCGGCCATTGTCCTTCGCCTGGTAGAGCGCCAGGTCCGCCGATGCGAGCAAATCCTCCAGCTTCAGCCCGCACCGTGATCTGTGTGTGCCCACCCCCACACTGACCGTCACCGGCGTGGCATCGTCACCATAGGGTGGCTGATGTTCGACGGCATTGCGGATGGTCTCGGCGATGATCAGCGCGCCGTTCAGGTCGGTCTCGGCCAGCACCACCATGAATTCCTCCCCGCCGTAACGCGCCACCAGATCTGCCGGCCTTCGTACGCAGCCGGCAATGACTTTGGCCACCTGCTGCAATGCTTTGTCGCCACCCGGGTGCCCATGGCGTTCGTTGAAAGCCTTGAAGTGGTCGACATCGATCATCAGCACCGACAGCGGTTTGCCACTGCGCTGGGTCCGCGCCCATTCGGTGCGCAGGGTGCGGTCCAGGCTACGGCGGTTGGCCAGCCCCGTCAGGCTGTCGGTCGACGCCAGGGTGGCCAGCTCGCGCTCGGCGCTCAGGCGCCGGCGCAGTTCACGGCCCATCATCAGGCATAGCCACAGCAAGGCCAGGCACAGCAGCGCGGTGGCGGTACCCACGAAAGCCACGGTGCGGCGCCAGGGGGCGTACACCTCTTCGGTGGACAAGGCGACGATCACCACGAACGGCAGTTGTCCGACTTTGGCGAAGGTATACAGACGTTCCTTGTTATCCAGGCTGGAGGTGGAAACGAAGCTGCCGCTGCCCTCGCGCACGACGCGCTGGAAGTTGGGCCGTTGGCTGAAGTCCTGGCCAATCAGGTCCTGGCCAGGCACCTGGGGCTCGCGGGCCAGGAACAGGCCTTGCTCGCTGATCAGGTTGACGTTGCTGTCCTTGCCAATGGTCAGGCTCTTGAACAGCCCGGCGAAATAGGCCAGTTGCAATGCTCCCGATGCCACGCCGAGGAATTGGCCATTGGGCGAGGAAATACGCCGGCTGAAGCTGATGCACCAGCCCAGGTTGCCGATACGGTCGTGGAAGGGCGCGCTGATCTCCAGCCCCGCGTCCGGGTGGTCCCGCAGGTACTGAAAATTGGGGCGGTCACTGAAGTTGGCCTGGCGCGGTGGGTAGCTGTGTGAATCGGCGATGATGTCGCCCGCCGGGCTCAACCACAGAATATCCCCGCGAAACGGGCCGGTGATGGCCGCGTCGAACAACACCCGGTAGCGCAGGCTTTGGGGAATGCGCTGGAAGTCGGGATGCTGAGTGGCTTCGATCAGCGCTTTGATCGACTGGTCATACAGGTCGACGTTGCGCTGCACATCGAGGTTGATCAGTTGCACGATATTATTCGCCGAGCGCGCGGCAGAGCGCTCGGCGCTATCGTGCTCACGCACCAGCAAGAAGGTGACGATGCTGACAATCGCGATAATAGTCAGCGCACAGCCGATATATAAATACCGAAGCGGTGCGCGCGATTGCCGCCGTGAAGTTGGGTTGGTCGGGCGCAAGTCAACGAGCTCTGATCATTTCAATCGCCGCGGTACTTGTGTCGTTCCATGGCACGACAGGCGCGGGCGGGGCCCGGTGAAACCGGGATGTCAGCGGCGCGCTGAATAGCGTCTGACGCAGTGAATATCGCTACTGCAAGGGGGCTGAGGCGCGCTAGGCGGCGGTATTCTAGGAGGGTTGAAATTGTAGGACAAGCGTGATTGGAAAATAATGGCACCGTTTAAGACGAACGTGCTGATTGTTCAGTCAGGATTATGCTCACATTCTTTTGTGTTTCTTGAAGTTACCGTGAAAATGAAAAGCCGGCATCAACTGCCGGCTCCTGGATCATTTAAACGTTTGTTTTAGAAAATATTGATCGGGTAATCAACGATGACCCGGTATTCATCAGCATTGTGGTCCACCGCCTTGTAGCCGTCGCCACCACGGTTGGTCGCCCAGCGCAGGCGCACGCCCAGGTTTTTGGCAGGGCCTTCCTGAACCACGTACTTGAGATCCACATCCCGCTCCCAGTGCTTGGCGTCTTTGCCATCGGCGCTGTAATAGCTGTAGCCCGAATCCGGGTTCTGGGTGGCCTTGGTCAGGTCCATGGTACCGCGGGTGTAGGACACGGCCGAGGTCAGGCCCGGCAAGCCCCAGCCCACGAAGTCGTAGGCGTATTGCAGCTTCCACGACTTCTCGCCGGGGGCGTTGAAGTCCGAGTACTGCTGCGAATTGTCGAGGAAGATGCTGTCGCCGTCCTGGATGTAGTCGAACGGCGTGTTGCCGTTGACCTTCTGCATGGACGCGGTCACGGTCTGGTGGCCCACGGTCACGCCCAGGTGCAGGCTGAAGGTGTTGTTGTCGATCGGGCCCAGCAAGGCCTGGCCGCTGTCTTCGGTATGGTAGTAATGGAAGCCGGGGTTCAGGCTGACCAGGTCGTTGAGCGCCCAGGTGTAGTCCAGGTCGTAGTAGTACTGGTTCCAGATGTCCTTGAGCTGCGAGGCATACAGGCTGGTGGTCACGCCCGGCAGGCCCGTATAGGTGCCGCCCGCCCAGTCCATGTGCTTGCTTTCCTTGCCGTCGGGCAGGGCGCCGTAGTAGGTGCCGATGCGGCCGTTGCCACTCTGGTTGAACAGCTTGTCGAAGCTGACCTGGCCAGCGTCCAGGGTCAGGTGGTCGATGCTGGTGTTGGTCGCCTCGAAACCGCGGAAGGTCATGGGCAGCATGCGGGTCGAGCCGCCAGCGATGACCGGGTTGTTGAGGAACAGGTCACCGGCGCGGACGATGGTGTTGAACGCACGCATCTTCACTGCGCCGCCGGCCGAGGAGAACGAGTCCGGCGCATCGCCGTACAGGTTGTCGGGTTTCGTCGAAGCCGTGGTCGGCAGGATGCTCGAACCACCGCTACCGCCACCGCCGTCCAGTTTCAGGCCCAGCATGGCATTGAGGTCTACACCAAAGCCCACGGTGCCTTCGGTGAAGCCCGACTGGAAGATGCCGATGAAGCCCTGGCCCCATTCCTTGCTGTCCTGCTTGCCGTCGTGGCGGTCGTGGTTGAAGTAGTAATTCTTGAGGTCCAGCGTCAGGCTGGAGCCGGCGATGAAACCGTCCTGGTTGTTGGTGGCCGGGGCGTCGTCAGCGAACGCGGCACCGGACATCGTTGCAGCCAATGCAACGAAAAGGGGGGTAAAGCGGAATGTCGATTTCACTGCTGTTAAACTCCTTGGTAAACATTATTTAACTTTGGCAGTTGTTATTTTCATCAGCTCAGTTTTTTGTAATAGGTAAAATCGGGTGTAGATCTGTGTTATCGACACGCAAAAAAAAGCCGCTGAAAGCAGCGGCTTTAAGATCAATCGCTCGGACAACGATCATCTGAGCAACGTCGAGGGAAAAAGTTTCGTCAGCAACTTCAGCTCGCCTTGGCATTGTCGCCCTGGGCCTTCACCGCCTGGGCCTGTTGGCTGTTTTCGTGCTGTTGGGCCTTCTGCGCCAACGCTTCCTGATGCTGTTCGAAGTTGGCTTGAATAGCCTCGTTCCGCGCCACGAATGCCGGCGATTCTTCCGCCATGGCCAGTGGGGACAACAACAGAGAAGAGAGAATGAATGCGCTGGCAATACCCATTGAGTTGGACATCTGGAGAAGCCTTCTTGCGTCTGCAAGTTCGTTTGTGTGGCGCCAATATATAAAGCGTGGGGCCACCGAACAAGTGAAAATAAAGATAAGAGCCTTTACAGAACTTGTAACAGTAGCCGTTGATCAGGCGGGAAGGCTGATGCCAAAGGTGTTGGCGCCGTTCTGGCTGCGCACGAAAACATTGCCCCCGTGCATCAGGGCGATGGCTTTGACGATGGCCAGGCCCAGGCCGTGGTTGGCGCCGCTGTTGCTGCGCGAGGCGTCCACGCGATAGAAGCGTTCGAACAACATGGGCAGGTGTTCGTCGTCGATGCGTGGGCCGGGGTTGCTCACTTCGATGTCCACCTGGTCCCCCCGGGGCTGGATGTGCACGTCGATGTGCTGGCCGGCAGCCGTGTGCTGCACGGCATTGTTGAGCAGGTTGATCAGGGCCCGACGCAGGTGGGCGCGTTCGATGTGCACCAGCGCATCGCCGCTGACCCGTACGCTGATCTGCGCGTCTTCGAGGATGAAGTCCAGGTACTCGACAGTGGTTGCCACTTCCTCGGCCAGGGAGCTGGCAGTCAGTTGCGTGGCCTTGCTGCCCTGGTCGGCGCTGGCCAGGAACAGCATGTCGTTGATGATGCTGCGCAGGCGTTCCAGTTCTTCAAGGTTGGATTGCAGTACCTCGAAATAATGCTCGGCGGAGCGGCCACGGGTCAGGGCTACCTGGGTCTGGCCGATGAGGTTGGTCAGCGGCGAGCGCAGTTCGTGGGCGACATCGGCGTTGAAGGCTTCCAGGCGGCTATAGGCCTGGTCGACCCGTTCCAGCGATGAATTGAAAGCGGCCGCGAACTGCGCCAGCTCCGGCGGCAGGGAGGTCAGTTGCAGGCGCCCGGAAAGCCGGGGCGGCGCCAGTTTCTGCGCCTCGCGAGAGAGGTTGCCCAATGGCCGCAGGCCCACCCTGGCCACCCAGTAACCCAGGCCGCACGTCAGCACAATGCCCAACGCGGCAAAGCTGACCAGCGACATGAAGAGGGTTTGGCGGGTCTGCGAAAAGCTGTCGGTGTCGATGGCTGCCAGGAAGCGCAGCGGGGGGCGCTGATCAATGGCCGGCAGGGCCACGGCCAGCACCCGCAACGGTGAGCGGTCACCAGGGCGGTTCAGGTCGCGCTTGCCGGTGGGGCCTTGAGCGAAGTGGCGGATCTGCTGGTCCGGGGTACCGTATTCGAACGTCGGGTTGCTGCTGACCACCCAGAAGTGCAGGCGTCGGTCCTCTTCCTCGAGCAGTTTTAGTTTGGCGACAATCTTGGCCCAGCGCTCCGGGGAACCGTCGCGGGTAAGCACTGACTCCAGCACGCTATAGCGGGCGTCCAGCTCGGCTTCGGGCAGTAACCCCAGGCTCTTGTTCACCCGACAATAGATGGCCCAGCCGCTGAGCAGGAAGATCACCATGGCCACCAGGGTAAACAAGGCGCTGAGGCGCATGGCGATGGAGTTAGTACTCACGCCGGCTCTCCAGCACATAGCCCATGCCGCGGATGGTGTGCAGCAGTTTTTCCTCGAACGGGCCGTCGAGCTTGGCGCGCAGGCGCTTGATGGCCACCTCGACGACGTTGGTGTCGCTGTCGAAGTTGATGTCCCAGACCAGCTCGGCAATCGCGGTTTTCGAGAGAATCTCGCCCTGGCGCCGGGCCAGAACGCTGAGCAACGAGAACTCCTTGGCCGTGAGGTCCAGGCGCTGGCCGCCGCGGCTGGCCTTGCGGCTGATCAGGTCGATCCACAGGTCGGCAACGCTGACCTGCACCGGCTCGTGGCCGCCGCTGCGGCGGGTCAGGGCCTGCAACCGGGCCACCAGTTCCAGGAAGGAGAAGGGTTTGCCCAGGTAGTCATCGGCGCCCTCGCGCAGCCCGCGAATGCGGTCTTCCACCCGTTCGCGGGCGGTGAGCATGATCACCGGCGTCTGTTTGCGCGCGCGCAAGGCACGCAGCACGCCGTAGCCATCCAGGCCGGGCAGCATCACGTCAAGGACGATCACGGCATAGTCGCTCTCAAGGGCCAGGTGCAGCCCTTCGATGCCGTCCGGGGCTACATCCACGGTAAAGCCTTGTTCCGTGAGGCCGCGGTACAGGTAGTCAGCGGTCTTTTCTTCGTCTTCGATAATCAGGATACGCATGGTCCGCTCTCAATGGCCGGCTGGCAGCGCCGGGGCGGGTGCCCCCTGGCGCCGGTGGAACAGCCGCTCCAGCTGCAAGTATATGACTGGCGTGGTGAACAGTGTCAGCGCCTGGCTTACCAGCAGCCCACCTACCACCGCCATGCCCAGAGGCTGGCGCAGCTCTGCGCCGGCACCGAAGCCGAACATCAGCGGCAGGGCGCCGAGCAGGGCGGCCAGGGTGGTCATGATGATGGGCCGGAACCGTGTGAGGCAGGCCTTGAAGATGGCATCGTGGGGGGACAGGCCTTCGTGGCGCTGGGCCTCCAGGGCGAAGTCGACCATCAGAATGCCGTTTTTCTTGACGATACCGATCAGCAGCACCAAGCCGATCAGCGCCATGATCGAGAAGTCCTGGCCACACAGCCACAGCATGATCAGCGCCCCGAGGCCGGCCGAGGGCAGGGTGGAGATGATGGTCAGCGGGTGCACGAAGCTTTCGTACAGCACCCCCAGAATGATGTAAACCGCCACCAGTGCCGCCAGGATCAGCCACGGCTGACTGGCCAGCGAACTCTGGAACGCCTGGGCGGCGCCCTGGAAAGTGCCGGTGATGGACGCCGGCATGCCGATTTCGCTCTGCGCGTGGTTGAGTATCTGTACTGCATCGCCCAGGGCTACGCCAGGGGCCAGGTTGAAGGACAGGTTGGCGGCCGGGAACATGCCGTCATGGGCAATGGACAGCGGGCCGATGGTGGGGGCGTCTACCCGCGCGAGCGCCGAGAGCGGCACCATTTCGTTGGTCAGCGGTGAGCGCAGGTAGAAGTAGTTGAGGCTTTCGGCCTTGCCGCGCTGGGCAGCGTCCAGTTCCAGCACCACCTTGTACTGGTTGGTCTCGGTCTGGAATTCGTTGATCTGTCGTTGGCCGAAGGCGTCGTACAGCGCCTGGTCGACATCCGCGGCGCTCAGGCCGAAACGCGCAGCGGCGCTGCGGTCGATGCTGATATGGGTGATGCTGCCCCCCAGTTGCAGGTCGTTGGACAGGTCGCGGAAGGCCGGCAGCGAGCGCAGTTTTTCAGTCAGGCGCTGTGCCCACAGGTTCAGCGTCGGGCCGTCGTTGCTCTTGAGCACGTACTGGTATTGGGCGCGGCTGGGGCCGGAGCTGAGGTTGATGTCCTGGCCGGCGCGCAGGTACAGGACTATGCCCGGCACCCTGGCCAGTTTCGGGCGCAGGCGGTCGATGAATTCGCTGGCCGACACGTCCCGGTCACCGCGGTCTTTGAGGGCAATCCAGAAGCGGCCGTTGGCGATGGTCTGGTTGCTGCCGGTGACGCCCACCGAGTGGGAATAGGCCATCACCGCCGGGTCGGCGCTGACAATCTTCGCCAGTTCCAGATGCTTCTTGATCATGTCCGGGTAGGACACGTCGGCAGCCGCCTCGGTGGTGCCCAGCACGAAGCCGGTGTCTTGCACCGGGAAGAAGCCTTTGGGGATAAGCACGTAGCCACCCACCGCCAGGGCTACCGACAAACCGAAGATGCCGAGCATCAAGCGCTGGTGTGCAAGTGCCTTGCGCAGATAGCGCTCATACCCGGCCAGCAACCGTTCGCTGAAGCCAGGCTTGGCGTCGGGTGTGTGCACGGGGGCGCGCATGAACTTGGCCGCCAGGGTAGGCGCCAGGGTCAGCGACACCACCACGGAAATCAGAATGGTGGAGGTGGCCGTGAGGGCAAATTCCTTGAACAGCCGCCCCACCACGCCCCCCATGAACAGCAGCGGAATGAACGCCGCCACCAGCGAGAAGCTGATCGAGACCACGGTAAAGCCGATCTCCCCGGCGCCCTTCACCGCGGCGTCGCGCATGTTCTCGCCGGCCTCCAGATGGCGGTGGATGTTCTCCACCACCACGATGGCATCGTCGACCACAAAGCCCACGGCAACGACGATGGCCACCAGGGTCAGGTTGTTGAGGCTGAAGCCCAGGGCGTACATCAGCGCGAAGCTGGCGACCAGCGACACGGCCAGCACGCTCGACACGATAAGCGTGGCGGACCATTGCCGCAGGAACAGCGCCATCACCGCCACCACCAGCAGCACGGCGATCAGCAGGGTGGTTTCCACTTCATGCAGCGAAGCGCGGATGGTGCGGGTACGGTCGATCAGCGTGGTCACTTTCACCGAGGCTGGGAGCATGGCTTGCAGGCCGGGCAGGGCGGCCTGCACTCGCTCCACGGTGTCGACGATGTTCGCCCCCGGCTGGCGGGTGATCACCAGGTTCAGCCCCGGTTGGTCACCGGACCAGGCCTGCACATAGGCGTTTTCCGAACCGTGGATGATCTTCGCCACGTCAGTCAGGTGCACAGGGGCACCGTCCTTGTAGGAAATGATCACCTGGGAGTAGTCAGCCGGCTCGAACAGCTGGTCGTTGGCCGAGAACGTGGAAACGCTGGAGTCACTGTACAGCGCACCCTTGGCAAGGTTCAGGCTGGTGTTCTGCAGGGCCACGCGCACGTCCGCCAGGGTCAGGCCGATGGCGGCCAGCTTGTCCGCCGACGCCTGCACACGAATGGCCGGGCGTTGCTGGCCGGTAATGTTGACCAGGCCCACGCCCTCGATCTGGCTGATCTGCCGGGCCAGCAGCGACTCGGCGTAATCGCTCAATTCGGTGCCAGGCATCTGCGAAGAACTGATGCTGTAGATGAGCACCGGGCTGTCCGCCGGGTTGACCTTTTTCCAGGTCGGCAGGGTCGGCATGTCCTTGGGCAGCAGGCCAGCGGCGGTGTTGATGGCGGCTTGCACTTCCTGGGCGGCGGTGTCGATGCTCTTGTCCAGGGTGAACTGCAAGATCAGGTTGGTGGTACCCAGGGCACTGGTGGAGGTCATCTGCGACACCCCGGGGATGGCGCTGAACTGCACCTCCAGGGGCGTTGCCACCGATGACGCCATGGTCTGCGGGCTGGCGCCGGGCAGGGTGGCGCTGACCTGGATAGTGGGGAACTCGGCCTCGGGCAGGGGCGCTACCGCCAGGCGCGGAAACGCGATGCAGCCCAGCAGCACCAGCGCGAAGGTCAACAGCAGGGTTGCCACCGGGTGGTCGATGCACCAGCCCGAGACGCCGCCGCGCACGGTCATGGCTGTGGCTCCGCGACGCTGTCGGCGACGTCGGGTTGCGGTTGGTGAACCACTTCTATATGGCTGCCGGGCTTGAGCCGTGACTGCCCATCGCTGACCAGGGTGTCGCCGGCGGCGACCCCGTCCACCACCGTGAGTTTGCTGTCCTGGTACACCACTTTCACGGGTACCGACTCCACGGTGTCAGCCTTGACCCGGTAGACGTAGTGGTTATCGACACCCCGCTGCACTACCTGGGGCGGCACCACCAGGGCATCGCGCAATACCTCGCTCTGTACGCTGATATTCACCAGCTGGCCGGGCCAGAGCTTCTGCGCGCTATTATCGAATTCAGCCTTGGCGCGCAGGGTGCCGGTGCTGGCCGACACCTGGTTGTCAATCAGGGTCAGGTGGCCCTGGCCCAGCAAGGTGCCGTTATCCGTATCGCCGTCGACGAACGCCTTCACGGCCGCTTGCTGGCTGCCGTGCACCAGCGCCTGAAGGATGGGCAGGCTCTGCTGGGGCAGGGCGAACTCCACGGCAATGGGGTCGATCTGGGTCACGGTGAACAGCCCCTGGGTATCGGTGACACGCAGGAAGTTGCCTTCATCCACGGTGCGAATACCCACGCGGCCAGTCACCGGTGAGCGAATCTGGGTGTAGGACAACTGCACCTGGGCGGCGGCGATGGCGGCCTGGTTACCCTGAATGGTGGCCTTGAGCTGGTCGAACAGGGCTTGCTGCTGGTCGAGCGTCTGGCGCGACACACCATTGTCGACGCTCAGGTCCTTGTAGCGCTTTAGGTTGACGCCGGCCACCTGCAGTTGCGCCTGGCTCTGCCCCAACTGCGCGCGGGCCTGGTCGAGCTCGGCGCGGATGGCGCGGTCATCGATGCTTGCCAGCAGGTCGCCCTGCTTGACCCATTGCCCTTCCTTCACCGCGAGCTTGCTGAGAATGCCATCGATCTGGGGGCGGATGGTCACGCTCTGCAGTGATTGCACGGTACCGATCCCCGACAATGACTTGGCCACGTCCTGGCGTTGCACTTGCACCACCCTGATGGGCACGGCGGCCACGATGGCGGCCTTGTGCTCGGGGCGTTTCCAGTACCACAAGGCAGTGGCGAGCATGAGGATGACGATCAGGGCCAACAGCAGTTTTTTTGTTATCGAGTTGCGCATGCGGAGACTACGCCGGGGTTCAGGGCTGGAAAGGGGGTAATGCTGTCCTTTATATAGCGGCAACCCGGTCGGGAACGTGACGCCTTGCTGTCAGATTTGTCAGGAAACCGGGCTGGCCAGCCCTTTCAACGGGCTGGCATGGCCGCTTCCCGAGCCGCGTGAGGTTCCACAGGCGAACGGTTAACGCTTTGAAATAGGGCATTTCCTACAAGAAAAAGCGAAACGGCCAATGGCAGCATCCCCCCTGATGCCGTGACACTTGGTTGCGTACATATTCCCTTACAAGAGGCCACCCCGTGCTCCATCAGAATTCGGGCAAATGGTTCATCCCCGCCGCACTGTGCATGTCGATGCCCCTGGCGCTATTGGCCCTGTTCATCGCTGGCGAGCGCGTGCACGACTGGTGGCCGCTGGTGAATGTGTTCATCCGGCTGTGAGCTCAGGGTTTGCGCACGCTGATGATCGAGTCCCACTCGCTGACGTGGGCACTGCGGGTTTTCTTGTCGAACAGGCATAGCTCACGGCCGGTGCGGTTCTTCATGTGCGCCTGGGGGTAGCGGCCCTGCAACAACAAGGCGCTGTAACCCACGCTGTCATCGAACTCGGCCGGGCGGCCCACGGCCTGGGTATCCTCGAGCTGGCTGGCGGCCACGCAGGCCTGCAGTACCTGCTGGTCGTGCTCGGCCCAGGCTTCTTCGCTGGACGCCTGGGCGTTGCCCAGGGTGGCGAGGAGTATCAGGCCCAGCGCGGCGCTTTTGAACATGGGAGTCTCCGGGGCAAAGTCAGCAAGTATGCCCGAGCGAATCGCGTAGGTTGCAGCCCGGCGTTGTTACAGAGTATATCGACGAAACTCGAACATGCCCGCCCGGGCATACAGGCGCCGCGCCGCCGTGTTGTCGGCGCGCAGGGTCAGGTCGACCAGCACTTCGCCGCGCTGGCTGTACATGAAAAACAGCTGGGCCAGCAGGGCGGCGCCCAGGCCCTGGCGCCGCGCGTGAGGTTGCACCGCCAGGTGGCGGATGAAGGTGCTGGCCCAGCCCATGGCGAAGCCGGCCAGGCCGTTGGCGTCGAAAACGGTCAGGCACAGGTGGGGGCTGATTTCCGGGTCTGCCTGCAGCTGTTCCAGCCACTGCACGCACGTGAGGCCGGGCTCCAGCTGCTCGGTTTCCAGCAGCAGGGCATGGGCTGCGGGGCCGGTGGCCGGGGCCCAAGGGCGCGACTGCAAGCCATTGGGCCAATGGGCCGGGCCCTGTTCGGGGTCCAGCGCCTTGCGCAACATCAAGCACTCCACCCTGGCGCCTCGCTCAGTCGTCCAGGCCGTTGACCACGCGGGCGGCGCGGATCAGGCACTGGGTAAGCTCGGGGGAGGAGAACTTGGTCAGCACCGCGTTGGCGCCGGCGGCCCGGGCTTTTTCGCTGTTCATCTTGCTGTCCAGGGACGTGTGCAGCAGCACGTACAGGTCTTTGTAGTCCGGCGTCTCGCGCAGGGTGCGGGTCAGCGCGTAGCCGTCCATTTCCGACATCTCGATGTCCGATACCAGCACATTGATCTGCTCAGGGGTACCCTGCAACTCCAGCAACAGGTCGATGGCCTCCCGCGCACTGCGTGCCGTGTGGCAGTGCAGGCCGAGGTTGCGCAAGGTCAGTACCGATTGCTGCAGGGCTACCTGGCTGTCGTCCACTACCAGGATCTTGGCCGTGGCCAGCAGTTGTGCATCATCTTCGCCCAGTTGCTCGGGCGCGGCCACCAGGGGCGCCGGGGTGATGCCGTGGATGACCTTCTCGATGTCCAGCACCTGCACGAGCTTGTCATCGACCCGCGTGACGCCGGTGATGAACGACTTCATGCCCGCGCCGTAAGGTGGCGGGCGGATGTCGGTGGTCAGGCAGTGAACGATCTTGCTCACCGCCTGCACGTGCAGGCCCTGTTTGGAGCGGCTGATATCAGTGACGATCAGGCAGCCGCCATTGGGGTCCAGTAGCGGCAGCTCACCAATGGCACGGCTGAGGTCGATCACCGACAGCGAGTTGCCGCGCAGGGTGGCGACGCCTTTTACATGGGGGTGCGACTCCGGCAGCCGGGTCAGGGAGGGCGTGGGAATGATTTCGCTGACTTTCAGCAGGTTGATAGCCATCAGCTTGCCGCTGCGCAAGGTAAACAGCAGGAGCGAGAGTGAATCTGCGCGGGCATTCTTGGACGACATGGGGACCTTCTTTGTCAGACCGGATCTATTCATTGCCAGGTTTATCGACCCGGCAACCCTTGTCTTTAGCACCATTGAGCCATTACTTGAGCCCTAGCCGCTTGGCCAGGCGGCTTAAGTTCGCGCGGTCCAGGCCCAGGTCCCTGGCCGCAGCCGCCCAATTGCCCGGGTGCCGACCCAGGCTGGCCTGGATCAGCCGCCGCTGGAAGGCATCGGTGGCCTGACGCAGGTCGGCGTCGACGCCCGTCGGCTGGTCGGCGGGTGGCTCGGCTACATCGGGCGTATCACCCATGCGCAGGCCCAGGTCGCTGGCGCTGAGTGTGAGGATAGTCGGGCGCTTGCCCTGCTGCCCCAGGGCCTTGAGTGATGCACGGCCAATCAGGTGCTCCAGCTCCCGCACATTACCGGGCCATGGGTAGCCCAGTAGCGCCTCCTGGGCGTCAGTGCTCAGGCGCAGACTGTTGAGGCCCAGGCGCGAGCGGTTCTGTTCGAGAAAGAAGCCACTGAGCAAGAGGATATCGGCACCGCGCGCCCGCAGGGGGGGCACCAGCAGCGGGTACACGCTGAGGCGGTGGTAGAAGTCGGCCCGGTAACGGCCTTCGCGCACTTCTTCGGCGAGGTCGCGGTTGGTCGCGGCGATCAGGCGCACATCCACTCGGTGCTCGCGGTCGGAGCCCAGCCGCTGCAGTTGGCCACTCTGCAGTACCCGCAACAGCTTGGCCTGCACGGTCAATGACAACTCGCCCACCTCGTCCAGGAAGAGTGTGCCGCCATTGGCCAGTTCGAACTTGCCGCGGCGTTCGCTGGTGGCGCCGGTGAACGCACCCCGCACATGGCCGAACAGTTCGCTTTCCACCAGGGTGTCGGGCAGGGCAGCGCAGTTGAGGCTGACCATCGGTTGCCCGGCGCGGCTGGAGGCCTGGTGAATGGCCTGGGCCACCAATTCCTTGCCCACGCCGGTTTCGCCCGTGATCAGCACGGTCAGGTCGCTGCTGCCCACCAAACGCGTCTCGTCCACCAACCGTTTCAGGGCGGGGCTCTGGCCGATCATTTCCCGGGGTTGCTGGTCACTGGCCTGGCGGTAGAACTCGGCCCGCTGGTGTTCGTTTTCGGCACGCAGGGCCAGGTGGTCGATACGCTGCGCTACGGTGACGGTCGCGGCCGCCATGCTGGCGAAGGCTTGCAGGGCTTCCAGGTCGAGGCTGTCGAAACGTTGCGGGTCAAGGGCATCAAGGGTCAGCAAGCCCCAGGGGTGCTCGTCGACGAACAGCGGGCAACCGAGGCAATCGTGCACGAGCAGGTCTTCGTGCAGCCCCTCGACCAGGCCGTCGTATGGGTCGGGAAGCGTCGTGTCGACATCGAAACGGGTAGGGCCGGGGCTGGCCAGCAGCCTCTCGAACCGCGGGTGCTCGCTGACCTTGAAGCGGCGGCCCAGGGTATCAGTGCTGAGGCCATCCACTGCCAGGGGTACCAGGACATCGCCTTCCAGCCGCAACAGGGCCGTGGCGTCGCAAGGCAGCAGGTTGCGCAAGGTCTGCAACAGGCGGCGGTAACGCTCCTGTTCGGGCAAGTCCCGTGACAGGTCCGAGACCAGGGGAAGCAGGGCAGTGAGCAGTGGTTTTGCAGTCATATTGACCTCGCGTAGTCAAACTGACTATACGCGCTTCGTGGTCAATATGACTCGATAATATTTAAGATGTTGTTTTTAAAGGAAAATATTAATGGCACGGATACTGATACTGCTGAAGTGACTTTTTACTCAAGGCTCAAGGAGTTACCTCATGCTCAGTGCCCAGGACCGCGCCATCGTCAAAGCCACCGTCCCCCTGCTGGAAAGCGGCGGCGAAGCGCTCACTACCCATTTCTACCGTACCCTGCTGGAAGAGAACCCGGGCGTGCGCCCGTTGTTCAACCAGGCTCACCAGGCCAATGGTGACCAACCCCGCGCCCTGGCCAACGGCGTACTGATGTACGCTCGGCACATCGACGAACTCGACCAACTGGGTGGTCTGGTGGCGCGCATCATCAACAAGCACGTGGCTTTGCAGATCCAGGCCGAGCACTACCCTATCGTCGGGGCCTGCCTGCTGCGCGCCATCGAGGATGTGCTGGGCAGCGATATCGCGACCCCCGATGTGCTGGCCGCCTGGGGCAATGCTTACCAGCAGTTGGCCGACATTCTGATGGGCGCCGAGGCCGAGGTGTATCAGCACAAGGCAGAGGCACCGGGTGGTTGGCGCGGTGGCCGCGCGTTCAAGCTGGCGGCGCGGGTCGAAGAAAGCGCGGAAATCGTTTCCTTCTATTTCGAGCCTGTGGATGGCCGCGCGGTTCTGGACTTCAGTGCCGGGCAGTACATTGGCATCAAGGTCATGATCGAGGGGCAGGAGCACCGCCGCACCTATTCGCTGTCGGCATTGTTGAACGCTGGCCAGTACCGTATCAGCGTCAAGCGAGAGGCAGGCGGCAAGGTCTCGGGGTTCCTGCATGACCACTTGAAAGTGGGTGACCAGGTTGAGCTGTTCCCGCCGGCCGGCGAGTTCGTGCTTCACGGCGGCACCAAGCCGCTGGTATTGATCAGTGGCGGGGTAGGTATTACCCCGACCTTGGCCATGCTGGAGGCGGCACTTCCCAGTGGGCGGCCCATTCACTTCATTCATTGTGCGCGCAACAGCGCCGCCCATGGGTTTCGCGCTTGGGTGGACGGCCTGGCAGCACAACACCCGCAGCTCAAGCGCTTCTATTGCTACGATGATGTTGACGGGCTGCTGAGCCAGGAGCGGCTGGACGCCTGGCTGCCGGCCGAGCGTGACCTGGATGCCTATTTCCTGGGCCCCAAGGGCTTCATGAAAGCGGTAAGCGGCCATCTCAAGGCGCTGGGCGTGCCGCAAGGCCAGGCGCACCATGAATTCTTCGGGCCGGCCGCTGCCCTGGAATGAACAAAGAGGGGAGGGGCCGTGGCGGGTGGGTTAATGCTGGGATAATTTCCCTGCTATTAACTCCAACATCCTGCAGCAGTTTAGGAACCTTCCTGTTTATTCGGGGTCTTGGGGAGCGTGTAGACTGGCGGGCGAAATGACTCGGTACGCCGATCCACACCTATGAAAGGACAAGCAATGAGCGATGTGAAATTGCAGCTGAGCCGCGAAAAGCGTTTTCTGGTCTTGCTGGGCATCATCTGCCTGGCGCTGGTAGGCGGTGCGCTGTACATGCAGGTGGTGCTTCAGGAAATGCCGTGCCCGCTGTGCATCCTGCAACGCTATGCGCTGCTGTTCATTGCCCTGTTCGCTTTCATCGGCGCCGCCATGCCCGGCAAGCGCAGCCTCACGGTGTTCGAAGCCCTGGTGGTGGTGAGCGCCATCGGTGGCGCGGTGGCCGCGGGCAATCATGTCTACGTGCTCGCCAACCCGTCGGTAAGCTGCGGCGTCGACGTTCTGCAGCCTTTCGTCGACGGCCTCCCCATGGCCGATGCCTGGCCCCTGGTGTTCCAGGTCGGCGGCTTCTGCACCACCGCCTACCCACCCGTGCTGGGGCTGTCGCTCGCCCAGTGGGCTCTGGTAGCCTTCGCACTCACCATCGTTCTGGTGCCGCTTGGCATCTGGCGCAACCGTCGCAAAGGGTGAAAAGCCGCTCGGTTACAAATCATTATTCGTGCCTGTTTTGCTCCCTTCGGGGGGCGTGACCGATAAGCACAGACCTTTTGTACGGGCTTTATCCCTAGCAAACATAGGCTTTTAGCGGTGTGGCAGGGGGTGCGACATCGTGTCGCAAGGCCTTGAAAGTGGGGGTCATTGTTGCATAATCAGAAACTTATTGTTGCTAAATAAGCCATAGTCAATGATTCCTGAGGTATCTACAATCCCCGCAAAATCGCTCGGCCAGGCGCCTCGAACCGCTGGAACAGAAGGCAAACCGCCCTCTTGAACGGCACTCAAGGCCACGTCGGGCGCGGGGTTCAAGAACCCGCCTTGTGAATGCGCAGCCAAATGGATTTGGTTTGCAGACAGGCTATTGCCGATAAGAATTTACCGCACCACACAGGTCTGCCAAACAGCAGCAGCTGATCTCTAGGCATGCCCGTATCCAACTCGATAAATGCTGACGCTTGGCAGGACGAAGTGTTGGCGATCAAAACACAATTGCACTGATGCAAGCTGCTTAGAGGTCGTGAGATGAGCAAAAAGCGTTACCCCAGACTGTTTGGCATATTGCCCTTTTTCGGCATGCTTTTTCTCGGTGGTTGCAAGTGGACCCTGCTTGACCCGAAAGGGCCTATCGGTCTCGACGAGAGAAACCTGATCATTACCGCTACCCTGCTGATGCTGCTGGTGGTGGTACCTGTCATTGTCATGACCGTCGTGTTCGCGTGGAAGTATCGCGCTACCAACACCGCGGCCAAGTACACGCCGGACTGGAACCACTCCACCAAGATCGAAGCCGTGGTGTGGGGCATCCCGCTCTGCCTGCTGATCGTGCTGGGCGTGATCACCTACAAGTCGACCCACGCTCTCGACCCGTATCGCCCGATCGAGTCCGACGTCAAGCCGATCACCATCCAGGTTGTCTCGCTGGACTGGAAGTGGCTGTTCATCTACCCGGACCAGGGCATCGCCACCGTCAACAAGATCGTCTTCCCGGCCAACACCCCGGTGAACTTCCGCATCACGTCGGATTCGGTGATGAACTCGTTCTTCATCCCGGGCCTGGGCGGCCAGATCTACTCGATGGCCGGCATGACTACCCAGTTGCACCTGCTGGCCAGCCAGCCGCATGAATTCGATGGTATCTCCGCCAACTACAGTGGCGAAGGTTTCACCGGCATGAAGTTCAAGGCAATCGCCACCACCCAGGCGGATTTCGATGCATGGGTCAACGAAGCAAAGAATTCACCTAAACAGCTTGATTCGGCTGAGTACGCTGCCCTGGCCAAACCAAGCGAGAAGAATCCTGTCGCGCTTTATTCCTCGTACGCACCAAACCTGTTCCAGACCATCATCAACAAGTATGAAGGTATGAACCCAGGCCACGTCGCGCACGAAGGCAAGGAAGTCGCCGGCATGGAAGGTATGGAAGGTATGGACATGGGTTCGCATTCAGCTGCTGGGGCAGAGGAGTAAACGATGTTTGGTAAATTAACTTTGGAAGCGATCCCCTTCCATGTCCCGATAGTGATGGTCACAATCAGTGCGATCATCCTGGGTGGACTGGCGCTGGTCGGGGCGATCACTTACTTCAAGAAATGGTCCTACCTGTGGACCGAATGGCTGACTTCGGTCGACCACAAGAAAATTGGCGTGATGTACATCGTCGTCGCCATGGTGATGTTGGTGCGTGGTTTTGCCGACGCCCTGATGATGCGTTCGCAGCTTGCCTTGTCCGCCAACGGCGGCGAGGGCTACCTGCCGCCTGAACACTATGACCAGATCTTCACCGCCCACGGTGTGATCATGATCATCTTCATGGCGATGCCTTTCTTCACCGGCCTGATGAACCTTGCAGTTCCACTGCAGATCGGCGCCCGTGACGTTGCGTTCCCGTTCCTGAACTCCCTGAGCTTCTGGCTGCTGGTATCCGGTGTGGTACTGATCAACCTGTCGCTGGGCGTCGGTGAATTCGCACGTACCGGTTGGGTTGCCTATCCGCCGCTGTCGGAACTGGGCTATAGCCCGGGCGTGGGTGTGGACTACTACATCTGGGCACTGCAGCTGTCGGGTATCGGTACAACGCTGACCGGTGTGAACTTCCTGGTCACCGTGCTGAAAATGCGTACCCCAGGCATGAAACTGATGGACATGCCTATCTTCACCTGGACCTGCACCTGGGCAAACGTCCTGATCGCGGCTTCGTTCCCGATCCTGACCGCTACCCTGGCCCTGCTGACCCTCGATCGTTATATGGACTTCCATATCTTCACGAACGAGCTGGGCGGCAACCCGATGATGTACGTCAACCTGTTCTGGGCATGGGGTCACCCTGAGGTGTACATCCTGATCCTGCCAGCGTTCGGCGTGTTCTCCGAAGTGGTATCGACCTTCTCCGGCAAGCGTCTGTTCGGCCACGTGTCGATGATTCTGGCTTCCGGCTGCATCGCGGTACTGGGCTTCATGGTATGGCTGCACCACTTCTTCACCATGGGTTCGGGCGCCAGCGTCAACTCCTTCTTCGGGTTGGCAACGATGCTCATTGCGATCCCGACGGGTGTGAAGCTGTTCAACTGGCTGTTCACCATCTACCAGGGCCGCCTGCGCTTCACCGCGCCGGTCATGTGGACCCTGGGCTTCATGATCACCTTCTCGATCGGCGGCATGACCGGCGTACTGCTGGCCATTCCTGGTGCTGACTTCGTTCTGCACAACAGCCTGTTCGTCGTGGCTCACTTCCACAACGTGATCATCGGTGGTGCTGTATTCGGTTACATCGCTGGTTTCGCCTACTGGTTCCCTAAAGCGTTCGGCTTCACCCTGAACGAGAAGTGGGGCAAGGCTGCCTTCTGGTTCTGGATCTCGGGCTTCTACGTCGCCTTCATGCCACTGTACGCGCTGGGCTTCATGGGCATGACCCGTCGTCTGAACCACACCGACAACCCGGACTGGACCCCGTACCTGTACGTGGCCATGGGCGGTGCGCTGCTGATCCTGGCCGGTATCGCTTGCCAGTTCATCCAGCTGTACGTTTCCATCCGTGACCGTGAGCAGAACCGCGACGTGACCGGTGACCCGTACAACGGTCATACCCTGGAATGGCAGACTTCGTCGCCACCTCCGTTCTACAACTTCGCCGTGCTGCCGCAAGTACACGACATCGACGCCTTCACCGATGCCAAGCGCAAAGGTACCGCCTACTCGGTTCCGACCAAGTACACGGATATCCACATGCCTAACAACACCGCCAGCGGCCTGGTCATCAGTGCCTTCCTGACCGTGTTCGGTTTCGCCATGATCTGGCACATCTTCTGGCTGGCCGCCGTTGGCCTGGCCGGTGCGGTGATCTACTTCATCATCCACGCCGCGCGTGATGATCAAGGCTACATGGTCCCTGCAGCAGAAGTGGCTCGCATCGAAGGCGAACGTCAACAAATCTTGGCGAAAGCAAACGTGGCCGGTGTCTCCAAGACCCCCGTCAACGCGCTTGAACAGGCTTAAACAATGTCGAACATAGTATTGAACGCTGGAACTGCCCATGGTCACGACCATGGGCACGACGACCACGAACACCATGATGCGGGTCCCATGACCGTATTTGGTTTCTGGATCTACCTGATGACGGACTGCATTCTGTTCGCATCGCTGTTCGCTGCCTACGCGGTACTGTCGGGCAACGTGGCAGGTGGTCCGTCGGGTCATGACATCTTCGAACTGCCGTACGTGCTGGGCGAAACGGCCTGCCTGCTGCTCAGCTCCATCACCTACGGCTTCGCCATGCTGGCGCTGCACAAAGGTAACAAGGGCGGCGTACTGGGTTGGTTGTTCATCACCTTCCTGTTCGGCCTGGGCTTCATCGGCATGGAGATCAACGAGTTCCACAAGCTGATCTCCGAAGGCTTCGGCCCGCAACGCAGCGGCTTCCTGTCCGGCTTCTTCACGCTGGTCGGCACCCACGGTGCCCACGTGACCAGTGGCCTGATCTGGATGGCTGTGATGATGTACCAGGTGTCCAAGCACGGCCTGACTCCGACCAACAACACGCGCCTCAGCTGCCTGAGCTTGTTCTGGCACTTCCTGGACGTGGTCTGGATCTGCGTGTTCACCGTTGTCTACCTGATGGGGGTTCTGTAATGGCTAACGCTCATTCCCACGACACTGGCAGCCACGGCAGCTTCAAGTCGTACATGATCGGCTTCGTGCTTTCGATCATCCTGACCGCCATTCCGTTTGGTCTGGTGATGTACCCGACGTTCTCCAAGTCCGCGACCCTGGTCCTGATTCTGGCGTTCGCCGTCATCCAGGTGCTGGTGCACCTGGTGTACTTCCTGCACCTGGATCGCAGCGAAGCGCAGCGCAACAACGTGATTGCGTTCGTGTTCGCCGGCATCGTCATCGCGCTTCTGGTGGGTCTGGCGCTGTGGATCATGTTCAGCATCCATACCATCATGATGGCGCACTGAGGAAAACTGCATGTCCGTTAAGCACTTTATCCAAATCACCAAACCGGGGATCATTTTCGGTAACGTGCTTTCTGTGGCAGGCGGCTTTTTCCTGGCCTCGCAAGGGCATGTCGATTTCGCCCTTTTCCTGGCCACGGTGATTGGTACTTCACTGGTGGTGGCGTCCGGTTGTGCATTCAACAACTGCATTGACCGCGACATCGACGTGAAGATGGAACGCACCAAGAACCGCGCACTGGTCCAGGGCCTGATCTCGTTGAAGGTCGCCCTGGCCTACGCCACCCTGCTGGGTGTGGCGGGCCTGGCCATGCTGTACAAGATGGCCAACCCGCTGGCGGCCTTGGGCGGCCTGATCGGCTTCATCATCTACGTGGGTTTCTACAGCCTGTATCTGAAGCGCAAATCGGTACACGGTACCCTGGTCGGCAGCCTCTCCGGAGCCATGCCGCCCGTCATCGGGTACGTTGCCGTCAGCGGCCACTTCGATATGGCAGCATTGACCCTGCTGGTGATGTTCAGCCTCTGGCAAATGCCGCATTCCTATGCCATCGCGATCTTCCGCTTCAACGACTACCTGGCCGCATCGATTCCGGTGCTGCCAGTCAAGCGTGGCATCGTTGTAGCCAAGAAACACATCCTGCTCTACATCCTGGCGTTCCTGCTGGCGACCCTCATGCTGACCCTTGGTGGTTACGCAGGCATGAGCTACCTGGCAGTGGCGGCAGCGATGGGCATGTACTGGCTGTACATGGCCTGGACCGGTTACAAGGCAGTTGATGACAAGGTGTGGGCACGCAAGCTGTTCGTGTTCTCCATCTTCACCATCACGGCCCTGAGTGTGATGATGTCCCTGGACTTCAAGGCGCCGACGGAGCTGTTGCTGACCTACGCTCACTGAGTGTCGGCCAGCTGACTCGATCGCTGTCCTGCTGCACTGATGAAACGCCCCGTACCGAAAGGTCCGGGGCGTTTTTGTTTGTGCATGGCCTTGAGGCAAATACCGCTGATTTCTGTTTTTCAGTGAAAAATCCTGTTTTATTGATTTTTATCAGTTGATTAGCCTGATAAAAACCAAATAAATTCACTTATCCCTGAATTGGCCTTTACAGCACAATGGCCTCCGCATTATCGTGAAACCCAGGCCAGCACACTGGCCGCGTCGCTCGGACGGTTCCGGGCGCTTACGTTTCGAGGTTTCATCATGGCTGAACACGGTTCTTCGCCGCGCCGCTTTTCGCGTATCGATCGGCTCCCCCCTTACGTCTTCAATATCACCGCTGAGCTCAAGATGGCTGCCCGCCGCCGTGGCGAGGACATCATCGACCTGAGCATGGGCAACCCCGACGGCGCCACCCCGCCGCACATTGTCGAAAAACTGGTCAGCGTCGCCCAACGTGAGGACACTCACGGCTACTCGACTTCGCGTGGCATCCCGCGGCTGCGCCGGGCTATTTCGCGCTGGTACGCCGACCGCTATCAGGTCGAGATCGACCCCGAGAACGAAGCCATCGTCACCATCGGCTCCAAGGAAGGCCTGGCGCACCTGATGCTGGCCACCCTGGACCAGGGCGATACGGTGCTGGTCCCCAACCCCAGCTACCCGATCCACATCTACGGTGCCGTGATTGCCGGCGCCCAGGTGCGCTCTGTGCCGCTGGTACCGGGCGTGGACTTCTTCGACGAGCTGGAGCGCGCCATTCGCGGCTCCATTCCCAAGCCGAAGATGATGATCCTGGGCTTCCCGTCCAACCCCACCGCCCAGTGCGTGGAGCTGGACTTCTTCGAGCGCGTGGTGGCCCTGGCCAAGCAGTACGATGTGCTGGTGGTGCACGACCTGGCTTATGCCGACATCGTCTACGACGGCTGGAAAGCTCCCTCGATCATGCAGGTGCCTGGCGCCAAGGACATCGCGGTGGAGTTCTTCACCCTGTCCAAGAGCTACAATATGGCCGGCTGGCGTATCGGCTTCATGGTCGGCAACCCCGAGCTGGTCAACGCCCTGGCGCGCATCAAGAGCTACCACGACTACGGTACCTTCACGCCCCTGCAGGTGGCCGCCATCGCTGCCCTGGAAGGTGACCAGCAGTGCGTGCTGGACATCGCCGAGCAGTACCGTCAGCGCCGCAATGTGCTGGTCAAGGGCCTGCATGAGCTGGGCTGGATGGTCGAGAACCCCAAGGCGTCCATGTATGTCTGGGCCAAGATCCCCGAGCAATATGCCCACCTCGGCTCGCTGGAGTTTGCCAAGAAGCTGCTGGCTGACGCCAAGGTGTGCGTGTCGCCGGGCATCGGTTTCGGTGAGTATGGCGATGACCATGTGCGCTTCGCCCTCATCGAAAACCAGGACCGGATTCGTCAGGCGCTTCGCGGCATTCGCCAGATGTTCCGCGCCGATGGCTTCACCAAGGCGCCGAAGGCCTAATACACCTGCACAACGACCTCGGCGAGCCCTTCCTCGGGGTCGCCAATGGTCTCGACCTTCAGCTGCGCGACCTTGCCGGTGCCTTCACAGCCCACCCCCTGGGCCTGAAGGCTGGCGTGCGGGTCGCCCGTTGCCACCAGCACCGGGCAGGTGGGCACCGTGATCGCTCCGCTGAAACTGATCAGCCCCTCGTTGGCCGTCAGGGCGGGACTTGCCAGGGCGAGCAGCAGAAGGGCGAAGCGGCGTGCATGAAGACGCATTGTTTCTTACCGTTACCGAAAGTGAGGCGCGGCATTATCCGGAAACGTCTGGGCCAGGGTAACCGGATGCTTCCGGTAACGGCCTAGGACTTCTCCGAATCAGTCCCGATCCTGCCACTCGTACTGCATCTGCCGCGCCGTGCGCCGGGCGGCCTCGCCACCCAGCAGCCGGGCAACCACGTGCAGGCTCATGTCGATGCCGGCGGAAATGCCGGCCGAGGTGATCAGTTCCCCCAGGTCTACGTAGGGCACGTCGCCGACCACCGTCAGGGCCGGGTAGTCGCGGCGCAGTGGCTCGATATCGTCCCAGTGGGTGGTCACCGTCTGGTCGCTCAGTACCCCGGCCCTGGCCAGGATAAAGGCGCCGGTGCACACCGAGGTCACCAGGGCCGTGCGCTCGGCGGTCGCGGCTACCCAGTCCAGGGTGGGGCGGTGAGCCAGCGGTTGGTCAACGATGCCGCCAGGCACTATCAGCACGTCACAGGCCTGGGCGGTCAGCAGGCTGGCATCGGCCTGAACCCGCAGCCCGTGGCGCGCGGGCACCAGCCCCGGTTCCGCCGCCACCGTGTGCACCTTGAAGGGCGCATGGGGCAACAGTGCATCGCGCAAGGCGATGCGGCTGGCCACGCTGAAGACTTCGTAGGGGCCGGCGAAGTCGAGAATCTCGACGTCGGGGTACAGCAGCAGGTTGATGTTCAGGGTGCGCTGGTGGATCAGGTCAGTCAGGGCGGCGGCCATGATGGGCTCCTTGGGTGAGTAAGCCCATCATGGCGGGTTGGCGGGTGGCGGGTGTGACAATCACCCCACAAATCCTGCCATCCAGCCACGCTTTGCGCACGTTGTCTCGGTGCCCTACATCATGAGGGAGCCCACCACGTTCTTGCTCTTGATCATCGAGGGTTCGCGCAGGCTGGTGTCGGCCCGGCAGGCGGCGAGGGTGCGGGCCGTGGCCGTGGTGATGGCGTTGACGGTATGGGTCTGCTCGTCCACGTCCCCCGACAGGCACGCGCAGCCGTAGCCATAGTCACCATTGGTTCGAACCCACTGGCTGGAACGGAACACCGGTTTCTGCCCTGGGGCGGTGTAGCCGTCGGCGGTGGCTACTTTCCAGTTACCAGCGTGGTCCACCAGGTTGACTACCCGCGGGGCCGGGTTTTCGTACCAGCCACACAGGTGGTCTTCGTTGGCGTCGGCGGCCTGGGCCAGTGGGGTGAGGGCGGTAGTCAGCAGCAGGGCGCTGGCCGTGAGGAGGGAAAGGCGCATAAGACCTCCGTGTCTTGTGAGATGAGAATGGGATTGGCTTCGCAATGACCACACTATTAGTAACATTATATTGACGTTTTTCAGTGTCAAAAATGTAGCGACAAAGCTACTTTTGATGGCTTCGTGCTAAAAGTGACGAGGTGGTCACAAAATTCATGGTGGCGTTTTGAGCATCCTGATCTGTCCGAGGCCCCTGCAAAGGTCGTTCGAACAAGCGGTCCATGGCTAAGGTCCTGCACCCGGCGCGCGGGTGCACACCGGCAGCAGTCGCTAGTCCGTCACATAGCTTCCCTAAGATTCGGAAACGTCCGACATCCTAGTGAGCCCCATCATGCATGCCAGTACCGATACCCTGATGCGCCGCATTCACCGCGAGCTGGTCGACCACGGTGACGAAGAGCTGGAACTCGAGCTCATGGACGATGGCCTCGATTTCGACGAACTGTTTGACCACAACGTCCCCGAAAGCCCGGAAAAGCGGGCGCGCCGGCACTACTTCGCCGAGCTGTTCCGGCTTCAGGGCGAGTTGGTGAAGTTGCAGAGCTGGGTGGTGAAGACTGGCCACAAGGTAGTCATTCTGTTCGAAGGCCGTGACGCGGCCGGCAAGGGGGGTGTCATCAAGCGTATTACCCAGCGGCTCAACCCACGGGTATGCCGGGTGGCGGCCTTGCCTGCGCCCAATGACCGGGAACGCACCCAGTGGTACTTTCAGCGCTACATTTCGCACCTGCCGGCAGCGGGGGAGATCGTGCTGTTTGATCGCAGCTGGTACAACCGCGCCGGGGTCGAGAAGGTCATGGGCTTCTGCAACGACGAGCAGTACGAAGAGTTCTTCCGCAGCGTGCCCGAGTTCGAGCGCATGCTGGCGCGCTCGGGCATTCAGTTGATCAAGTACTGGTTTTCCATTTCCGACCAGGAACAGCACCTGCGTTTCCTCAGCCGTATTCATGATCCACTCAAGCAATGGAAGCTCAGCCCCATGGACCTTGAATCGCGCCGGCGTTGGGAGGCCTACACCAAGGCCAAGGAAATCATGCTGCAACGCACCCATATCGCCGAGGCGCCGTGGTGGGTGGTACAGGCCGATGACAAGAAAAAGGCCCGGTTGAACTGCATCAACCACCTGCTCACCCAGATGCCCTACGAGGAGGTGGCGCACCCGGTGATCGAACTGCCCCAGCGCGAGCGCCAGGAAGACTACAGTCGCACGCCGGTGCCGGCGGAGCTGTTCGTGCCTCAGCTTTACTGACCTGGCGGCCGCCGCTCAGGGCATTGGCCAAAGGGGGGCCGCATTCCAGCGGGCTATCCAGGCTGGCAGAGCGTCGCCGGGCATGGGTTCGGCGATGCCAAAGCCCTGGGCCAGTTCACAGCCCAGTTGCAGCAGGCGCGAAGCCTGGGCGGCGCTGTCCACGCCCTCGGCGATGATCTCGCGACGGAATGCGATGGCCAGGCCCAGGATAGCTTGCAGGATGGAAATGTCTTCCGGGGCGTGCAGCATGCCCTGGATGAAGGTCTGGTCGATCTTCAACTGGGCCACGGGCAAGCGCTTGAGGTAGCTGAGCGACGAATAGCCGGTGCCGAAATCGTCCAGGGCAAAGCGCACACCCATGGCCGCGCAGGTGCGGATGGTGTGGGACACCCCATCAATGTCTTCCAGGGCGCTGGTTTCCAGGATCTCGATCATCAGCATCTGCGGGTCGAGGTCCGCGTGGGCGCCCAGGCGCTCCACCAGGTTGGCGACGAAGTCGGGGTGCTGCAGTTGCCGGGCGCCGACGTTGATGCTGACCGGTACCCGCACGCCCGCGTGCTGCCAGGCACGCACCTGGCCAAGGGCGCTGTCCAGCACCCAGTCGCCGATGACCTCCGACAAGGGGTTGCCTTCGATCAGCGGCAGGAAGCTTTCCGGCATCAGCAAGCCTTTTTCCGGGTGCAGCCACCGCACCAGTGCCTCGGCGCCCACCACCTCGCCTGTGCGCAGGTTCACCTTTGGCTGGTAGTACAAACGCAGTTCGTGCTCGCGAATGGCGCGGTCGATTCGGTCCAGCCGCGCGTTGTGGCCGCGCAGGTCCAGGTCGTGCTGGGCATCGAACACGTGGTAGCGGTTCTTGCCGGCCAGCTTGGCCTGGTACATGGCCTGGTCGGCCTGGCGCAATAGCTGGTCGGCGCTGACGTCACCTTCCTGGGGGTAGTAGCTGACGCCGATGCTGGCTGACAGTTGCAAGTCCAGGCTGCCGATGTGCAAGGCTTCGCTGGCCGCCGACAGCAACCGGTCCAGCATCGGAGCACTGTCACACACCTGGTCCAGGTCGACGATCAGGGCCACGAACTCGTCGCCACCCAGGCGCGCCAGGGTACAGGCGTCACGCAGGGTGTGTTTCATGCGCCGGGCCACGGTGGTCAGCACCTTGTCACCGGTCTCGTGGCCGTGCAGGTCGTTGATGGCTTTGAAACCGTCCAGGTCCAGGTAGGCCAGCGCCACCTTGCAGCCCTGGCTCAGTGCCTGGCTCATGGCCTGCTGCAACCGTGAGGCCAGCAGCACGCGGTTGGGCAAATGGGTAAGCGGGTCGTAGTGGGCGATGTATTCCAGTTGGCGCTGGTGTTCATGCAGGTCGGTGACGTCGGTGAACAGCGATATGTAATTCTGGATATGCCCGCGCACGTCGAGGATGGCGGTAATGGTCTGCCGGGTAGCGAAGGTTTCGCCGTTGCGTCGCCGGTTCCACAGGTCACCCTGCCAGTAGTGCTCATCGCGCAGGCCGCGCCACAGGTCGAGGTAGAGGGAGTGCTCGGTCAGCCCTGAGGCCAGAAAGCGCGGGTTCTGGCCCAGGGCTTCCTCTCGCGGGTAGCCGGTGATGGTGGTGAAAGCATCGTTGATCTCGATGATGGTACCGCCGGCGTCAGTGATCATGATGCCTTCGCGGGCATGGGTGAACACGCTGGCGGCCAGGCTGAGGCGGCTTTCTATCTGCCGACGGGCGGTAAGGTCGGTGAGGCTGACGCGCACGCTGGGCGGTTTGCTGGCGTAGCGCAGGCAATTGAGCCGCGCGGGCCAGTGGCTGCCATCGGCGCGGGTCAGTGCCAATTCACATTCTTCAGCCTGGCCGCCGCGGCTTACTCGCACGAACACCTGGTGCCAGCGGTCGCGCTCGGGCAATGCCACACGCCCGGCAAACCGGCGTTGCAGCAGGTGTTCGCGCTTGCAGCCCAACAGCTGCTCGCCGGTCTGGTTGACCGCTTCGATCACGCCGTCCGCGTTCAGGGTCAGGTAGCCCACGGGAGCGTGTTCGTACAGGTCAAGGTACAGGTCGCGCGAGGCTTCCAGCGCATTGTGGGCGTGACGAAGCTCTTCGTTCTGCATCTGCAGTTCGAGCTGGTGCAGCTGCAATTCGTGCACGAGGTGGGCGTTTTCGCCCTGAACGCCGGCCCGCTGCATTGCCATGGAGGTACTGTGCGCGGGTGTCGGCTTTTTCATCGTGATCCGGCCTCTAGGTTCTCGACGGTTGGTACTGCATGGCCAGCAAAATCAGGTGAGGGCGCGCGCCCTGGCCGGCAACGCGTCGTGCATTCAAGGTAATGGTCGTGGGGCCAAGGCCGGGAAGGTCTTGCTGCACCTTGAAGCCGTCGAAACTGGTGTCGCGCGTCAGAATGGTGCGCAGTTGCTCGCGCAACGCCACAATATCCCATTGGCCGTCGCCCAGTTCGTACAATTTGTGGCCGTTGGTCCGGGCCGCCGAAGTATGGAAGGCACGGTGGTAGGAGCGGCTGGCCGAAACCACGCACAGGTCCTGGTCCAGCACCAGCAATGGCTCCAGCACCGTATCGACGATGGCTTCGGCCAACTCCCGGGCGGCCTGCACGGCCTGGTCGTTGGCCATGCGGGTATTGATGTCATGGAAGGTCATCACTACCCCGTCTATCACATTGTCCAGGGTTCGGTACGGCAACAGCCGCGCAAGGAACCAGTTGCCGGATGTGGTGCGCAGTTCTATTTCCCGCGGGATCAGGGTGTCCAGCACTTCCTGCGCCGGTACCAGCAGATCGAGTGAGTCCAGGTACGAGGTGATGTCAGCCAGCGGTCGCCCGACGTCCTTGGGTATCAACCGGTAAATCTTCACGGCATCGCGGGTGAAGCGCCGGATGGTGAGGTGAGTATCCAGAAATATAGTGCCGATATTGATGCTGTCGAGCAGGTTTTTCATGTCGTTCTGCATGTCGCCCAACTGCTCGATCTTGGCCTGCAGTTCGGCGTTGACGGTCACCAGTTCCTCGTTGACCGACTGCAGTTCTTCGCGCGACGTTTCCAGTTCCTCGTTGGACGATTGCAGTTCTTCGTTGGTGGACTGCATTTCCTCGTTGGCAGAACTCAGTTCCTCGTTGGCGTCCTGCAGCTCGTCGATGCTGGCCTGCAGGTTTTCGCGGGTATATGCCAGGTCGCGCTCCAATTGGCTGATGCGCTCGCTGGTCGGGGTGGCGCTGCGTTTGCCGGGGTTGGCGAGGGGGGCGGCGTTCGGGTGGGCCTGTTCCTGGAAGGTCACCAGCAGCAGGCGCTCCCCGGCGGGGGTATCGGCCATGCGCCGCACACTCAGGCGCACCTGGCGCACGGCATCGTCGCTGACCACGCTCAGGGGCGGCGTCACGATAGTCTCGGTGCTGCCGGCGGCGCGGTGCACGGCGTTGCGCAACTCCAGCTGCAGGCCCTCGCGGGCCATGTCCACGACGTTGAGGCTGGCCTGGCCCGGGGCGGGCCGCAGGTAGCGGCCAGTGTCGCCGTGGATGTACTGAATGGTCCCGGCCAGGTCAGTCACCACTGAGGCTGGGCCGAACTCCTGCAGCAGGGCGCGCCGGGTCAATTCGGCGAGGTTGGTGTCCTTGGTCATTTTCGCAGGGTGTTCCGGTAGTTTGCTGATCCGTTCGGGCACCCACGACAGGCTGCTGTCCAACGGCATGGTTTTTGGCGCCGCGCCCTTGATGGCGCGGTAGAACTTCCACTTGCGGTGCAGCGGGCTGAACAGGGTGGCGTGGCCGCCGATGCTCTCGGACGGCGAAAGGAACAGCACGCCGCTGGCCTTGAGGGCGTAGTGGAAGGTAGGAATCAGGCGGTTTTGCAGCGCCTGGCCCAGGTAAATCATGAGGTTGCGGCAGCACAACAGGTCCAGCCGCGTGAAGGGTGGGTCCTTGATCACGTTCTGCACGGCGAAGACGATCATCTCGCGAATCTCTTTCTTCACCCGGTAACCGCCTTCCTCCGGGCTGAAATAGCGCTTGAGTCGTTCGCTGCCGACGTCCGCGGCGATGGATGCCGGGTATAGGCCGGCACGGGCCAGGGTGATGGCGTCGGCGTCCAGGTCGGTGGCGAAGAACTGTACCTTCAGCGCCAGGGAATGAACGTGCAGCAACTCGTGAAGGAGGATAGCCACCGAGTAGGCTTCCTCACCGCTGGCGCAGCCCGCCACCCATAGCCGAAACACGTCGTCGCGGGCCTTGCTGGCCAGCATGGGCTCCAGGATCTGCACCTTCATCACCTCGAAGGCTTCGGGGTCACGGAAGAACTGGGTGACGTTGATCAACAGCTCATTGAACAGCAACCGGCTCTCGTCCGGACTGCCCAGCAGTACCTTCAGGTAGTCTGCCTGATCGGTGATCTGCTGCACCTGCATGCGCCGTTCGATACGGCGGGCAATGGTGCTTTTCTTGTACTGGGTGAAGTCGTGGCCTGTGGCCTGGCGCAGGTGCAGCAGGATTTGCTGCAGTGCATCGCCCGTGTCCTGCCCTGGCAGCTCGCCCATGAGTGCGGCTGGCATTTGTTCCAGGGTCAGTACCTGGCTGGCGTTGCCCGCCTGGATCACGTGGGTGGGCATGCCGTCATAGGCGGCTTCGTTGGGCAATTGCACCAGGGTGCGGCCGCCATGGTCCAGGATCGCCCGGCAGCCGAGGGTGCCATCGGCGCCCGTGCCTGACAGCACTACGCCCACCGCGCGACGTTTCAGTTGCTCCCCCAGTGAAGTGAAACAGGTATCGATTGGCAGGTGATGATCACGCGGCATTTTCCAGGGCCGCACCACCAGCCGGCGCCCCGCCAGGGTCAGGTCATGGTTGGGCGGGATCACGTACACGGCGTCAGGCTGCACCGTGGTGCCATGTACCGCCTGCATGACTGGCATGGCCGTGGCCCTGCCGAGTATTTCGCTCAACAGGCTGGTACGTGCCGGGTCCAGGTGCTGGATGACCAGAAAGCTCAGGCCGGAATCCGCAGGCATCAGCCGCAGCAGGCGCTCCAGCGCCTCCAGCCCCCCGGCAGAAGCGCCCAAGGCAACGATGGCGTGGCTTTTGCCGGCAGGCAGGGTCTTGGACGAGGGCACGAGGCGGCCTGCGGCAACAGTGAGGATTGCCTATATTAGCGGGTTTCCCGCGGCCTCAGGGTTGCAGGTAGTTCTGCAGTTCCCGGGTACGCTGCTCGGCCCGATTGCGCTTGCAACCCAGTGCCGCGAGGCCGCGCAGGGTGCCGCCGATGTTGGCCTGGTAAATGGCCTCGCAGTCGGCATCGCGAAACTTTATCCAGGCCCGTTGGGCGATCTGCAGCTTCTGCCGGGTTTCGCTGTATTTCTCGGTCTCGGTGTCCGGCTGGCTCAAGTCCTTGATCAGTCGCTTGTAGGTGGTGTTGAGTTTGGCCTCGGCCGCGTCCGCATCCAGGGCCGCGCACTGGGTCATTTCCGGCGTGGTGCTGGCGTTGGCGCAGTCAGGCTTGGGCGCCGCGGCCAGCACGCCGGAAGTAATGAACAGGGTGGTCAGCAGCACAAAGCGAAGGGGCATGACGAGCCTCCATGAAAATGGGGCGCCAAGATACCGTGACGGTAGCAACTGCGCCCGGGGGAAAGGTATGCGGATATTACTCAGGTTTGGCGAATGCCACGGGGGGTATAGCCAATGTCTTACATGCACTGGTTCCGATTTCCTCTATGGGAAACCCGTCCGCAGGCTTAATCTGACTCCATCAGCTGAGGCAAAGGATTTGCCCGGCGTCACGGATGACAGGCCTGAATGGATTCGCTTCGACAGGGAGTTGAATGGGCCAAACGAAAAACCCGCTTCGGCGGGTTTTTTGTTGCCTGGCTTTTGACCGCTTGTCGGCCACAGCGTGAGGCTTAAAACGTGCGGTCGGCGGCACATGCGGTGTACCTGATGCGGCGCGGCGTTGATCAGTTCCCATGCTGTGATCGTGGGCTAACCTGGCAGGCGCGAAACGCGGGGCGGATGAAATAAGATTTAAGGTTGCAGCGCCGCGCCAGCGAAGAATCGGTGCCATTCCCCACGCTCATACTGGTATAGAAATTAGTCAATGGACGGGGGCGGCAGGCCCGCCGGAAAATCGACCATGCCTGCCAGGCTTGCCTGCCCAAGGCTTCCACACCCTCTCTGGCCATTCACTGCTGCATGCAGGTGATGGCGTGAGTGTGCCCAATAAAAAAATGACCAGAGGTCGCCCGCATGTATTTCGCCCTGATCGGCTATGCGCTGGTTGTCACCCTGATGACCCTGTTGTTCAAGGCACGCAGCGCGCCTATTTCCCTGTTCGCCGTGTTGCCGGTTATCGCCGGCTTTATCCTGGGTTATTCACCTGGGCAGATGTCCGAGTTCATCACCCAGGGCGTCACCCAGACCGTGCCCAATGCGGTGCTGTTCACCTTCTCGATCATGTTCTTCAACATCATCAGTGAGAAGGGCGTGTTCCAACCCCTGGTCAACGGCTTGCTGAAAATAGCGGGCAACAGCGTGGTCGGCATTGTCGTGGTCACGGGCGTGATCGCGCTGGTGGCGCACATGGACGGATCGTCGGTGCCCACAGTGCTGATCACCATCGGCGCGATGCTGCCCATCTACCGCCAGTTGAAACTTCGCCCCGCCGTGCTGCTGTGCATGCTCGCCGCCGGCATGGGCGTTACCAACATCACGCCCTGGGCCGGTCCGCTGGCACGAGTGGCGGCGGTCTCGAACCTGGACGTGAACGCGCTCTACCATGAGCTGCTGCCCGTGCAGGGCTTGAGCGTGGTGCTGATGGTGGCCCTCGGGATATTCCTGGGCCTGCGTGAACAAGCGCGGTTGAAACAGGGCCTGCCCATCCCTGAAGGTCAGGATGAAAGCAGCGCGTCGGCCGACGGCCACCACGGTCACGCCACGCTGGATGTATGGAAAGAAGACCGCCTGTCCTTCCTGATCAACCTGAGCCTGCTGGTGGGCGTGACGGTCCTGTTGCTGGTGACGCACATTCAGGCGTATGTGTTGTTCATGGTGGCCTTCGGGTTGGCCATGCTGGTCAACCACCCCAGCCTGAAAGCCCAGGAGCAGGTGATGAAGAAGTATGCCTACAGCGCGTACATGATCGCCGGCACCGTGATGGCCGCCGGTGCCTTCGTCGGTATTGTCAGTGGTGGCGGGGACCAGTCGATACTCACCCACATGGCCAACGTGGTCCTCAACGTGGTGCCCGACTCGGTAGGCCCGCATCTGCACATCATCACCGGTTTGATGAGCGGGCTGATCGGCTTCGTGATGGGCCCCGATGCGTTTTTCTATGGCATCTACCCATTGATGGCCAAGACCGGCGAGCACTACGGCATCAGTTGGCAGGAGATGGGCCTCGCCATGGTGGTGGGCAAGAACGTGGCGATGATGGTCAGCCCGGTGTTCGCCACTACCTACCTGGCGCTGGGCCTGACTGGCACGACCCTGTCGGACCATGTGCGGTTTTCATTCGCGCCCATCATGCTGATGTCGGTGGTGATGGTGTTGTCGTTGATCCTGTTTGGCACGGTGCCGGCCTGAGCCTGGTCAGCGGTCCAGAAACAGCTGTTGACCTTCCTGTCGAATCAGCTCGATGAAGAACCCACTGGCGGGCGACACGTAGGCATCGCGGCGCACCACCAGGCCAAAGCTGCGCGGCATGGTGGTTTCCACCAGCTGAATTTCACGCAGCGCCGCCCCGATCTTTCCGGGGCCCAGGTTGTGCCGTGAAATGAAGCTCAACAACGGCGTGTGACGGAGCAACTGCGGCATCATGCTGATCGAGTTGGTCTGGATGTGCAGGTTGGGCCGGTCCAGCCCATGGTTGAAAAACGTGTTGTCCAGCCAGCGGCGGGTGGCCACGGTAGGCCCCGGCAGAACCCAGCGCCAGGCGCACAGGTCGGCCAGGGCTACCTGTTTTTCGAACAAAGGGTGGTCGGCACTGGCGACCACCACCACGTTGTCCTTGAGAATCTCGAAGGTTTCGAACTGCTCTTCGTCCAGCCCCGACAGCGGGCTGATCAGCACGTCGAGATGGCCCGCGCGCAGGTCATTCATGAGCATGTCGTTCTGCCCGGTCACCAGCTCCAGGGTCAGCTGCGGCGCTGCCTCCAGCAACAGGGCGACGACCCGTGGCAGCAGGAACTCCGCTGCCGTGGGCCCGCACCCGACGCGCACATTGCCTACCGTGCCCTTGGCGAAGGTCTGCAACTCGCGTTCGGTTTCTTCCATGCCTTGGCGCAAGCGCCGAGCGCGCACCAGCAGCAGTTCCCCTGCCGGTGTCAGGCGCATGCGCCGGCCTTCCCGAAAGAACAGCAGGGTGCCCAGGGTGTCTTCCAGGCGCTGGATGCATTTGGACAGGGCGGGCTGGGTACGGTGCAACTTCTCCCCGGCACGGCCCAGGTTGCCCAGATCGGCCACCGTTTCGAAATAGTAGAGGTCGCGTAAGTCCATGCTGGGGCTCCGAAGTCCGTCGGCGCCGGAGTATGCCAGCTGTACCGACGGCCGTGTTAATCCGCGAGCCCGGCGCAAGCCCCGGCAGGACCGTGCGCGTCAGTACTTCCAGGTGACCGAGGCGGTGACGTTGCGCGGCGCGCCGTAGTTGGTATAACCCGCTGCCTGGTACAACGACAGCAGGTACTTGCGGTCGGTGACGTTGTTCAGGTTCAGCGACGTGCTCCAGTGCTCGTCGATGTCATAGCTGGCCATCAGGTCCACCAGTGCATAAGCGTTCTGCCGCACGGTGCTGCTGGTGTCCAGTTCCACGCCGCTCTGCCATTGCACGCGGGTGCCGACCCTGGCCTGGGGCATGCCCGGCAGGCGGTACGTCAGGCTGCCGCGCAGGCTGTGCTGGGGCACGTACTTGCGCGCGCGCTCGCCATCGTCGTTATCGATGCGCACGTAAGTGTAGCCACCCGCTACTTCCAGCCCTGGCAGGGCCTCGCCGGACGCTTCCAACTCCACACCGTGGCTCTTGTAGTCCAAAGTGTCGTACAGGTATTGGCCACCCGAGATCTGGCCGCTGGCGACGGCGACGTTCTGCTGGTCGGTCTTGAACACCGCCGCGGTAACGTTGAGCTTGTCGCCCAGCAGGCTGCCCTTCACCCCGGCTTCCATGCTCTTGCCTTCCAGCGGTGCCAGCAGCGCGCCGTCGGTGCCGCGTGAGTATTGCGGCTTGAAAATCTGCGTCCAGCTGGCGTACAGGCTCCACTGCGGGGTCAGGTCGTAGACCAGGCCGGTATAGGGCGTGACCTTGCCGTGCACGTGGCCATCGTGAGGCACGCCGTAACCCATGCCATCGCTGTCGGCGCTGAGCATCCGCGCACCCGCGATCCAGTGCAGGTCATCGGCCAGGCTGAAGCGGGCGCCGGCGTACAGGCTCTTCTGCCGGTCGGTGAACAGTTGGGTGTTGAGGCTGTCGGTGTAGTTCATGGCCGGCTGCACCACGCGCCCGGCCAGGGCGTCGGCCAGGCTGACGATCTCGTAGCCGCTGGCGTCCTTGTAGTGGCCGGTTTCATCGTGGTGGCTGCGGCCGTAGTTGGCGCCCAGGGTCAGCTCGTGTTCACGGCCGAACAGGCTGAACGGGCCACCCACCTGCAGCTCGCCCAGCACCTGGTGCTCGGTGCTGGTGGTGCGGTTGATGTAGGCGTACGCCGTGTCCGCGCTGGCGGGGATGGCGTAGAACATCCTGGTGTCCTGGTGCTGGTTCATCCCGCTGACGGTGAGCGTGCTGTGCCAGCCGTTGTCGAAGGCATGGGTGTGCTCGACAAAGGCCCGCTGGGTGTGGATGTTCCAGTAGGTCCAGGGTTGCGCGGTGCTGGAGCTGCGGCTGCTGTAATGCACCGGGTTGCCCGCGTAGTCGGTCATCGGCAAGGCGCCCCAGCTGCTGCCGTTGGAATCGCTGTTCTGCTGGCTGAAGCCCACCGTCAGGGTGTCGGCCTCGGACAGGTCGAAGGCCAGCAACCCTGCTATCACGTTGGTCTCGTGGCTGTAGCGGTCCAGGTAGGAGTTGCCCTTGTCGTGGGCGTAGATGAAGCGGCCGCGCACGTTGCCGCTGTCGGTCAGCGGGCCGGACACGTCGAAGCCCAGGCGGCGGTTGTCCCACGAGCCAACGCTGCTGTCGATCTGGGCCTGGAAAGTCTGGGTAGGGCGCTTGCGCACGAAGTTGACGGTGGCCGACGGGTTGCCTGCGCCGCTCATCAGCCCGTTGGCGCCGTGCAGGATGTCCACCTGTTCGAACTCGGCCATGTCCTGGTCGCCCAGCAGCACCCCGGAAGAGAAGGGCATGCCCATGCCGTCGTATTCGAAATTGTCGATGGTGAAACCGCGGGAGGTGAACGCCGTGCGGTCGGTTTCAAACTGCTCCACGGTCACCGAAGGCGCACTGCGCAGTGCGTCTTTGACGCTGTTGAGCTTGAAATCATCGAGCTGGTCGCGGGTGACGGTGGTGATGGCCTGTGGGACTTCCTTTGCATTCAGCCCCATGCGGGTAGTGCTGGAGGCTGGCTTGCCCTGGTAGCCCTGGCTAATGGCTTGCGCTGCGTCATCGTTGCCCTGGTTGGCATTGATGGTGGTCTCATCCAGTTGCAGTGAGCCGGGGCCGCTGGCCGGCAGGGGCTTGAGGTACACCGTGGTGGCATCGGTGCGCGCGAAGCCGTAGCCGCTACCCTGCAGCAACGCCCGCAAGGCTTGCTCCGGCGCATAGACGCCCACCACCGCCGTGCTGCGCAGCCCGGCATCCAGGTTGCCGTCGAGCATCACGTTCTGCCCGGTCTGTTGGCTGAAGGCCAGCAGCGCCTGGCGCAACTGCTGCGCCGGGATATTCAACGACACCCCGGCCACCGCCGTGCCCGTTGCGGGGGCCTGTGCCGCTTGGGCGGGCAGCCCCCCCATCAGCAGCGTGCAGGCAACGGCCACGCTCAGGGCGCTGCGGTGCCAGGTGGTGTCGGTGGTGCGGGCAGGGCGGTAGTGCGTGGCCATTCAGGTGTTTCCCCCATGTAAAGCGCGTGTATTTGCGAATACCTATCAGTCACGTTAAGACGCATGACCACGCGTATTACCTGATGGGGGCGTGAAATTTTTTTGTGCCAGTGGCGTCGCCCGACTTTTATACCGAATGAATGACTGTGATCAGGTCGGTATAGCGGCTGGTGCGAACTGCCAGCGCCTTCGCCAGCGCATCGAGCATTTGCTCGGGCCGGTTCAGGTTGAGGATCAGGCTCACCCGGCGCTCGGCCAGTTGCCGGTCGGCGATAAAGATCTTGCCCTCGCGCCAGCGCTCCAGCTCGTTGACCACGGCCGCCAGCGGTGTGTCGAAGAACACCAGGCGCCCGTCGCGCCAGGCCATCACCTGCCCCAGATCGACATGCTGGATAGCCCCCGTCTCGCTGGCGCTGAAGCGCATGGCCAAGCCTTCCTCCAGGTCTGTCTGCTGGGCGACGGTCACCACCCGCGCGGTCTTGCGGCTTACCGCCAACAACGCCGAGGCGCCTTCGCACGACAGGCAGAACTCGCCGTCACGGGCGACGATGCGCCCGGCATCCGTGGTGACCTGAAAGTCTCGAGCCGGGTCCGCCACCACTGTGAAAAACGCCTCGCCCTGCAACAGCTTCACCGCACGGCGGGTGGCCGAGAAATCCAGGTTCAGCGCCGTGTTGCCTGCCAGCTCCACCGTGGAGCCATCCGGCAAGGGCACCACCCGACGTTCGCCTACCGCTGTACGCACGTCGGCGAACGGTGCGCCCACACCCTTGAGCCACAAGGTGCTCGCACCCACCACCACCGTGGCCGCGCACGCCGCCACGCTCAGGCCCACGAACCGCCGCCGCGACAGTGTCGGCGCGGCCCCAGGCGCTGGCTGTTGCAGCGCCAGAGACGAGGCTGCCCACAGCTGCTCCAACCGCGCAAACGCCTGGGCATGGCGCGGGTCCGCGGAAAGCCACTGGGCCAGCGCCTCACGCTCGTCAGCCGTGGGTGAGCCCGCCTGCAGCAGGGCAAACCAGTGACTGGCCTGGCGAGTGATCTCCTCGGGCAAGGAAGGTTGTGTATTCATGGGCGCATCGGGCGGGCGGGGGGCGATCATTGGGCCATGCCTGCACTCAGTAAATCCAGTGCGCGGACCATGCGGCTATACGCCGTCTTCGGCGAAATGCCCAGCCGCTCGCCGATTTGCACATACGTCAGGCCCTCCACCCGCACCAGCAGGAACACCTCGCGGCACGGTGCTGGCATGTTCTGGATGACCCCGTTGAGTGTGGCCAGTTGCTGGTTGGCGATGGCGGCCTGTTCCAGGGTCGGCGTCTGGTGCTCGGTGCCGACATTGTCCTGCTCGTCCAGCGACTCGCCCTTGCGGTGTTCCTGGCGGCGGGTGTGGTCGATGAACAGGTTGCGGGCGGCGGAGAACAGGTAGGCGCGAAAGTTTTCGATGGGCGTGCGGCCCATCTGCTCGGACAGGCGGATGAAGGTGTCCTGGGTCAGGTCTGCGGCGGTTTCCTTGCAGCGCAGGCGGCGGTCCAGGTAATCCAGGATTTCGCCACGGTGGGCGAGGTAGAGCGCCTTGAGGTCTGAACCGGACATGTGGCCACCGAGCGGGTAGGGGGAGCGAGGGGCGGGAAAATAGCACAAACGAGAATCATTTGTGATTTTCGCGATAGCTCGTATACCCTCCACCCGCTACGGTCTTTCAGCCTGACGCCTGGTCAGCCCGGATATTGATCCGAGCGTACCCACTTGCCGAGGTCGACATTCCGCCAGCCCGGCGCCACCGCGCTCTGCCGCGCCCCCGGCCCGGTACGTGAGGTATCGAGGCTACCGATATCCGAAATCGCCACCGTGCTGTGCTGGCCGGAATACACCGTGCTTCTGAGCACGAATGAGCCGTTCTTCTCGTCGATGCTTTCCAGTATCCCTTGTTCGGCCAACGGGTTGCCGCCACCGCTCGTGGTCTTGCGCCACACCAGCAGGTAGGTGTTGAGCAGGCCTTTGAGGGTGTCCACCAAGCGGGCTCGCTCCACCTGCTCGTTGAGGTAGGCGCTGGCGGCGTACCTGACCGGGTTCAGGAATTGCTCCAGTTGCAGCACCAGGTGCAGGTTGGCCGGCGTGATCTGCCCTCCCGCCACGGCAGCCATGTAGGGCTCCGCGTCCTGGCAGGCCTCAGCCGCAGCGTTGGCGTCTGCCACGGCATCGGCGCTGCTTCCCGACGCAGCAGCCTTGGCGTCGCTCCATACGGCGGACGAAGCGGTTTCCAGCGCCGAGCCCCGTGATTCCTGGGCGTTGATGAGGTTGGCAAAGTCCGCATCATTGCCCTCGGCATAGGATTCGATGGCGATGCTGGCCACGGCATCGTCGTGGCTGGTCACCGCCACACCCCAGACCCGTGCGTAGACCTCGGCATCCCGCAGCGCCCGCTTGACGTCGGGGTCATCGGTCGCAGCCCGTTGTTCGGTGATGACAGCGAGGCGTGCCTTGACGGCGTCGTAGGTCTGGCAGGCCCGAATGCTGGCCAGTAGCTCGTTGAATGGTTTCTCCATGATGGCAATCTCCTGTGGTTGAACATTCCATTGGTCGTGCTTCCTGCGGTTTTTAACCATAGCCCGCAGTACGGTCCAAGCAAGGTTGGGGGCAACGCCACGAGGTGCTCTGGAAGTGGCTGTGGAGGGCGTGATGTACGCGAGCCCCCAGCCCGACGGGGGCGAAGCAAGAATGGCGACGGAGCCGAAAACCATACAGTTTTTTCCGGGGGATCGCCTCGGCAGCATTCCGGCAGCGTTTCCGGCGCATCTGCTACAACTGATAGCTCTCCCCATTCGTCAAGGCCCGCGCCATGCAAACCCTCGACAAAGCCCTGGCCTTCCAGGCCCTGCACAACCGCCGCGAGTTGTTCATTCTCCCCAACGCCTGGGATGCCGGCAGCGCGAAAGTCCTCGAGGCCTTGGGGTACAAAGCCCTGGCCACCACCAGCGCTGGACTGGCCTTCGCCCTCGGCCGGCGTGACGGGGAGGGTGCCGTATCACGTGACGAGACATTGGCCAATGCCCTGAGCATCGTCCAGGCTACGGACCTGCCGGTGAGCGCCGACCTGGAAAACGGTTTTGGCCCTCGGCCCGAAGACGTCGCCACCACCCTTCGCATGGCCGGCGATGTCGGCCTGGTGGGCGGCTCCATCGAAGACGCCACAGGCGATGCTTCAGCGCCCATCCATGACTTCAACCACGCCCTGGAGCGGGTCATCGCGGGCGTCGAGGCGGCGCGCAGCCTGCCGTTCCCGTTTACCTTCGTGGCGCGTGCCGAGAACTTCAGCCATGGGGTTCTGGACCTGGACGACACCATTCGCCGCCTGGTCGCTTTCGAGCGGGCTGGGGCGGATGTTCTGTTTGCGCCGTCACTGCCGAACCTGGAGGCGATACGCCAGGTATGCGCTGCGCTGGGCAAACCGGTGAACGTAGTGATGGGGTTGGCAGGCTCGAAGCTCACGGCGGCCGAGCTGGAAGGCGCGGGTGTGCGGCGGGTCAGCGTGGGGAGTTCGTTTGCCAGGGCGGCGCTGGGGGCGTTCATTCGTGCGGCGCGGGAGGTGAAGGAGGGCGGGACGTTCGAGTTCGCGGATGAGGCGGTTGGGTTTCGGGAGGCGAATGGGTTGATGGGGGGCAGGATCAACGGGGCTGATCGTTCAATCGAGCACACGTAGGCGCAGATGGCGCAACGTCAGATCCGCCCGAATCCCAAACTGCTTGCGCACACTGCGTGACAGGTGCGCGGAGTCCGAGAACCCAGCCGCCATGGCCGCGGCCGTCAACGTGCTGCCGGCCAGCGCCAGTGCCAACGCGCGCCGAAGCCGGTGCCACAACACCAGACGCCTGACCGATACCCCAAGGCTGCCCGTGAACAGGCGTTCAAGCTGGCTGATCGACAGGGCTGCTTCCCGGGCGAGCACCTTGGCGGGCAGTGTCTCATCTTCAAGGGTACGGACCCGGTGCAGTGCTCTGGCCAGCCGTGCATCCAGGGCGCGGCGCGGCAGGTCGTTGATCCGCGTAGCCAACCGCTCCATGCTGGCACCCGCTTCGATGCAGCACTGGTGCACCGCCCCCAGGTCGAAGGCCAGGGGTTCGGCGAACAGGGTGAGGGTAGGTTGCTCCGGCGCAAGGATCGCGTGCTCCACGCCAGATTCGATCACCAGCACCGGGGCGCATTGCAGCTGCCCGCCAATCAACGCCTGCACCTCGCCCCTTTGCGCGATGAGGAGCTGATGGGCGTAATGGGCATGGGGCCGGGTGGTGCCAGCGGTTCCTGCGAGCAGGCCATAGTCGCTGGCTAGCCACAGCTCGCCTTGCCATGACGGGGTAGGATTCATCGATCTCCGCATGTATCAGGGCACCTTTTCTCGACGCCTCGGCCAGCAGCGCTGGATGGGTGTTTCCCTATTCTGACATGTCGTGCCGGTTACTTGCTGTATCATTCAAGTTGCCAAAACAGCCAAGGAAGTAGGCTCATGCACACCACCCCTGCACCCACCGGCAAGCTCATCAAGACCTTCAGGCATGGCAAGACGCTACCCGTGTTCACCGCGCTCTTCGGCGTGGTGCTGCTGGCCCTGGCCATCTTCGTGCTGTACCTGCAAACCGCCCACCTGATTGCCAGTACCGGACCCGTTGAGCTGCAAACCAACCGCGGGCTCAACATCACCTTTTCCAGCCAGGCCATGATGCTTTACGCCACCGCCGGCCTGCTCGCTGCACTGGCTGCTGGCATGCTGGGCCTGGCCGTATGGCAACGCAACCTGCGCCGGGCCAGCTATGAAGTCCATGAGCACGGCATCACCCAGATCATCGGCCGCCAGCGCGACTACACGCCTTTCAGCGAGATCCAGGACCTGTACCTGTTCAGCTCCGGCCAAACCGCCATCAGCGGGCTGATCACCAACCTGGCCTATCGCCGCGACGCCAGCGAACCGTTCACGCGCGTCAGCCTGCACCTCAAGGACTTTCTGGCGTTCGTGCAATGGGTGCGCGAACTCTACCTGCGCGACCGCCTGCCCGCGGTCATGCAAACGCTGGAAGCCGGTGGCGCCGTGACCTTCAACTGCATCAGCACCGGCCAGGTGTGGGGCAGGCGCATCAGTGGCAACTTCCTGAACGTGACCACCCAGCCTATCGTGCTCACCCGCGAGCAGTTGGAGGTGGACGGGCACAAGGTATCCATGGCCAGCCTGCGGGGTGTGGACCTGAATGCCTGGACCGAAAAAGTGGTGATCAAAGGCGCAGTGGGCAAGACCGTGTTCGCTGCCAATGCCAGCGGCATCATGAGCCACGACCTGCTGCTCGCCACCCTGGCGACCCTGATGCAGACGGGCGACGCCCAAGGGCAACCGGCCACGGGCACTGTGGCCGAACTTTTACGATTTGGAGATCGAGCGTGGCAGAAATCAATCCAGTAACCGCCGAACTGGCGGCGCAGATCAACGACCTGGCCAACCAGGGCCTGGCACTGCTGGGGCTGACGGCCGCCACCCCGCCAAAGGACGTGGTTGCCGCCATCACCCAAAAGGTGCGGGACTGCAAGGCGGCGGGTACGGTATTGCCCGAGGAGCAGACCTTCGCCCTGGGTGCCTTGCTCGGTAACCAGTACGTACTGGGGCATGACTGGCACTGGGGTGGCGTGGTATGGGGTTTCGATGAAGAAAACGGCGCAGTGGGCGTGCTGAACCATGATGATTCGTTGTTCATGAACCCCATTGGCTGGGTGGCCGAAACGCTGGAGTCGGAAGGTAGCGTAGGGTTCATGCTCAACTACAACCTGGTGGCCGCCAATGAAGTCCCGGTGCGCGACCCGGGCAGTGCCACGGGATTGTATTGAGTCCCCGCTGCAACGCCCGGTGAGGGAGAGCCCCGCCTTGCGCAGACAACCCCGGTCACCCAGGCTGAACCCTGTGGGACCGGGCGAAGCTCGGGAAGCAGCCACCGAAAACTCTCAGACAAACCCGCGTCGCCTGTTTCAGGAGCTGGCGCCTGGTCCTACAGAGGATTATCTGCGGTTACCCCAAACGCCACCGCGATTTGGTCCCGCGTGGTCCTGCGCGGCTTGCTGGCGGATTCCTGCTGCGCCTAGGCCAGTCGGCTCACGCTCATGCGCGGATAGGTGATGTGCCATCCACGATCCCGTCCAGTCGCCAATGGCCTGTTCCAGCCCAAAACGCCGAACCAGCCGCTAATCCAGCCCGGCGTCCCCAGCACGATCAGACTGCGCTGTTGCAAGCCACCGGTATCGTCAAATCACTCAAGATCGCTTGAGCCATTTCCCCCAGGTACGCCGCAGCCCACGCCAGATGAGGACCGTCGTCGCCCATGGCGGCGTCTGTCATCAATTGGTTGGCGACGAGTTGCAGGTTGGAGCTGTGGGCCAGGGCATCCACGAGCGGGATGTCGGGGTTGACGGTGAACAGGGGGGCTGCTGTGGAACCGCAAGGGGCAAAGGTGGTTTGGCCTTGGGTGTGGTGCGGGATTGGATCGTTCATCGGGTGGTATCCGCTCTGTAGGTTAGACCGGCACCGCCTGCCGCCAAGCAGGTTTGGGTGACGGATTGTACAAGGTTGGCGGACCGGACAGAACGAACCGGCACTTGCGAACAAGTCCCTGCACAACCCGCCATAGATCTGCATCCGAGGCAGGGGTTAACCGCCCGGGTGAGGATTTGGGGTATTGCGCGTTCTGAACGGACCGCCAAGTCCGTGTCGCTGGTTGGCGACGGAGGGAGGTTAGCGTGAAATAGGGGGTTGGGCAATCTGGGGCTGGAGTAGATGCCCGGGACTCCGGGAAGAACCAAATGAAAGCGGCTGGCAGGCCGTCACAGGGTGTTGCCCAGTTGGCAGCGTCGGCCTTTCGCAGGCAAGCCTTGCTCCCACACTGACCATGGCGCCTGCGCAAGCTACGCCCGAATCCCAGGCACAAAAAAACCGACTCAAGGTCGGTTTTTTTGCTGCAATCCCCGGTAGAAGGGATTTGAATCTTGGTGCCCCGAGGGAGACTCGAACTCCCACTCCTTTCGAAAACGGATTTTGAATCCGCCGCGTCTACCAATTCCGCCATCAGGGCTCAATGGCCGCGGAGTATAGAGAGCCCTCGACCGTTGGTCAACTCTCTCGCGTGGTCAATTTGTGTGTTTTGAGCTAAACTTCGCGGCCCTGTCAGACCGAACACCATCATGCGCGTCGCCGATTTCTCCTTCGAGCTTCCCGATTCCCTGATTGCACGCCACCCGCTGGCCGAGCGTCATGGCAGTCGTTTGTTGACCCTGGACGGGCCCAGCGGTGCGCTGGCCCATCGTCAATTCACCGATTTGCTGGAGCACCTGCGCCCCGGTGACCTGATGGTGTTCAATAACACCCGGGTCATTCCTGCGCGTGTGTTCGGCCAGAAGGCTTCCGGCGGCAAGCTGGAAATTCTGGTGGAGCGCGTGCTGGACACCCACTCGGTGCTGGCCCACGTGCGCGCTAGCAAGGCGCCCAAGCCGGGGTCGATGATTCTCATCGACGGCGGCGGCGAGGCCGAGATGGTGGCGCGCCATGATGCGCTGTTCGAGTTGCGCTTCAATGAAGAGGTGCTGCCGCTGCTGGACCGCGTCGGGCACATGCCGCTGCCGCCTTATATCGACCGCCCCGACGAGGGCGCCGACCGCGAGCGCTATCAGACCGTGTACGCCGAGCGCGCGGGCGCGGTGGCGGCGCCGACCGCTGGCCTGCACTTCGATGAAGGCCTGTTGGCGCAGATCAAGGCCAAGGGCGTGGAGTCGGCCTTCGTGACCCTGCACGTGGGCGCGGGTACCTTCCAGCCCGTGCGGGTGGAGAACATCGAAGACCACCACATGCATAAAGAGTGGCTGGAGGTCAGCCAGGACGTGGTGGACGCGGTCAATGCCTGCAAGGCCCGTGGCGGCCGTGTGGTGGCCGTGGGCACCACCAGTGTGCGCTCGCTGGAAAGCGCGGCGCGCGATGGCGTGCTGAAGCCGTTCAGCGGCGACACCGATATCTTCATTTTCCCGGGCCGGCCGTTCCACGTGGTCGATTGCCTGGTCACCAATTTCCATTTGCCGGAATCCACGCTGTTGATGCTGGTGTCGGCCTTCGCCGGTTATCCCGAGACCATGGCGGCCTACCAGGCCGCGGTGAGCAACGGTTACCGCTTCTTCAGTTACGGTGATGCCATGTTCATCACCCGCAATCCGGCGCCCCGCGGTCCTAGCGAAGCGGCGCCAGGGGATCACGCATGAGTCGCACCTGTCGTATGTCGTTCGAACTGCTGGCCACCGACGGCAAGGCCCGTCGCGGCCGCCTGACCTTCCCACGTGGCGTGGTGGAAACCCCGGCGTTCATGCCGGTGGGCACCTACGGCACGGTGAAGGGCATGCTGCCTCGGGATATCGAGGCCATCGGCGCGCACATGATCCTGGGCAACACCTTCCACCTGTGGCTGCGCCCGGGCATGGAAGTGATCAAGGCCCACGGCGACCTGCACGATTTCATGAAGTGGCAGGGCCCTATCCTGACCGACTCGGGTGGCTTCCAGGTGTTCAGCCTGGGCGCCATGCGCAAGATCAAGGAGGAGGGCGTGACCTTCGCCTCGCCGGTGGACGGCTCGAAGGTGTTCATGGGCCCCGAGGAGTCCATGCAGGTGCAGCGCGACCTGGGCTCCGACGTGGTCATGATTTTCGACGAATGCACCCCGTACCCGGCTGACGAAGACGTGGCGCGCGTGTCCATGGAGCTGTCCCTGCGCTGGGCCCAGCGCTCCAAGAACGCCCACGGCGACAACACCGCCGCGCTGTTCGGCATCGTTCAGGGCGGCATGCACCAGAACCTGCGCATGCGTTCGCTGGAAGGCTTGGACAAGATCGGCTTCGACGGCCTGGCCATCGGTGGCCTGTCGGTGGGCGAGCCCAAGCACGAAATGATCAAGGTGCTGGACTACCTGCCAGGCCAGATGCCTGCTGACAAACCTCGTTACCTTATGGGTGTTGGCAAGCCGGAAGATCTGGTTGAGGGTGTGCGCCGCGGGGTGGACATGTTCGATTGCGTGATGCCAACCCGCAATGCCCGCAATGGGCACCTGTTCATCGACACCGGCGTGCTGAAAATCCGCAATGCGTTTCATCGCCACGATAATTCGCCGCTGGACCCGACCTGCGACTGCTACACCTGCCAGAACTTCTCCCGTGCTTATCTGCATCATTTGGACAAGTGCGGCGAAATGCTGGGGAGCATGTTGAATACGATCCACAATTTGCGTCATTACCAGGTGCTGATGGCTGGTTTGCGCGAGGCTATTCAACAAGGTACATTGGCCGCCTTTGTCGATGCCTTCTACGCCAAACGCGGGCTTGTAACGCCGCCTTTGGACTGAGTTCGTGACCCTTTTGAGTCAACAATTTTGCAACTGGAGTGCTAAATGAGCTTTTTTATCTCTGATGCTTTGGCCGACGCTGGTGCGCCGGCAGCGGCAGGCCCGATGGGCGGCGGCTTCGAGTGGATTTTCCTGGTCGGCTTCCTGGTCATCTTCTACCTGATGATCTGGCGCCCGCAGGCCAAGCGTGCCAAAGAGCAGAAGAACCTGCTGGGCAACCTGCAGAAAGGTGATGAAGTTGTGACCACCGGTGGTATCGCCGGCAAGATCAACAAAGTGACCGAAGACTTCGTGGTTATCGAAGTGTCGGACACCGTAGAGCTGAAAATCCAGAAGGGCGCCATTGCCGCGACCCTGCCGAAAGGCACGCTCAAAGCGATCTAAGCTTCAGACTTTTACCAATCGACGGGGCGCGCAAGGCGCCCCGCGTCTTGAACGGGCGGCGTGATGCTGAACAAATACCCTCTGTGGAAATACCTACTGATCCTGGCGGTGCTGGCGGTCGGTTTTATTTATTCCGCACCCAATCTCTATCCTGATGACGCGGCCATCCAGGTCTCGGGCGCGAGTTCCGCGCTGCAAGTCACCCAGGCTGAACTGGACCGCAGCGCCAAGGCGCTGACCGATGCCGGTATCGAGGTCAAGGCGGCAACGCTGGCCGAGAATGGCAAGGGCGGTTTGTTGCGTCTGGCCAAGCGTGATGACCAGTTGCCTGCCAAGGACGTGGTCCGCAAGGCACTGGGCGACGACTATGTAGTGGCCCTGAACCTGGCTGCCACCACGCCCCAGTGGTTGCGCAACATTGGCGCACACCCGATGAAGCTGGGCCTGGACTTGTCCGGTGGCGTGCACTTTCTGCTGGCCGTGGACATGGACAAGGCCATCGATGCTCGCCTGAAGATCTACGAAGCCGACGTCAAGACCGAGCTGCGCAAGGAAAAGATCCGCTACCGCAGCCTGCCTCAGCAGGCGTCTGCCATTCAGCTGGGCTTCGCCGATGCCGACAGCCTGAGCCAGGCGCAGGCCATCATTCGCAAGACCTACACCGATTTCGACCTGACGACCTCTACCCGTGGGGAGTTGCAGGTGCTGTCGCTGTCGCTGACCCCGGCCAAGCTGGCCGAGATCCGCGAATACTCGATCAAGCAGAACCTGACCACCGTGCGTAACCGGGTCAACGAGCTGGGTGTGGCCGAGCCGCTGGTACAGCGCCAGGGTGCCAACCGTATCGTGGTGGAGCTGCCAGGCGTGCAGGACACCGCTGAAGCCAAGCGTATCCTGGGCAAGACCGCCAGCCTGGAATTCCGCCTGGGTGCAGGCCCGGATGATTCGCGTGCTACCACCGAAACCTTCGAGTTCCGTGATGGCAGCCGTCCGCCAGCCGCCGTGGAGCGTAGCCTGATCATCACCGGTGACCAGGTCACCGACGCCTCGGCCAGCTTCGACGAACACGGCCAGCCACAGGTGAACATCAAGCTTGATGGCCACGGTGGCGACCTGATGAGCCGTGCTACCCGCACCAACGTCGGCCGCAGCATGGCGGTGCTGTTCATCGAGCAGAAACCGTTCACCCGCTACGAAAAACAGACGGTCGATGGTGTCGAGAAAGACGTGGCCGTGCAGGACTTCTCCGAAGAGAAGAAGATCATCAGCCTGGCGACCATCCAGTCGCCGCTGGGCAGCCAATTCCGCATCACCGGCCTGAACGGCCAGGGCGAATCCTCGGAGCTGGCCCTGCTGCTGCGTGCCGGTGGTCTGGCCGCGCCGATGTACTTCGCTGAAGAGCGCACCATTGGTCCAAGCCTGGGTGCCGACAACATCACCAAGGGTATCCATGCATCCCTGTGGGGCATGCTGTTCGTCTCGCTGTTCATCATCGCCATCTACCGCTTCTTCGGCATCATCGCCACCGTGGCGCTGGCGTTGAACATGGTGGTGCTGCTGGCCCTGATGTCGGTGCTGGGCGCTACCCTGACCTTGCCGGGTATTGCCGGTATCGTGCTGACCATGGGTATGGCGGTGGACGCCAACGTGCTGATCTTCTCGCGTATTCGCGAGGAAATAGCCGCGGGGATGAGCGTGCAGCGGGCGATCAACGAAGGTTTCGGCCGCGCGTTCACCGCGATCGTCGACGCCAACCTGACCACCTTGCTGGTAGGCGGCATTCTTTTCGCCATGGGCACCGGCCCGGTGAAAGGCTTCGCCGTGACCATGTCCCTGGGTATCTTTACCTCGATGTTCACAGCCATCATGGTGACCCGCGCAATGGTCAACCTGATCTACGGCGGTCGTGACTTCAAGAAGTTGTGGATTTAAGGGGCTGCCATGAAACGTACCATCAACTTCATGGGCGTTCGCAATATTGCGTTCGCCTTCACACTGTTCCTGACGGTACTGGCGTTGTTCAGCTGGTTCCACAAGGGCCTGAACTTCGGCCTGGACTTCACCGGCGGTACGCTGATCGAGCTGAACTACGAGAAGCCTGCCGACCTGACCCAGGTGCGTAGCGAACTGGCCGCCGCCGGTTACCACGAAGCCATCGTGCAGAGTTTCGGTGACACCACCGACCTGCTGGTGCGCATGCCGGGCGACGACCCGAAACTGGGCGCTCAGGTGTCTGACGCACTGCGCAAGGTGGGCGGCGACAACCCGGCCAAAGTCACCCGCACCGAGTTCGTCGGCCCGCAGGTAGGTGAAGAACTGCGTGACCAGGGTGGCCTGGGCATGCTCATGGCCCTGGGCGGCGTGTTGATCTACCTGGCATTCCGCTTCCAGTGGAAGTTCGCGGTAGGCGCCATCGCTTCCCTGGTGCACGACGTGGTCGTGACCATGGGTATCCTGTCGTTCTTCCAGATCACCTTCGACCTGACGGTGCTGGCGGCGGTACTGGCCATCATCGGCTACTCGCTCAACGACACCATCGTGGTGTTCGACCGGGTGCGGGAGAACTTCCGGGTACTGCGCAAGGCGTCGCTGATCGAGAACATCAACGTCTCGACCACCCAGACCCTGCTGCGTACCCTGGCGACGTCCATCTCGACGTTGCTGGCCATCGCCGCGCTGCTGTTCTTCGGCGGCGACAACCTGTTCGGTTTCTCCATCGCGCTGTTCATCGGTGTGCTGGCGGGTACCTACTCCTCGATCTACATCGCCAACGTGGTGCTGATCTGGCTGAACCTGAACAGCGAAGACCTGATCGCTCCGGTCACCAAGGACAAGGTCGACGATCGCCCATAATGTGATCGGCGTACCGGTACTGCCCTGAAAAGGCGCGAGTGTTGAACTCGCGCCTTTTTTTATGCTCCAAGGCTGGGAGAAGCGCGGACGTTGATCCGCATAAGAAGGTCAGGAGGTTCAAGTGAACAAATCGTTGCTGGTTGGTGCAGTGTTGGGTGCCGTGGCGGTGACCGCTGGTGGTGCTGTCGCGACCTACAGCCTCGTGAAAAGTGGCCCGGAATATGCCGATGTACTGGCGGTAGAACCCATTAATCAACAGATCAAGACGCCGCGCAAAGAGTGCCATGACGTGGCGGTAACCCATCGCCGGGCGGTGCAGGACCAGCACCAGGTGGCCGGTACCGTGCTGGGTGCGGTGGGTGGTGGCTTGCTGGGCCATTTGGTCGGTGGCGGCAAGGGCAAGACCCTGGCCACCGTGGCGGGCGCGGTGGGTGGTGGTTACGCCGGTAACAAGGTGCAGGAGCACATGCAGAACGGCGATACCTACACCACCACGGAAAACCGTTGCACCACGGTCAATGATGTCAGCGACAAGACCGTTGGCTACAACGTGAAGTATGAGCTCAACGGCAAGGTCGCGCAGGTGCGCATGGACCGTGATCCGGGCTCCAAGATCCCGGTGGACAAGCAGGGCCAGTTGGTGCTGAACGACCAGCAGGCGCAGTAAAGTCGCAGTCGCGTCAGGGCAGCCAGACGCATGTCTTGGGTTTTCTTGCGCCCTTGAAACCAAGCGCCGCCCGCGCGGCGCTTCCCGGCCAAGGCTCGGCGCCCCCGCCGGTCCCACATTTGTTTCGGGCCAGTCATGTCTGTCAGATCACCTGGTCCGCCTTGTTTGTTCACTACAGATGTTTGTAGGGGCCACCCATTTCCCCGGCAATCCGTGAGGAAGCAAAAAAAAAGCACCCGAAGGTGCTTTTTTTGTGGCTGGCGAAAGCTTAGCGCTTTACGGAAGCCGGCAGGTGCGGCTGGATGGCCGTCAGTACTGCCTTGAAGCACTTGATGTTGCCCGCTACCACGTGGCCCTTTTCCAGGAAGTCGTGACCGCCGGTGAAGTCGCTCACCAGGCCGCCGGCTTCTTGAATCAGCAGCGCGCCCGCGGCCATGTCCCACTCGCTCAGGCCCGACTCCCAGAAAGCGTCGAAACGGCCGGCGGCGACGTAGGCCAGGTCCAGGCTGGCGGCACCGGCGCGGCGGATGCCGGCGGTCTGGCCTACCAGGCTGCGGAACATGCCCAGGTAGTTGTCCAGGTCGGCCATCTGGTTGTCGCGGAACGGGAAGCCGGTACCCAGCAGGGCGCCGTCCAGGCTGGTGCGGCCGCTGACGCGCAGGCGACGGCCGTTCAGTTGGGCACCACGGCCACGGCTGGCGGTGAATTCTTCCTGGCGAACCGGGTCCAGGACCACGGCGTGCTCCAGGCGGCCGCGGTATTTGCAGGCAATGCTGACGGCAAAGTGCGGGATGCCGCGCAGGAAGTTGGTGGTGCCGTCCAGTGGGTCGATGATCCACTCGTATTCGGCGCCTTCGCCGCTGCCGGCGTGCAGGCCGGTTTCCTCACCACGGATGGTGTGGGTAGGGTAGGCCTTGCGCAGGGCGTCGATGATTTTCTGTTCGGCCGCGCGGTCTACTTCGGAGACGTAATCCTTGGCGTCCTTCTCATCAACCTTGATGGTATCCAGGCGCTCGATGGAGCGGAAAATCAATTCACTGGCGCTGCGGGCGGCGCGCAGCGCGATATTCAGCATGGGCTGCATGGACGTTTCACCTAGGTCGTTAAAGAAAGCCGAACATTCTAGCAGAAAACTTCCCGCGAAGAAGAGGCTCATCACCTTTCGTAGCGTTAGCGGTATCTGTTCGGTAAGATTTCCTTTCTTTCCCCGTGTCTGTGAGCGCTCGCCTTGCTGGAAAATATTCGTGTCGTCCTGGTCAATACCAGCCACCCCGGCAATATCGGTGGGGCCGCGCGCGCCATGAAGAACATGGGCCTGTCGCGGCTGGTGCTGGTCGATCCGCTGGATTTCCCTTCCCACGAGGCCAATGCCCGTGCCTCTGGCGCCGATGATGTGCTGGCCAATGCCCAGGTGGTGGCCACCCTGGAAGAAGCCCTGGTGGGCACCACCGTGGTGCTGGGCACCAGTGCCCGCGACCGGCGCATCCCCTGGCCCCTGCTGGACCCCCGTGAATGCGGTGCCAAGAGCATCGAGGAAGCCGCCCAGGGCGGCGAGATCGCATTGGTATTCGGCCGTGAACACGCGGGCCTCACCAATGAAGAGCTGCAGCGATGTCATTTCCATGTGCATATCCCGTCGAACCCTGATTTCAGTTCGCTGAACCTGGGTGCGGCGGTGCAGGTGCTGGCCTACGAGGTGCGTATGGCCTGGCTGGCGGCCGAAGGGCAGGCGTCGAAGACCGAGAAGGTCGAAGTGGCGTCGGTCAAGAGCGCAGAGCTTGCGACCAGCGATGAGATGGAGCGTTTCTATGACCACCTGGAGCAGAGCCTGGTGGACATCGGCTTCCTCGACCCGCAAAGCCCTCGGCACTTGATGGCGCGGTTACGCCGCCTGTACGGTCGCAGCTCGGTCAACCGGGCGGAAATGAACATATTGCGCGGCATCCTCACGGAAACCCAGAAAGCGGCCCGTGGCGAGCTGCATAAGCGGAAGGATTGAGCCATGTTCGAACGTCTTCGCGAAGACATCCAAAGCGTGTTCCACCGGGACCCTGCGGCGCGCAATGCCTTCGAGGTAATGACCAGCTACCCCGGCATGCACGCTATCTGGCTGCACCGCGGTGCCCACAAGCTGTGGAAGGCCGACTTCAAGTGGCTGGCCCGGATGGTGTCCAACTTCGGGCGCTGGATGACCGGCATCGAGATTCACCCAGGGGCCAGGATTGGCCGGCGGTTTTTCATTGACCATGGCATGGGCATCGTCATCGGCGAGACCGCCGAGATCGGCAATGATGTCACCCTCTACCAGGGCGTTACCCTGGGTGGCACCAGTTGGAACAAGGGCAAGCGCCATCCCACGCTGGAAGATGGCGTGGTAGTAGGGGCCGGCGCCAAGGTGCTGGGGCCGTTCACCGTCGGTGCCGGGGCCAAGATCGGCTCCAACGCCGTGGTCACCAAGGCAGTGCCGGCGGGTGCCACGGCGGTGGGTATTCCCGGGCGCATCATCGTCAAGAGCGATGACGCCGTGGACGCCAAACGCAAGGCCATGGCCGAGAAGATCGGTTTCGATGCCTATGGCGTGACCGAGGACATGCCCGACCCGGTGGCCCGCGCCATCGGCCAGTTGCTGGACCACCTGCACGCCGTTGACGGGCGGCTGGAGGACATGTGCGGGGCCATGACCCGCATGGGCAGTGACTACTGCGCCAAGGAACTGCCCGAATTGCGCGACGAAGACTTCGAATGCGTGAAGGGTGAAGTCGAGGCGCCTGTCGTCGACGCTCGCTAGGCGTTGGGTTGTGCCATTCCCGAGCTTCGCCCGGTTCTGCGGGGTTTTTTGGTTCCCTGCAGGGGCGGGCGAAGCGCGGGAACCAGGCGCCACAAATCCCCAATGGCTTAAACCTGTGCTACAGTACGCCGCCCATTTTGCTGCTAATCCCGACTAAAGTGGTAGGTCTTATAGTTGACTTAAACACTCGGGAATTGCATACTTCATAGCAATCCGCTACTCCCTTTTTTCGTGGTACTCGCCATGCGACTGACAACTAAAGGCCGATACGCCGTGACCGCCATGCTTGACCTGGCGTTGCACGCGCAGCATGGGCCGGTCTCATTGGCCGATATCTCCGAGCGCCAAGGCATCTCCCTGTCGTACCTGGAGCAACTGTTCGCCAAGCTGCGCCGCAGCAACCTGGTGTCCAGTGTTCGCGGGCCGGGTGGTGGCTATCAGCTGTCCCGTGAAATGGACGGCATCCAGGTGGCTCAGGTTATCGATGCAGTCAATGAATCGGTCGACGCAACACGTTGCCAGGGACTGGGCGATTGCCATGCTGGCGACACCTGTCTCACCCACCATTTGTGGTGCGACCTCAGCCAGCAGATCCATGAGTTTTTGAGCGGTATCAGTCTGGCTGACCTTGTCACTCGCCGTGAAGTGCAAGAGGTCGCCCAGCGCCAGGACCTGCGCCGTTGCAACACCACCAAGAGCCAGCGCCTGGACAAGATCGAAACGTCCTTCGTCGAGTGACGCAGTGACCATGGCTAGCCCGCCTGATAGGAGAATTTCAATGAAGTTGCCGATTTACCTCGATTACTCCGCCACCACGCCGGTCGACCCGCGTGTGGCGCAAAAGATGATTGAATGCCTGACCAACGACGGAAACTTCGGCAACCCGGCCTCCCGCTCCCACGTGTTCGGCTGGAAAGCCGAGGAAGCGGTCGAGAATGCCCGTCGCCAAGTGGCCGACCTGGTCAACGCCGACCCGCGTGAAATCGTCTGGACCAGCGGTGCCACCGAGTCCGACAACCTGGCCATCAAGGGTGTCGCGCACTTCTACCACACCAAGGGCAAGCACCTGATCACCTCCAAGATCGAGCACAAGGCTGTCCTGGACACCATGCGCCAGCTGGAGCGTGAAGGCTTCGAGGTCACCTACATCGAGCCAGGCGACGACGGCCTGATCACCCCGGCCATGGTCGAAGCCGCCCTGCGTGACGACACCATCCTGGTCTCGATCATGCACGTGAACAACGAAATCGGCACCGTCAACGACATCGCCGCCATTGGTGAGCTGACCCGCTCGCGCGGTGTGATGTTCCACGTCGACGGCGCCCAGTCCACCGGCAAGGTCGAGATCGACCTGAGCAAGCTGAAGGTCGACCTGATGTCGTTCTCGGCCCACAAGACTTATGGCCCCAAAGGTATCGGCGCGCTGTACGTCAGCCGCAAGCCTCGCGTTCGCCTGGAAGCCACAATGCACGGCGGTGGTCACGAGCGCGGCATGCGTTCGGGCACCCTGGCTACCCACCAGATCGTGGGCATGGGTGAAGCGTTTGCCATCGCCAAGCAGGAAATGGCCAGCGAGAACGTGCGCATCAAGGCCCTGAGCGACCGTTTCTTCAAGCAGGTCGAGCACCTGGAAGAGCTGTACGTGAACGGCAGCCTGATCGCCCGCGTGCCGCACAACCTGAACCTGAGCTTCAACTACGTGGAAGGCGAGTCGCTGATCATGGCGCTCAAGGACCTGGCCGTTTCGTCCGGTTCGGCCTGCACCTCGGCCTCCCTGGAGCCGTCCTACGTGCTGCGCGCCCTGGGCCGCAACGACGAGCTGGCACACAGCTCGATCCGCTTCACCTTCGGCCGTTTCAGCACCGAAGAAGAAATCGACTACGCCGCGCAGAAAGTCTGCGAGGCCGTGACCAAGCTGCGCGCACTGTCGCCGCTGTGGGACATGTACAAAGACGGCGTCGACATCTCGAAGATCGAGTGGGCGGCACACTAAACAAAGAAGCCGCCACCATCCGGATCCTGTAGCGACGTGGCGATAAACGCAGGCGTATCTGCAGGGTCTTCAGAGCGGCCCTGATGAGTGAGGATTGAGAATCATGGCTTACAGCGAAAAGGTCATCGACCACTACGAAAACCCACGTAACGTCGGCAAGATGAATGCCGAAGACCCGGACGTGGGCACCGGCATGGTTGGCGCTCCAGCCTGCGGCGACGTGATGCGCCTGCAGATCAAGGTCAACGAGCAAGGCATCATCGAAGATGCCAAGTTCAAGACCTACGGCTGTGGCTCCGCCATTGCTTCCAGCTCCCTGGCCACCGAGTGGATGAAGGGCAAGTCGCTGGATGAGGCTGTCACCATCAGCAACACCCAGCTGGCTGAAGAGCTGGCTCTGCCGCCGGTGAAAATTCACTGCTCCGTACTCGCCGAAGACGCCATCAAGGCTGCTGTTCGCGACTACAAGCAGAAGAAAGGTTTGCTCTAACAGCACGCATCGCACGATGTAAGGAGTCACGATGGCTATCAGCATGACAGAAGCCGCCGCCAGCCATATTCGCCGTTCCCTGAACGGTCGTGGCAAAGGCGAAGGTATCCGCCTGGGTGTCCGCACCACCGGCTGCTCGGGCCTGGCCTATGTGCTGGAGTTCGTTGATTCGCTGGGCGAAGACGATCAGGTGTTCGAAAGCCACGGCGAGAAAGTGATCATCGACCCCAAGAGCCTGGCGTACCTGGACGGCACCGAGCTGGACTTTGTCAAGGAAGGGTTGAACGAAGGCTTCAAGTTCAACAACCCCAACGTGCGCGGTGAATGTGGCTGCGGCGAAAGCTTCAACGTTTGAGGCTATCCGTGGGTACTCCTTGTCATTTTGCCTTGTTTGACCTGCAGCCGAGCTTCCGCCTGGACCTCGAGCAGTTGGCCGCGCGCTACCGTGAATTGGCGCGCGCCGTGCATCCCGATCGCTTTGCCGACGGCTCCGAGCGCGAACAGCGCCTGGCGCTTGAGCAGTCCGCGGGCCTCAACGAGGCCTACCAGACCCTCAAGAACGCGCCCAAGCGTGCGCGCTACCTGCTGGCCATCAGTGGCCACGAAGTGCCTCAGGAAGCCACGGTCCACGACCCTGAGTTCCTGATGCAGCAGATGCAATTGCGCGAAGAGCTCGAAGACCTGCAGGACAGCGCCGACCTTGACGGTGTGGCGCAGTTCAAGCGGCGGGTGAAGGTTGCCCAGGAACAACTGAACGAAAGCTTCGCCAGCTGTTGGGATGATGCAGCGCAACGCGAACAGGCCGAACGCCTGATGCGGCGCATGCAGTTTCTCGACAAGCTCTCCTACGAAGTGCGCCAGCTGGAAGAGCGCCTCGACGATTAACCCAGTGTCGCTACGGCTGCACGCCTGATATTCAGATAAGCATGGCCCTACTGCAGATCGCCGAACCCGGCCAGAGTCCTCAGCCACACCAGCGTCGTCTGGCCGTGGGTATTGACCTTGGCACCACCAATTCGCTGGTCGCTGCCTTGCGCAGTGGTCTGTCCGAGCCACTGGCCGACGAACAGGGTCAGGTTATCCTGCCGTCCGCCGTTCGCTACCACGCCGACCGCGTCGAAGTGGGTGCCGCCGCCAAGGCTGCCGCCGCTACCGACCCGTTCAACACCATCGTTTCGGTCAAGCGCCTGATGGGCCGCGGCCTTGCCGACGTCAAGCAACTGGGCGAGCAACTGCCTTACCGCTTCGTCGGCGGCGAGTCGCACATGCCGTTCATCGAGACCGTGCAGGGCGCCAAGAGCCCGGTTGAAGTGTCGGCCGACATCCTCAAGGTGCTGCGCGTGCGCGCCGAGGCTGCCCTGGGCGGTGAGCTGGTGGGCGCGGTGATCACCGTGCCGGCCTATTTCGATGACGCCCAGCGCCAAGCCACCAAGGACGCCGCCAAGCTGGCGGGCCTGAATGTGCTGCGCCTGCTCAACGAACCTACCGCGGCCGCGGTTGCCTACGGGCTGGACCAGCATGCCGAAGGGCTGGTGGCCATCTATGACCTGGGTGGCGGTACCTTCGACATTTCCATCCTGCGCCTGACTGGCGGCGTCTTTGAAGTGCTGGCTACCGGTGGCGACAGCGCCCTGGGTGGCGACGACTTCGACCACGCCATCGCTAATTGGGTGGTGGAGCAGGCCGGTATTTCCTCTGACCTGGCTCCCGGTGCTCAGCGTCAACTGCTGCAAGTGGCCTGCGATGCCAAGGAAGCCCTGACCGATGCCGACACTGTCGAGCTGGTGTACGGCGACTGGAAAGGCAGCCTGAGCCGCGATGCCTTCAATGCGCTGATCGAGCCCATGGTGGCTCGCAGCCTGAAAGCCTGCCGCCGCGCCGTGCGTGATTCCGGCGTGGAGCTGGAAGAAGTGGGTGCCGTGGTCATGGTCGGCGGTTCTACCCGCGTGCCGCGCGTGCGCGAGGCCGTGGGCGAACTGTTCGGTCGCGAGCCGTTGACGTCCATCGACCCGGACCAGGTAGTGGCCATCGGCGCTGCCATCCAGGCCGATACCCTGGCGGGCAACAAGCGTGACGGTGGCGAGCTGTTGCTGCTGGACGTGATTCCGTTGTCCCTGGGCCTGGAAACCATGGGTGGGCTGATGGAGAAGGTGATTCCGCGCAATACCACCATCCCCGTCGCCCGTGCCCAGGACTTCACCACTTATAAAGACGGCCAGTCGGCCATGATGATTCATGTGCTGCAAGGCGAGCGTGAATTGATCAGTGACTGCCGCTCGCTGGCGCGCTTCGAATTGCGTGGCATTCCGGCCATGGTCGCCGGTGCGGCGAAAATTCGCGTCACCTTCCAGGTGGACGCCGACGGCCTGCTCAGCGTTTCGGCGCGCGAGCTGGGTTCGGGCGTGGAAGCCAGCATTCAGGTCAAGCCGTCCTACGGCCTGACCGACGGTGAAATCGCGCGCATGCTCAAGGACTCGTTCCAGTACGCCGGCGACGACAAGGTGGCGCGCCAGTTGCGCGAGCACCAGGTCGACGCCGAGCGCCTGATCGAAGCCGTGCAGGCGGCCATCGAAGCCGACGGCGACCGCCTGCTGGATGCCGAAGAGCGCATGGTGATCGAGCTGCAATTGACCGAATTGCGTGAACTGATGAGCGGTACCGACGGCGCGGCCATCGAGCAGCAGACCAAGCGTCTGTCGCAGGTCACCGACGCCTTCGCGGCCCGCCGCCTCGACTCGACGGTGAAAGCCGCGTTGGCCGGGCGCAACCTGAACGAGATTGAGGAATAACGATGCCGCAGATCATCTTTCTGCCCCACGCAGAACACTGCCCGGACGGCATGGTCGTCGAGGCTGAGCCCGGCAAGACCTTGCTGGAAGTCGCCCACGACAACCACATCGAGATCGAAAGCGCCTGTGGCGGCGTGTGTGCCTGTACCACTTGTCACTGCATCATCCGCGAAGGGTTCGATTCGCTGGAAGAAGCCGATGAGCTGGAAGAAGATTACCTGGGCAAGGCCTGGGGCCTGGAGCGCCAGTCGCGCCTGTCGTGCCAGACCATCATCGGTGAGGAAGACCTGACGGTCGAGATCCCGAAATACTCGCTCAACCATGCCGCCGAAGCGCCGCACTGATCGGAAAGCTGTCATGACTTACGGTTGGAATGATGTACAGCGTATTGCAGAAGAGCTGGCCGAAGCCAAGCCGGGTGTGAACCCATACTCGGTTAACTTCGTCGAACTGCAGCAATGGATCAAGGAATTGCCTGGTTTTGACAGTACCTCCGGCCGCGTGGGCGAGAAGGTGCTGGAAGCGGTCCAGACCCTCTGGGCCGACGAAATAGACTGATCATCTTTGCAGGTTAGGCATTACCCCAGAACCCGCGTATAATTCGCGGGTTTAATTTTTCGCAACAATCACTGTTTTCTGGAGTTTCACCATGGCTGTTCAACGTACTTTCTCCATCATCAAGCCTGACGCCGTTGCCAAGAACGTAATCGGCGAGATCACCACTCGTTTCGAGAAAGCCGGTCTGCGCGTCGTTGCCTCGAAACTGAAGCAACTGTCCAAGGCCGAAGCTGAAGGCTTCTACGCTGAGCACAGCGCTCGTGGCTTCTTCGGTGAACTGGTTGCCTTCATGACTTCCGGCCCGGTTGTCGTTCAGGTTCTGGAAGGCGAAAACGCCATCGCTCTGAACCGCGAGCTGATGGGTGCCACCAACCCTAAAGAAGCGGCTGCCGGCACCATCCGTGCTGACTTCGCTGAATCCATCGACGCCAACGCTGTCCACGGTTCGGACTCCGAAGCCGCCGCTGCCCGCGAAATCGCATACTTCTTCGCAACTACCGAAGTAACCACTCGCTAAGCCACGGCTGATGAGTGAAGGTGAAACCATGACTGCAATGACTGGCAAGACAAACCTCTTGGGCTTGACCCAACCAGAGATGGAACAGTTCTTCGACTCGATCGGGGAGAAGCGCTTTCGTGCCGGTCAGGTCATGAAGTGGATTCACCATTTTGGCGTCGATGATTTCGACGCCATGACGAACGTCGGCAAGGCCTTGCGCGAGAAGCTCAAGGCCTGTGCCGAAATTCGTGGTCCGGAAGTGGTCAGCGAGGACATCTCCAGCGACGGCACCCGCAAGTGGGTGGTGCGCGTGGAATCCGGCAGCTGCGTCGAGACCGTCTACATTCCCCAGGGCAAGCGCGGCACCTTGTGCGTTTCGTCCCAGGCAGGCTGTGCCCTGGACTGCAGTTTCTGCTCCACCGGCAAGCAAGGCTTCAACAGCAACCTCACCGCCGCCGAAGTCATCGGCCAGGTGTGGATTGCCAACAAATCCTTCGGCAGTGTCCCGGCTACCATCGACCGCGCCATCACCAACGTGGTGATGATGGGCATGGGCGAGCCATTGCTGAACTTCGACAACGTCATCGCCGCCATGCGGCTGATGATGGATGACCTGGGCTATGGCATCTCCAAACGCCGGGTCACCCTGTCCACTTCGGGCGTGGTCCCGATGATCGACGTGCTCGCCGATCACATCGACGTGTCCCTGGCGCTGTCGCTGCACGCGCCCAACGACGCGCTGCGCAACCAGCTGGTGCCGATCAACAAGAAGTACCCGCTCAAGATGCTGCTCGAGTCGTGCCAGCGCTACATGTCCCAACTGGGCGAGAAGCGCGTGCTGACCATCGAGTACACCCTGCTCAAGGACGTCAACGACAAGCTCGAGCACGCGGTGGAAATGGTCGAGCTGCTCAAGAACGTACCCTGCAAGGTCAACCTGATCCCGTTCAACCCGTTCCCGCATTCCGGTTACGAGCGGCCGAGCAACAACGCCATCCGCCGTTTCCAGGACCACCTGCACCAGGCGGGCTTCAACGTGACCGTGCGCACCACCCGTGGCGAAGACATCGACGCCGCCTGTGGCCAATTGGTAGGGCAGGTAATGGACCGTACCCGCCGTAGCGAACGCTATATCGCCGTGCGCCAGTTGGCCGCCGATGCCGATATGCCGCTCAACGCCGAAAACCGGCCCTGAGAGAGGATCTCCATGACCGTGCGCGCCGCGCTGTTGCTATTGTTCTTCAACCTGCTGGTTGGCTGCGTCACCACGGGTAAAGTCAACCCCATGGACACCAGCAAGGGACGCGAAGAGGCGCGCAAGGCCTATGTGCAGCTGGGCATAGGCTACCTGCAGACGGGGCAGGCCGAACGGGCCAAGGTGCCTCTCAAGCAGGCGCTGGACCTGGACAGTTCCGATGCCGACGCCAACGCTGCCCTGGGCCTGGTGTTCCAGGCCGAGATGGAGCCCAGGCTGGCCGAGCAGTATTTCAGGAAGGCCCTGTCCAGCCGCCCCGGCGATGCGCGTATCCTCAATAACTACGGCGGTTTCCTGTACGAGCAGAAACGTTATCAGGACGCTTACGAAACCTTTGAGAAAGCGGCCGACGATTCCCTGTATCCTGAGCGCTCGCGTGTCTTCGAGAACATGGGCCTCACGGCGCTGGCCATGGGCAACAAGCCCCAGGCCATGCAACTGTTCGACAAGTCGCTGCGCCTGAACCCGGACCAGCCCAAGGCCACGTTCGAAATGGCGCAACTGTCTTACGAAAACAGGCAATATGTGCCGGCGCGCGATTACTACGAGCGCTTCAGCAAGATGAGTGAACAGAGTGCCCGCAGCCTGCTGCTCGGCACGCGCCTGGCGCGCATCTTCCAGGACAAGAACAAGGCCGCCAGTTTCGGCCTGCAACTCAGAAGACTCTATCCCGGTACGCCGGAATATCAGCAATACCTGTCGGAGCAATGATGAAAGCGGCGCATCCCGAAGTTGTAGCAGCGACTCGCGTCAACCCTGGTGAGACCCTGCGCCAGGCCCGCGAAAGCAAAGGCTGGTCGCTGGCTGACGTGGCGGTGAAACTGAACCTGACGGCCACGTCGTTGGGCAACCTGGAAGCGGGCGCCTTCGACAAGCTGCCCGGGCATACCTTCGCCCGTGGTTATATCCGCGCCTACGCCAAACTGCTGGGCATGGACCAGGCGCCCCTGGTGCAAGCTTTCGACCAGGCAACCGGCAGCCATGCCCAAGGCCATGAAGTGCATGCCCTTGGCCGCATCGAAGAGCCCGTCCGCCTGTCCCACAACATTCTGCGTGGCGTGAGCCTGCTGTTGCTGGTGGCGGTGGTCGGCGGTGGTTTCTTCTGGTGGCAGGACCAGAACGGCCAGCATGGCAAGGACCAGGCGGGCCTGGCCATGGAGCACGTCGAAGTCGAAAGCGCCGACGGCACCACCCAGATCCACCCCATCGACGAGCCTGAAGACCAGGCCGTGACCGACGCGCAGAAAGCGCCGGCGGCCACCGAACCGGCCACCGAGGCCACTACCGCGTCGCCGGCCGCCCCGGCGACAGCCGCGGTTCAGCCGGCCGCGCCTACCGTGGCACCGGCACCCGTGGTCACCGCCCCGGCCCCGGCCCAGGCGGCGCCAACCGCGCCGGTCGCTGCCGTGCACCAGCCCGCTGCCCCTGTGGCCGCGCCGGCTGCCACCCCGGTGGCGCCACCGGCCGCTGGCGAAGGCCAGTTGCACGTGCAATTCAGCGCGGATTGCTGGACCCAGGTCACCGATGGCAACGGCAAAGTGCTGCTCAGCGCCCTCAAGCGCAAGGGCGACACCCTCGAACTCAATGGCAAGCCGCCGTTCGCGGTGCGCCTGGGCTACGCTCGCGGCGCCCAGGTCACCTACAACGGCCAGCCTGTTGATGTTGCACCTTTCACCTCTGGCGAGACTGCTCGCATGAAAGTGGGACAATAGATCATGCACGGCGAATCCCCGATCAAGCGTCGCGAATCCCGTAAAATCTGGGTTGGCAATGTGCCCGTGGGTGGTGATGCGCCCATCGCGGTGCAGAGCATGACCAACACCGACACCAACGACGTGGCCGCCACCGTTGCGCAGATCAAGCGCCTGGAAGAAGCCGGCGCTGACATCGTGCGCGTCTCGGTGCCGGACATGGACGCTGCCGAAGCCTTCGGCAAGATCAAGTTGCAGACCAACGTGCCGCTGGTGGCCGACATCCATTTCGACTACCGCATCGCCTTGCGCGTGGCCGAGCTGGGCGTTGACTGCCTGCGCATCAACCCGGGCAACATCGGCCGTGAAGACCGTGTGCGCGCCGTGGTGGATGCTGCCCGCGACCGTGGCATCCCGATCCGTATCGGCGTCAACGCCGGCTCCCTGGAAAAGGACCTGCAGAAGAAATACGGCGAGCCAACCCCCGAAGCCCTGGTGGAATCGGCGCTGCGCCACGTGGAGCACCTGGACCGCCTGAACTTCCCCGACTTCAAGGTCAGCGTGAAGGCCTCCGACGTGTTCATGGCCGTCGCCGCCTACCGCCTGCTGGCCACCCAGATCGTGCAGCCGCTGCACCTGGGCATCACCGAAGCCGGTGGTTTGCGCTCCGGCACGGTGAAATCCGCGGTGGGCCTAGGTATGCTGCTGGCCGATGGCATCGGCGACACCATCCGTATCTCGCTGGCGGCCGACCCGGTGGAAGAGGTGAAGGTCGGTTACGACATCCTCAAGTCCCTGCGCCTGCGTTCGCGTGGCATCAACTTCATCGCCTGCCCGAGCTGCTCGCGGCAGAACTTCGATGTGGTCAAGACCATGAACGAACTGGAAGGGCGCCTGGAAGACCTGCTGGTGCCGCTGGACGTGGCGGTGATCGGTTGCGTGGTCAACGGCCCTGGCGAAGCCAAGGAAGCCCATGTGGGCCTTACCGGTGGCACGCCGAACCTGATCTACATCGACGGCAAGCCGGCGCAGAAGCTGACCAACGACAACCTGGTGCAAGAGCTCGAGAAGCTGATTCGCCAGAAGGCGGCCGAGAAGGTCGAAGCCGACGCGGCGCTGATCGCCCGCGGCTGACAGAAGAATACTAAGGATTACTCGTGAGTAAGACGCTGCAAGCCATCCGTGGCATGAACGACATCCTGCCCGAGCAGACGCCCCTGTGGCGCTATTTCGAAGGCACCGTGGCAGGGCTGCTGGACACCTACGGCTACCGGCAGATCCGCATGCCGATCGTCGAGTTCACCGACCTGTTCAAGCGCTCCATCGGCGAAGTCACCGACATCGTCGAGAAAGAGATGTACACCTTCGAGGACCGCAACGGCGACTCGCTGACCCTGCGCCCCGAAGGCACCGCTGCCTGCGTGCGTGCCGTGCTGGAGCATGGCATCACCGGCGGTGGCCAGGTACAGAAGCTGTGGTACGTGGGCCCGATGTTCCGTCACGAGCGCCCGCAGAAAGGCCGCTATCGCCAGTTCCACCAGATCGGCTGCGAGGTGTTCAACCTCGACGGCCCGGACATCGACGCCGAACTGATCGTGCTGACCTGGCGCCTGTGGGGTGCCCTGGGTATTCGTGACGCGGTGAAACTGGAGCTCAACAGCCTGGGCACCAGCGAAGCCCGCGGCCGCTACCGCGAAGCGCTGGTGGCGTTCCTGACCGAGCACCTGGACCAGATCGACGAAGACAGCCAGCGCCGCCTGAAGACCAACCCGCTGCGCGTGCTGGACACCAAGCACCCTGAGACCCAGGCAGTGCTGGTGAACGCGCCGAAGCTGGCCGATTACCTGGATGAAGAGTCGCGCGTGCACTTCGAGGGCCTCAAGGCCCGCCTGGACGCCGCCGGCATTCCCTACGTGATCAACCCCAAGCTGGTGCGTGGCCTGGACTACTACAGCAAGACCGTGTTCGAGTGGGTCACCGACAAGCTCGGCGCCCAGGGCACCGTGTGCGCCGGTGGCCGCTACGACGGCCTGGTCGAGCAGATGGGTGGCAAGCCAACCCCGGGCGTGGGTTTCGCCATGGGCATCGAACGTCTGATCCTGCTGCTCGAAACCCTGGAGCAGGTACCCGAGTCCATCGCCCGTACCGTCGATGTCTACCTGTGCGCCTTTGGCGAGCAGGCGGAACTGGCGGGCCTGGCCCTGACCGAGCGCCTGCGCGATGCATTGCCGCAGCTGCGCATTCAGGTCAACGCCGGCGCCGGCAGCTTCAAGAGCCAGTTCAAGAAGGCGGACAAGAGCGGCGCGCTCTACGCCTTGATCCTGGGGGACGACGAACTGGCGCAACAAGTGGTAGGTTTCAAACCCCTGCGTGGCCAGGGCGAACAACAAAACATTGCCTGGGATGCTCTGGGTGAGCATCTGGCGACTTGCGTCGTGCAGGGTTGAGGCAGGCTTCAGGCCGAATTTGCGAAATAGGAGTATTGGGGTGTCGAGTACCGAAGATGAACAACTCGCCGAGTTGAAGGACTTTTGGCAGCGTAACGGCAAGCCTCTGGTCACCGGCGTCCTGCTGGCCCTGGTCGTGGTGTTCGGCTGGCAGGCCTGGCACAAATACCAGGCCAACCAGTCGCAAGGCGCGTCCAGCCTGTACCAGCAATTGCTGGAAACCGCGCTGAACCCGACCGGCAAGCCGGACACCGCGCAGGTCGCTGACCTGGCCAACAAGCTCAAGACCGAGTACGGCAACAGCGAATACGCCCAGTATGGCAGCCTGTTCGTGGCCAAGGTGGCCGTGGACAACGGCAAGCTGGACGACGCCGCCACCGAGCTCAAGGCCGTGGTCGACAAGCCCAAGGACGCCATGCTGGGTGAAATCGCCCGTCAGCGCCTGGCGCAGGTACTGGCCGCGCAGAACAAGGCCGATGACGCGCTGAAACTGCTGGAAGGCGATGCCGACAAGGCATTCCTGGCCAGCCGCGAAGAGCTCAAGGGTGACCTGCTGGTGCAGCTGGGCCGTACCGATGACGCTTACGCGGCCTATCAGAAAGCCAAGGCAGCCCTGTCCGACGAGGCAGCGGTAGGTGGCTTGCAAATCAAACTCGACGACCTGGCGAAAAAAGATGCGTGACGTGATCCGTTGGAAACATGCAGCATTGCTGACGCTGGCCATTCTGGCCGCGGGTTGCAGCAGTAACAGCAAAAAGGAATTGCCTCCTGCCGAGTTGACCAGCTTCAAGGAAGAAGTTGTGTTGCACAAGGAATGGAGCCGCTCGGTCGGTGACGGCCAGGGCGAGACTTACAACATGCTGGTTCCAGCGATCGAGAACGACAGCATCTTCGCCGCCGATGTCACCGGTGTGGTCATGGACCTCAACCGTCTGAACGGCGACGTGATCTGGAAGAAAGACCTCAACACGTCGGTTTCCGGCGCGGTGGGTGTCGGCTATGGCTTGGTGATGCTGGGTACCATCAGCGGTGACGTGATCGCCCTGGACGCCACCAACGGTGAAGTGAAGTGGCGCGCCAAGGTCAACAGCGAAGTGCTGGCACCGCCGGCCAACAACGGTGACGTCGTGGTCGTGCAAACCCAGGATGACCGCCTGGTTGGCCTGGACGCCGCCACCGGCACCCAGCGCTGGATCTACGACAGCACCCCGGCGGTACTGACCCTGCGTGGCACCGGTGCCCCGCTGGTCACCAACCACCTGGCCATCGCTGGCCTGTCGACCGGCAAGGTCGTGGCCGTGGACATCAGCAACGGTGTGCCGGTATGGGAGCAGCGCGTGGCCGTGCCGCAAGGCCGTTCCGAGCTTGAGCGTGTGGTCGACATCGACGGCGGCCTGCTGCTGTCCGGTGGTACCCTGTACGTCTCCAGCTACCAGGGCCGCATGGCGGGCCTGGACCTGGAAAGCGGCCGTGTGCTGTGGCAGCGTGATGCCTCCAGCTACGCCGGCGTGGCCCAGGGCTTCGGCAGCGTGTACGTGGCCCAGGCCAACGGCACCGTCGAAGGCGTGGATGAGCGCACCACCACCGCGCTGTGGAGCAATGACAAACTGGCCCGCCGCCAGCTGTCGGCACCGGAAGTGTTCTCCAGCTACGTGGCCGTGGGTGACTTCGAAGGTTACCTGCACCTGCTCAGCCAGGTCGATGGCCGCTTCGTTGGCCGCGAGAAAATCGACGGTGACGGCCTGCGTGCCCGTCCGCTAGTCGCCGGCAACATGATTTACGTGTTCGGCAACAGCGGCAAGCTCGAAGCGCTGACCATCAAGTAAGGCTTTGACTATGCTGGAGGTCATGTGGCCTCCAGCGGCCCCGCCCGAGTGGGGCCAACGGCATGCGTGCATGCCGTCACGAACTCCGGCCGCTGCCTGCAGCGGCCTTTGTATTTTCTGAAATAACGCAGTGGAGAGCCTAATGGTTCCCGTAATCGCCCTGGTGGGCCGACCGAACGTCGGCAAGTCCACCATGTTCAACCGCCTGACCAAAAGCCGCGACGCCATCGTTGGCGACCTGTCTGGTCTTACCCGTGATCGCCAATACGGAGAGGCGCGCTGGCAAGGGCGTTCCTACATCCTGATCGACACCGGTGGTATTTCCGGTGACGAACACGGCATGGACGAAAAAATGGCCGAGCAGTCGCTGCTGGCCATCGAAGAAGCCGATGTCGTGCTGTTCCTGGTCGATGCCCGCGCCGGTTTCACCGCCGCCGACCAGATGATTGCCGAGCACTTGCGCAAGCGCAACAAGCGCTCGATCCTGGTGGCCAACAAGATCGACAACATCGATCCGGAAATGGCCCGCGCCGAGTTCGCCCCGCTGGGCATGGGCCACGCCATTGGCGTCGCCGGTGCACAGGGTCGTGGCGTCAATACCTTGCTGGAAGCCGCCCTGGGCGAATTCCCGCGTGATATTGAAGAGGAAGACCTGGCTGAAGGTGTCGCCGAAGGCGAAGAGCAGGTGCGCATCCCTGGCCCGAGCGAGAAGGATGGCATCAAGATCGCCATCATCGGCCGCCCGAACGTGGGCAAGTCGACCCTGGTCAACCGCATGCTCGGTGAAGAGCGGGTCATCGTCTACGACCAGCCTGGCACCACCCGCGACAGTATCTACATCCCGTTCGAGCGCAACGGCGAGAAGTACACCTTCATCGACACTGCCGGTGTGCGCAAGCGCGGCAAGATCCATGAAGAAGTCGAGAAGTTCTCGGTGGTCAAGACGCTGCAGGCCATCAAGGATGCCAACGTCGTGATCTTCGTCATGGACGCCCGCGAAGGCGTGGTGGACCATGACCTGAACCTGCTGGGCTTCGCCCTTGAGTCGGGCCGTGCCATCGTCATCGCCCTGAACAAGTGGGACGGCATGCAGCCGAGCGAGCGCGACTACGTGAAGACCGAGCTGGAACGCCGGTTGTTCTTCGTCGACTTCGCCGACATCCACTTCATTTCGGCGCTGCACGGCACCGGCGTGGGCAACCTGTACGGTTCGGTGCAGGCCTCGTTCAAGTCGGCGATCACTCGCTGGCCGACCAGCCGCCTGACCCAGATCCTCGAAGACGCGGTGCAAGAGCACCAGCCGCCGATGGTCAACAGCCGCCGCATCAAGCTGCGCTATGCCCACCTGGGGGGTGCCAACCCGCCGCTGATCGTGATCCACGGCAACCAGGTGGAAAAGGTGCCGAACTCCTACGTTCGCTACCTGGAAAACACCTACCGCCGTGTACTCAAGCTGGTCGGTACACCGATCCGCATCGAGTTCAAAGGTAGCGACAACCCGTACGAAGGCAACAAGAACACGCTCACCGACCGCCAGGTCAACAAGAAGCGCCGCTTGATGTCGCACCACAAGAAAGCCGAGAAAAAGCGCCGCGACAAGCGCTGACTCCGGTTTCGCAATACCAGTGTGGGACCGGGCGAAGCTCGGTTCCACACTGGTATCTGCGCAACACCCTGGGCTATCCTGCTGAGCTCCCCCAGCTGTCAGGGTCAGGCCCGATGATCACCAGCAAACTGCCGAATGTCGGCACGACCATCTTCACCACCATGTCCCAGCTCGCCACCCAGACCGGCGCGCTCAACCTGTCCCAAGGCTTCCCCGACTACGACGGCCCCCAAGGCCTGCGTGATGCCGTGGTGCGCCACATTCAGGCGGGGCACAACCAGTACGCGCCCATGACCGGCCTGCCGGCCCTGCGCGAACAGGTGGCCGCCAAGGTCGCCCGCCAGTACGGCGCCATCGTCGACGCCGATACCGAGGTCACCATTACCCCAGGTGCCACTGAGGCCATCTTCTGCGCCGTGCACGCCGTGATCCGCGCCGGTGACGAAGTGATCGTCTTCGACCCGTGCTACGACAGCTACGAGCCCTCCGTGGAGTTGGCTGGCGGCCGCTGCGTGCATGTGCAGCTCGATCCCCGGACGTTTACCATCGACTGGCAGAAGCTGGCGGACGCCCTCAGCCCGCGTACGCGGATGATTATCCTCAACAGCCCGCACAACCCCAGCGGCGCACTCATCAGCCGCGCCGACCTGGACCAGCTGGCACAGCTGATCGAAGGTCGCGATATCTACCTGATCAGTGATGAAGTCTATGAACACCTGGTCTACGATGGGGTCATACACGCCAGCGTGCTGGCGCACGAAGCGCTCTATTCCAAGGCTTTCGTGGTCAGCTCGTTTGGCAAGACCTACCATGTCACCGGTTGGAAGACCGGTTATGTGATCGCGCCGCCGGCCCTGAGTGCCGAGCTGCGCAAGGTCCATCAGTATGTGAATTTCTGTGGTGTCACCCCGCTGCAATGGGCACTGGCCGACTTCATGGCCGCCTGCCCCGAGCATGTGGAAGAACTGCCGGCGTTCTACCAGGCCAAGCGCGATCTGTTCTGCGACCTGCTGGAGCCTTCGCGTTTCAGCTTCAGCCGGGCGGCAGGCACCTACTTTCAGTTGGTGGACTACTCGCAGATTCGCCCTGACCTGAACGACGTCGACATGGCGCTATGGATGACCCGCGAACACGGCGTGGCGACCATTCCGGTTTCGGTGTTCTACCAGGCACCGATTCCCGAACAACGGTTGGTACGCCTGTGCTTCGCCAAACGCGAGGAGACGCTGCGGGAAGCGGCGATAAAGTTATGCGCGATCTGAGTGAACTGGACAACCTGAACATCGCCCTGGTGCAGACCACCCTGGCCTGGCATGACCGCACGGCCAATTTCGAGCACTTCGATACCCTGCTGGAACAGGCTCGGGGTGCCGACCTGGTGATACTGCCCGAGATGTTCACCACCGGCTTTTCCATGGAATCGGCCAGCCTGTGTGAACCGGAAAACGGCCCTGCCAGCAAATGGCTGCTGGGCCAGGCGGCGCGCCTGAACGCGGTGGTCACCGGCTCGGTGATCATCCAGGCTGCCGACGGCAGCCATCGCAACCGCCTGCTGTGGGCACGGCCCGACGGTACCTTGCTGCACTATGACAAGCGCCACCTGTTCCGCATGGCTGGCGAGCACAAGCATTACACCCCAGGCGGGCGCCAGGTGCAGTTCGAGGTCAAGGGCTGGCGCATACGGCCGCTGATTTGCTACGACCTGCGTTTCCCGGTGTGGAGCCGTGATGCCCAGGACACCGACCTGCTGCTGTACACCGCCAACTGGCCAGGGGCGCGCCGGCTGCACTGGAACCGCTTGCTACCGGCGCGAGCTATCGAGAACCTGTGCTACGTGGCGGCGGTGAACCGTGTCGGCACCGACGGCAAGGGCTTCGCCTACACCGGTGACAGCCAGGTGCTGGACTTCCAGGGCGAGAGCCTGCTGAGCGCGGGGGAGGCCGACGGCGTGTTCCACGTGGCCCTCAGCGCCAGCGAACTGGCCGCCTACCGCACCCGCTTCCCTGCACACCTGGATGCCGATACCTTCGACCTGCACTGACGCGCTCACATAGCAGCGGACCGGGCCGCGTCCCGGCGCCGCATCATCCCTGATGCGCCGCACGGGCGCAGGCGGCCAATGAGCAGCGACAAAAAAACCGGCCACGTGGGCCGGTTTTCTCAGGGCAGGGCGAAGGCTCAGGCAGCCTTGGCTTCCTGCTGGCTCAACGAGCGGTTCAGCGCGCTGAACAGCGCCTTGAAGCTGGCAGTGGTGATGTTCTCGTCCACACCCACACCGTGCACCGCCCGGCCACCGGCCACGCGCAACTCGATGTAGGCCGCAGCTTTGGCGTGGGTACCCGCGCCAATGGCGTGCTCGTTGTAGTCCATGATCTCCACGGCCACCGGCATTGCCGAAGCCAGGGCTTCCAGGGCGCCGTTGCCCTTGCCGCGCCAGTGCACGGTCTCGCCGTCGCTGTGCACTTCCACGTCGACCTTGCTGCTGCCGTTCTCTTCCTGCAGGCGGTGGCTGACCAGCGCGTACGGTGTGTTGGCTTGCAGGTATTCCTTGTGCAGCAGGCTGTAGATCTGCTGGGCGGTCATTTCCAGGCCCAGGCGGTCGGTCTCACCCTGCACCACCTGGCTGAACTCGATCTGCATGCGGCGCGGCAGGCTGATGCCGTATTCCTGTTCCAGCAGGTAGGTAATGCCACCCTTGCCCGACTGGCTGTTGACGCGGATCACCGCCTCGTAGCTGCGGCCGATATCGGCCGGGTCGATCGGCAGGTACGGCACTTCCCACAGGGTGTCTTCTTTCTGCTGGGTGAAGCCCTTGCGGATGGCGTCCTGGTGCGAGCCGGAGAACGCGGTGTGAACCAGGTCGCCCACGTACGGGTGGCGTGGGTGAACCGGGATCTGGTTGCACTCTTCGACCACTTTGCGCACGCCGTCGATGTCCGAGAAGTCCAGCTCGGGGTTCACGCCCTGGGTGTAGAGGTTCAGGGCCAGGGTCACCAGGTCGACGTTGCCGGTACGCTCGCCGTTGCCGAACAGGCAGCCTTCGACGCGGTCGGCGCCGGCCATCAGGCCCAGCTCGGTGGCGGCCACGCCGGTGCCACGGTCGTTGTGGGTGTGCAGGCTGATGATCACGCTGTCACGGCGCGACACATGGCGGCCAAACCACTCGATCTGGTCGGCGTAGATGTTCGGCGTGCTGACTTCCACGGTGGCCGGCAGGTTGAGGATGATCTTGTGCTCGGGCGTCGGGTTCCACACCTCGATCACCGCGTCGCACACTTCCTTGGCGAACTCCAGTTCAGTGGCGCTGAAGGTTTCCGGCGAGTACTGGAAAGTCCACTGGGTTTCCGGCTGCTGGGCAGCGTATTTGACGAACAGCTTGGCGGCGTTGACCGCGATGTCCTTCACGCCCTGCTTGTCCTGGTTGAAGACGATCTTGCGGAAGGACGGCGAAGTGGCGTTGTACAGGTGCACGATGGCCTTCTTGGCGCCCTTGAGCGATTCGAAGGTACGCGCGATCAGGTCTTCACGGGCCTGGGTCAGCACCTGAATGGTGGTGTCTTCCGGGATGTGGTTGTCTTCGATGAGGGTGCGAACGAAGTCGAAGTCGGTCTGCGACGCCGAGGGGAACGAGGCCTCGATCTCTTTCACGCCCACGCTGACCAGGGTCTTCCAGAAGCGCAGCTTCTTGGCCGAGTCCATCGGCTCGATCAGCGACTGGTTGCCGTCACGCAGGTCCGAGCTGCACCAGATAGGCGCGGCTGTGATCGTCTGGTTCGGCCAGGTGCGGTCAGGCAGGTTCACCTGAGCGAAGGCGCGGTATTTGGACGACGGGTCTTTGAGCATGGTCATGGTAAGCAATCCTTGTTATGCGGCCTTGAAAAGGGCCTGCCGAATGAAAACGAGAGAAAAGGGCGAGGCGACGCGATTCAGCTTGGCAGTCGTGCACTGACCAGGCTTAGGCAGCGGTGTTGACGAAGGAGCATGAGGGTGTGGAGAGTTTTCATGCTTCAAACTTAACCATTGCGGCAGGGGATGGCAAGCATCTGAAAAAAATTGAGATAAGTTATCTGCTATGGCGATTATGTGGTTATTTCTGCTTCTTGATTTGCGTATTTTGAGTAAAGATTGTTCGCGCGATTGTGCTCGCGCAATCTCGTGGAGGTGACCGTCCGGGCTGTAGCGCGTAACCGGCAAGTCAGGGCTGGAACGCGCCGATGAAGATGGCCGGGTCCACCCGGGCGTCGTTGAGGCTGACGTTCCAGTGCATGTGCGGCCCCGTCGCCCGGCCGGTCATGCCCACGCGCCCGACCACGGCGCCACGCGCCAGGTCCTGGCCGACCTTCACGTCAACCTTCGACATATGGCAGAACATGCTGATGAAGCCCTGGCCATGGTCGACGAAGACCGTGTTGCCGTTGAAGAAGTAGTTGCCGATGAGAATGACCTTGCCCGCCGCCGGGGTCTTGATCGGCGTGCCCGCCGGCACGGCGAAGTCCAGTCCGGCATGAGGGTTGCGTTCTTCACCGTTGAAGAAGCGGCGCACGCCAAAGCGGCTCGACAGCGGTCCATTCACTGGCTTGTCCAGCAACAGGTTGCTGGGCGTGCCAGGGCTGAAGCTGCGGTAGGCCTTCAACTGTTCGGCCAACTCGACTTCGAAGCGCTTCAGGTCCGCCGGGTTGGGGTTGACCTGCCGGTTGTTCTTCAAGGTGATGTGCTGCTCGGGGTAGTGCTTGCTGCCTACCACGAAACCCAGGCTGCGCTGGTCGCCCGTGGTGATGCGGGCGGCGCCCGGTTTCTGCGTCAGTGGCAGGCCGACGATGGCGCGCCAGTTCTGTTGCTCGCGCACCACCAGCACCGGCTTGCCGTCGAAGAACGCCTTGGGCGCCTGCGCCGCGGTGCCCAGGTCGATCACGGCCACGCCGCCCGGCACGGGCTTGTTCAGCAGGCGGGTGATGTAGCTGTCAGCCTGGGCATTGAACGCCAGGCACAGCAAAAGCAACGCGGGCAGCAAGCGGGGCATGGCTCAATCCAGTAGCGACAGGGTGACCGGGGTCAGGTGGTTGTCTTCGACACGTACCTGCAGTTCGCCTTCGCCCAGCCTGGCGGTCAGGCGCTGGCCGGTGCGGGTCTGCCCGGCACTGCGGATGGCGTTGCCGCGTTCGTCCAGCAGGATGCTGTAGCCACGGCTCAAGGTGGCCAGTGGGCTGACGATGTGCAGGGTCTGCATCTGGTTCTGCAACTGCACACGACGGGCCTTGAGGCCTTCGCGAATGGCGCGGGGCAGGCGCTCGGCCAGGCTGTCGATGCGCTGGCGCAGCAGGGCCAGCGTGCGCCCCGGGTGCTGGCCAGCCAGGCGGGTTTCCAGCTGGGCGAGGCGATGTTTGCGCAGGCTCAGGCGCTGTTCGAAGGCGCGCCGCAGGCGCATGTCCAGGTCGTCCAGGCGCTGGGCCTGCTGGCGCAGCCGTTCGCCGGGGTGGCGCAGGCGTTTGGTCAGGCCGTCCAGGCGCAGGCGGTCGTGGGCCAGGCGGTTTTGCATGCGCATCAGCAGGCGGCGTTGCAGGCTTTCCAGGCGCCGTTGCAGGTCGCTGCTGTCAGGCGCCAGCAGCTCGGCGGCGGCCGAGGGGGTAGGGGCGCGCACATCGGCGACGAAGTCACTGATGGACACGTCGGTTTCATGGCCCACGGCGCTGACGATCGGCGTCACGCAGGCGGCGATGGCCCGGGCCACGGCCTCTTCGTTGAAGCACCACAGGTCTTCCAGCGAGCCACCACCACGGGCCAGGATGATAGCGTCGAAACCGCCGGCATCGGCCAGGCGAATGCCCCGCACGATCTGGTTGATGGCCTCGCGGCCCTGCACGGCGGTAGGGATCAGGGTCAGCTCGACGTGCGGCGCGCGGCGGCGGAACA